>DCMG01000149.1:0-299 GCA_002321335.1 Bacteroidales bacterium UBA1628 | reverse complement strand
CTCTGGTCATTGTACATGGCATAGATGGTGAGCGAGAGAGGAATATTCCTGAAAGGTTTGATCCTGCTTCCGAGAGCGGCCATCACCACCAGCATGCTCCCGGAATGTTCCTTTCTTTCCACAAGATACCCGTTCTCTTGACTGAACAGCGGAATTATCTGATTGCCATTGTGGTAGACATAAACGTACGGACTGAGGTACAGCCAGTTATTATTAAATGTATAACCCACCATCGCGCTTCTGGTCGTGTAGCTTTCCAGCTCGCTGTTGCTTGTCGAAAGCCATTTGTCATCCCTAAG
>DCMG01000044.1:24621-31279 GCA_002321335.1 Bacteroidales bacterium UBA1628 | reverse complement strand
TTGTCAGTGGAGATAGCCTCCACCGCCAACCTGCTGACAGTGGCATCCGCTGTCAAAGAGCGGATGGCGGAACTCCAGAAGGGTTCCCCTTCTGAAATCACCGCCGGCATCGCCTACGATTCCTCTGAATATGTCAGCGAGGAACTCGGCAAGATCTATGTCCGCACGGCTCTCTGCATCCTGATTCTTCTGCTGTTCGTGTTCCTTATAAACAGGTCGTGGCGGTACATGCTGATCATCGTGTTCACCTTGACAGTCAACGTATTGACCGCATTGATGATCTACAGCTTCGCAGGCATCCAGATCCACATCTACACTCTTGCCGGAATCACCGTCTCGCTTGGTATAATCATAGACACTTCGATCGTGATGATCGACCACTATGCCCATTTCAAGGACCGAAAAGCCTTCCCGTCTATCCTCTCTGCTGCTGCCACGACGGTCGGTGCCTTGATGATGGTTCTCCTGCTTCCTGAAAAGGAAAAGGCCAATCTCGTGGACTTCATCTGGGTGATTGTCATCAATTTAGGCTTGTCGCTGATAATTTCCTACCTGTTCATTCCGTCGCTGATGGAATATATTCCTGTACGTCTGTCAGGTGGCGGCAAGGGGCGTTCCCCGAGGAAGATCCGCAGGATTCTGCGTTGGAACAGGTTCTACGCTTCCTACATCGGTTGGGGGGTCAGGCATCGTTGGGTCTATGTCCTTCTGTTCATAGTTGCGTTCGGCATCCCGCTCTGTCTGCTTCCTACCCGCCTGTCAGACTATGATAAGACCAAGGCAAGCCGCTTCGACAGATTTCTTGACAAGATTGTCACTTGGAAACCTTATGACAGCAACCGCCAGTTGATAGACAAGATAGCCAGCTCGTCTTTTGGCCTGTTTTGCAAGTCCTTGAACCGCTCCAATTTCTACCGGGAGCCCGAAAAGAAACGCCTTGTCATCAATGCCGGCATGCTTGAAGGCTGTACCGTGAACCAGTTGAATGATGTTGTGAAAGCGATGGAGAATTATCTGTCGAAATTCGATGAGATCTCCGTCTTCACCACGTCGATATATTCCTACGACAACGCTGAGATTTCCGTGGAGTTCAAGCCCGAGTACGAGAACACAGGTTTCCCTTCAGTGCTTAAGTCAGAGGTCACGAGGATGGCAATCAATTTCGGCGGGGCTAACTGGCGGGTCTCAGGAATCGATGACAACAATTTCAACAACAACATCGTGTCGTCCTCCAAGGACAACCGTATCTCCTTGAAGGGCTATAACTATCAGGAGCTCAGCCGCTATGCCGAGAGGCTGCTGGCTTACCTCTCAACCAATCGTCGTGTCCAGGGGGCGGAGATATGGTCCGGTGGCTGGAACGGCCGTCCTTCTATGGAGTTTGTCCTGGACTACGATTTCGGACAGATGACGCTCGCCGACATAAATCCTTATTCCTACTACAACGCCCTGGGGTCCTTGCTGTACGAACGGAGGATAGGAACTTCTGAATATGATGGCGAGGCAGTCGATGTTGTTCTCCGTTCCTCGGATCTGGACAGGTACGACCTTTGGCACGTTCTGAACTTTCCGATGGATGTCGGTCAGAAAAAGATGACGCTTTCTAGTGTCGGTGGCATAGACAAGAGGCGTACCGGAGTGACGATCAAGAAGAGTAACCAGTCCTACGAGCTGGTTGTCTGCTACGATTTCATCGGCAGCTGGGAGCTCAGCCGATCCCTGTCCCAGAAGGCTGTCAAGTACATGAACGATGAGGTTCTTCCGATCGGTTTCAAGGCCGAGGTTCCGGGTTGGGGCTGGTTCGACACCGCCAAGCAGCAGTACGCGTGGCTGTTGTTCCTGATTCTCGCGGTGATGTACGTGATGCTTGCCATAACATTCGAGTCGTTCCGCTATCCGCTTGCCGTGATATTCATGGTGCCGGTCTCTTTCATCGGCCTTTTCCTCGCCTTCGGTCTCTCGGACTTCTCCTTCGACCAGGGCGGCTTCGCCGCCTTCGTGATGCTCAGCGGCATCGTCGTCAACGCCGGCATCTACCTCGTCACCACCTACCAATCCCTTCTGCACCAACCGGTCCCTGAGCTTGTCGAAGGGCCGGTCCCTGTGGTTCGGCAGGCTCACCAACCGGTCCCTGAGCCTGCCGAAGGGCCGGCAAAAGAAATCCGCCTCTACGTCAAGTCCTACTCCCGCAAGATCAACCCGATCACCCTCACCATAGTCTCCACCATCCTCGGCCTCCTCCCGTTCCTGACCGATGGCCCCGAGGAAGTCTTCTGGTTCGACTTTGCTGTCGGCACCATATCAGGCATGCTCTTCTCCATCCTCGCCGTGATATTCATCCTCCCTGTCTTCTGCGTCAGTCGCCAATAAAAGGCCGTGGGACTATGCGAAGAAATGGTCCGGTAAAATCTTGGCGAGTGGATTGGATTTCTGATAGGTATGGTTTATCTTTGCGGTAGAGTGTGAAATTTTATCGGAAGCGGTTGACCCGTTTCGGGGGAGGATTGTATGAAAAAGTTCATAGTCACGGGAATATTCATGGTTCTGGAGGTGGTGCTTTTAGCCCAGTCGGTTGACACTACCAATATTTATAAAGATAGAACAGACAGTCTAAGCGCCACTGTCTTTGTCGGACATCAGGAAAACAGCATTTCTAGAGGAAAGACATTGAGGACCGAACTCATCTCTGCCTCAGGGCTTCAGAAGATGGCTTGCTGCAATCTGGCTGAGAGTTTCGAGAACTCTGCCAGCGTGACTGTCGGCTATTCGGACGCGGTGACCGGGGCGCGTCAGATAAGACTCCTCGGCCTTTCCGGAACCTACACCCAGATGCTGGACGAGAACCGCCCAGTCATGAGAGGGATTACAGCTCCATACGGGCTCTCTTACGTGCCTGGACCGTGGCTGGAGAGCATCCAGATAGCGAAAGGATCTCCGTCCGTGATAAACGGTCTGGAGTCGATGACCGGACAGATTAACCTTGAGCACAAGAAACCGACGGAGGAAAAACCGCTGTTCATCCAGGCTTCGATGATGAGTGACACCAAGGCGGACTTCAACGCCACTTCGGCCTGGCAGCTCAGCCCTACCATCTACACGATTGTTCTCGGGCACGTCAGCGGGAACTTCAAGACTTACGACATGAATCACGATGGGTTCCGTGACGACCCTAAGATGTTGCAGTTCAATGTGGCCAACAGGTGGCTTTACTACACGCCTGAGCTTCAGGTGCGTTGGGGTGTGAAGGCTGTCAGAGACCGCCGCCAGGGCGGGATGGACGGATATGACAAGGACCGCATACGCACTTGGGCGGTCACTTCGACAGGTTCAGTGACCGAGCCGTCCGGCGAGCCTTGGGGCACCGACATAAACAACAGTCTTCTGAACGCATACCTGAAAGTCGGCAAGCCCCTTCGTGAGGATGGATCGTCCAGCATAGCCGCCATCGCTGACTGGTCGTGGCAGAAAAGCGACTCATGGTTCGGCGCTTCTTCATATCTGGCTGAGCAGCAGTCCGGTTTTGTCAATTTTCTTTACAGAAACAAGTTGAACGACTCCCATGACTTTACTGTCGGCCTCTCCGGCACATTCGACCACATTGACGAGGATGTCGCAAAGCTGGACTACAATCTGTGGAATATGTCGGAGGGCGGGAATATTCTGCGTCCATATTCAGGGATCGCGGATCATTTCTTCGGTGGGGCTTACGGGGAATATACTTTCCACGCTGGTGAGATATTCACATCCATCGTTGGTGTAAGCGCCGACTGGTACAAAGGGAACGGGTTCAAGGTGGCTCCGAGGGTGACTTTGAAATATTCACCGGCGGAGTGGTTCGTGGCGAGGGCGAACGGCGGCAGAGGATTGAGGTACGCCGACCCGGTCGCCGACAACATCGGAGTGATGTCCACCCACAGCAGGCTCCAAGGGGATTGCATGGAGCGGCTGCTGGAGGATTCGTGGACGTTCGGAGGCAATGTGACTTTCTACTTGCCGTTCGGGGCCGATCCTTCCAAAACTTACATCAGTTTCGATTATTTCCGCACTCATTTCTCTCGTCAGCTGATGGTGGACTATGAGGTGCCGGGAGCGGATGTGAACGGCGGCCGTGATATCTGGTTCTTTGATTCCGATGGAAGGCGGTCATATTCAGACAACTGGCAGGTCGATTTCAATGTCGAGCCTTTTGACCGCTTCACCGTGGCTTTGACCGGGCGCTACACTAATGCGCGTCAGGAGAATTATAATGGCGCTTTGGTGGAGAAACCGATGCTAAGCCGTTTCAAAGGCGTGCTGAACCTTCAGTACAAGACCAATTTGAGCCGATGGATATTCGATTTCACCGCATCCGTGAACGGATCGTCGAGGGTGTACGATTTCATGAAGGATTTGAAAGATGAGAGTGGAAGTCTGCTTTATCCTGATGGCCGGACACCTGTCTATCCTTTGCTTTATGCCCAGATTACCAGGCGGTTCCGAGGGTTTGACATCTATGCGGGAGTGGAGAATATCACGAATTTCACCCAGAAACACGTACTTGTCGGGGATCATAACGCTGCCGGGGAGTGGACTCCTTGGACTTCAGGCTTCGACGCCAGCTGTGTCTGGGGGCCGATTATGGGCCGCCGGATCAATCTTGGCGTGAGATTGACGCTCTGGAGGGCGACGAAGAACAATTAAATCACTATCTTTGTACGATTAACCTTGGCGCGGGAAACTACGCTGTAATATTATAAGGTGTTTATGAAAAGAATATTATTGATGGCGCTGGCGGCTTTGACGCTTGCTGTCCCTTGCGCCTTGGCTGAAGTTCCGGCTTCTGAATATGCCGCTGAGATGCCGGCTGACAAGAATGTCAGCGAAGTGGTTTTCGCGACCAATATGCATTGCGACAAGTGCGTGAACAAGATCAATGAGAATCTGGCGTTCGTCAAAGGAGTCAAGGACTTGAAAGTCTCGCTCAAGGATCAGACAATCAGAATCAAGTACGACAACCGCAAGACAGACGAAAAAACTCTTGCCGACGCCATCAAGAAACTTGGCTACAAAGCCGAAAAAGTTCAGAAATAATTATGAGCCAGAAACCATCCATTCCAAAGGGAACACGTGATTTCGGTCAGCAGAGCATGGCCGAAAGAAATTATATCTTTGACACCATCAAGAAGGTCTTCAAGACTTTCGGTTATGCCCAGATCGAGACTCCGGCCATGGAGAATCTCCCAACCTTGCTCGGCAAGTATGGAGAGGAGGGAGACAAACTTCTGTTCAGAGTCCTTAATTCCGGGGACTGCTTCTCAAAGGTCAACTTTGAGGATTACCGCACGGAAGACGGGGGAGTGAACAGCGTCGCTTTGTCGAAAGAGGTCTGTGAGAAAGGTCTCCGCTATGACCTGACCGTGCCGTTCGCCCGCTTCGTGGTCCAGCACCAGAATGAGATCTCTTTCCCGTTCAAGCGTTTCCAGATCCAGCCGGTCTGGAGGGCTGACAGGCCGCAGAAGGGACGTTACCGTGAGTTCTATCAGTGCGATGTGGATGTGATCGGCAGCAAGTCTCAGGTCAATGAGCTTGAGTTGGTGCAGATTGTGGACAAGGTGTTCGGCCTTCTGGATGTGAATGTTTTGGTCAAGATCAACAACAGAAAGGTGCTTACCGGTTTCGCAGAGATCTGCGGATTTCCGGACAAGGTCGTGGACATCACGGTGGCGATCGACAAATTGGACAAGATCGGTCTGGAGAGCGTCGAGGAGGAGATGCGTGAGAAAGGTCTGACCGACGGGGCGATCGCCGTGATCGAGCAGATTCTCAAACTATCCGGATCGACTTCCGAGAAACTGGCATCGATGCGTTCCTTGATGAACGGCGGTTCCGCTTCCGGACTCGTTTCCGAGACGGGTCTTAAAGGTCTTGACGAGCTTGAGGAGTTGTTCGGCCTGATAGACGCGGCCGGGGTGAAGTGCCCTGTGGAGATCGACCTGTCTCTGGCCCGTGGCCTGAACTATTACACAGGTGCGATTTTTGAGGTAAAAGCCCTTGATTTCCAGATTGGCAGCATCTGCGGCGGAGGCCGTTACGACAATCTTACCGGAATATTCGGCCTTCCGGATATGTCCGGTGTCGGCATCAGTTTCGGGGCCGACAGGATTTACGATGTCCTCAAGGGTTTGGACAAGTTCCCTAAGTCTCTGGCGTCGAGCACGACTTTGCTGTTTGCCTGCATGGGCGCGGAAGAACTCCGCTACGTTTTGCCTGTCGCCGCCGCCCTGCGTTCCGATGGCGTTTCCGTAGAGGTTTATCCAGAACCGTCAAAGCTGAAGAAACAGTTCGACTATGCCGAGAAGAAATCCATCCCGTTCCTCTCCATCAATGGTGGCAACGAGGCCGAGGCCGGCGCGATCCAACTCAAGAACCTCACCACCGGCGAGCAGAAATCTTTCTCCAAGGCTGATATCTCCGGGATGAAGGAGTTTATGAATATTTAGGATTGATTATAACCAGTGTATTCCCGTTCGGTCGCTGAGCTTGTCGAAGCGTACCGAACTGTTTGAGAACTGTTAGAAGATAAATAAGGCGAAGATAAATAAGGTGGATATTTTGAAGAAAAATTTGCAGATTCAAAAATAATCCGTACCTTTGCAATCCAACATCGCGGGGTAGAGCA
>DCMG01000044.1:0-24570 GCA_002321335.1 Bacteroidales bacterium UBA1628 | reverse complement strand
AGCTCGTCGGGCTCATAACCCGGAGGCCGGAGGTTCGAGTCCTTCCCCCGCTACGAATTTGCCGTAACGTCTTGTAAGTCAAGAAGTTGCGGCAAAATTGCTAAAAATGCTGCGCCAGATTTGCGCCAAAAAAATTTGCGCTCTGAGCCGGTTCTTGTCAAACCTTTGTTGGGGAGTTCAAAAATTTCCCCAACAAAAAAAATGTCTTCAAGTCTCCGCACGACGAATGGCTTTATTCCGGCAAAAGTTGCCGAGGGAAAGCGTTGGTATGTTGAATTCTATTGCCTTGATCCGGAAACCGGCCGCCTCAGAAGAAAGAGGGTGTCCGTTCCTAAAATCAAAGGTGTCACCGCCCGCAGACGGTACGCCAACGACATGGTCATCAACATAAATGACCAACTCTCGCAAGGTTGGAATCCTTACCTGTCCCTGAACAATCCAGAGGAATACACTCTTTTCGATGATGTCTGTGAGAAATACTACCGCTATCTGTACAAGTTGACGGAGTCCGACATCATGCGTGTCAAGACCTATAATGGCTACACCTCGTTCCTGAACGTGTTCAGGGCGTGGAACAAGGAACAGCACAAGCCTGTCTGCTACGTCTACCAGTTGAAATCATCGGTTGTCTCGAAATTCCTTGACTGGCTCTGGCTCGATTGCGGAAAGGCTGCCAGAACCAGGGACAATTACCTTTCCTGGCTTCGCAGCTTTGCGGGATGGCTTATGGAGAAGAATTTCATCAGTGAGGACTTCACCGCCAATCTTTCCGCAGTGCAGGGGAAGCGCAAGTGTGCCAAGAATCGCACCGTCATCCCGAAGGAGACGATGCTTGCCATCCGTGAATATTGCGGCGACCGCAACCGCCACTATCTTCTGGCGTGCTACGTCCTCTATTATTGCTTCATACGCCCCAAGGAGATGAGTTTTATCCGCATCGGTGACATTTCTGTCAAGGGTGGTACCATTTCCGTCAGGGCTGAATATTCAAAGAACCGGAAGGATGCCGTTGTGACCCTTCCGGATTGCGTGCTCAAACTGATGCTCGACCTTGATGTCCTGACATGTCCGGCTGATTGGTATCTTTTCAGTTCCGGATTCCGCCCGGGGGCCGAACACCATCCGGCAAAGCATTTCGGTGACTTCTGGACCTATCACCTGAAGAAGGATCTGAAACTCCCCTCCGAGTATAAGTTCTACAGCCTCAAGGACACCGGCATCACGGATCTGATCAAGGCCCGCACCGACCTCCTTTCGGTCCGTGACCAAGCCCGCCACCATTCCCTCCAGATGACCGACCTCTACACACCTCTGGAGACACGCACCGCCAACGAGTCCATCCGCCACCACGAGTCCTACTTCTAAAAGAAGCGGCACCCTTCCGGATGCCGCCTGTCTGTCAAAGAAAATGAAATGAAGTACTCGCTTGGCCCGAAGGCCGATTGCAATCAAGCGAATTTGACAGACGAAAATGTTTGTCCTAATCTTCTTATTCCGTCCTCGATCTTCTTGGCGGTCTTGGCGGAAGGATGCCTATAGCCGCTGATGTAGTGTCCGAGTTGTTTCTGGTTGACACCGGTAATTCTTTCAAGTCCCGAAAGCGTGATGAGATATGCGTATTCTTGAAGGAAGGAAGGAATGTCATACTGGTAGCTGAACTCAACCTCCTCGAATGGTTCACCATTTTCAGCATAGTATTTCTTGATGTCTTCGTAACCATCCTCAAACACCTTGCGTGCCTCTTCCACAGTCTTTCCGGTTCCGGTGACAAGATAAGGCATATCGCCAGCGTCCATATAGATGCTGTAATTTCCATCTGATGCCTTTTCAATAATTGCGTTAACCTTTCTCATAACTGTACTCTGTTTTTATGGGGATTAAATCCCCGCTGCCTTTTTGATTTGTGCCTATGTTCCGGTCGCCACTTCGTCAGTTCCGTGATTACTGACCTTGAACACCTTGTTTGTTCTTGGGCTGAACCAGAGAGGGTGTCCACTTTGCTGTCTTCCTGTGTCGTAGCACCCCGCCTTTTTCAGTTGCCTCATTAATTCGTTGTACTTCATATCTCATTTCTTTAACTGATACAAAGATAGTATTAATTCTAACAATGCGCAGATTTTTCGACAACTATTTTCAAAATAATTCACTCTTTTTCAACTCTTTCGATTTACTGCCGGGCCGAACCGCCTCTTCTTAAATTTATACGACAAAAAAAGCCCCGGAGCAATCCGGGGCCGTGCGGCTATGCGCTTTTGCTGTCAAACATTAAGAGATAGCCGATATTTTTTCTTTTGTTATCATATTCGCAAGGTAGCAAGCATTTCCGGAATCGCAAAGGGTTTGGCAGAAAATTTTGGGCTTACCACTCGACAAGGCTGTAGGAGAGTCCGGCGCCGATGTAGGGGATCGGTGTGATGCAGTTGTTTTGGAGGGTCAGGCCGTAGCCGGCATGGAGGGCAATTGACCAGTGAGACCTTTTTCGTGACGGCACGGAAATGGTCTTGGTGACGGTTTTTGTTTCGGGAAAGACCTTGATCAGGTCAAGGGACGGCTGGTAGCCGGACACCACCGCGCGGTAATCCTTGCCGGAATATTCCTTGCGCTCCTTTGGAAGCCGGACGAAAGTTGTGTCGTGGATGGTTATGATGTCGGGATAGGCGACAAGGAACGTGTCGATGATGGTTGTGAGGATGGGAACGGGACACTCGACGGTGACGGTGTCCCTGACTATTAGGGTGTCGGACTTGGTCACCTCGACAAGCTCAGTGACAGCCGTGCGGTAGCCACGTCTCCAACTCATAAAGGAGACAGCGATTACCAACGCGCAAAGGACAACGAAAAGCGTCACCGTAAACATAAATTCATTCCTATCTGCCATAAGCATAACAACAATCAAGCGGCCATTCCAAAACACCGGAATCGCCGCTTGATTGCAAAGATTCTCTGTCTTTAGCTGGCAGAAGTATCGAACCTCTTAACGTAGTCTCTGATGTGCGCGATTTGGCTGGCAGAAATATTTCTGAATGCAATTTTCTGTCGAATGATCCCAGCTCCCTTCTCACCGATGATCTTGCCTATAGACGTGTTCAAAAACATTGACGGGACAAGTGTCACATCTTTGAAATCTAAAATAATTCTGTCCTGTTTGTCAAGATTATCATTTAGTATAGAGTATAACACATCACCTGCATCAGGGTAATTTCGTCCCTGAAATATAGCTGAAACCGAAATGCGATAATCCATATTACAAAAGTGTTAAATCGTCTTCAATATAATTGTCTTCCAAGTGCTCAAGTGAAATTGAATATATTATCAAAGTCCCCTTAAAGTGCTTCTTTAATCTTACAGATCTGTCATTATCTCCTGATGTGACCAAAGCGGCATCGTTGCTTATAATCCAAAGGGAATCAGGATCGGTACAATAGTCGCGAAGATTCCCAAGCCCCAAACCCGCATTGTGATTGGTAGATCTGATTGTGAACCGAGGCTCCAGTGCTTTCCTTATTGCTTGAACATCATCAGTTATTTCTGGGAGTACAGTTCTTACGGATTCAGCAATGCCACGGCCAAAGTCGCATACGGAAATGAAAACCTTGTTGATTCTCCTATCATATTCAACCATAGAAAAGGCAATACCTTCGCATAAAGAATGGTCAATGACATTGTAATACGCTTCGGTCAGACTACCTTCAAGCGGAGTCAGGTCTTTGGCCTGAAACTTTGTGGTTCGAAAATATTCGCTTACTCGTTTGGCGTGCATTTCCATCCCGTCCGCTTCAATCTTCCATAAGTTCAGAATGTCATCGTTGCCTGGTCTGACATAATCTTCGTCCAGATTCCAATACCTTGACATTCCGAGTTCGTTTTCAAGAAAGTCCTTGATCTCTTTGCTCATTTCCAATTGGGCGAGGCAACCTTTTCGCGCGCAAGATTCAATCAGGCAAGCAAGTGAGGTTATATGTTCCGGTCGTAAATCTTCCCAAGCAATGTCATCACTTATGTTTACAACTAAATGGTTGACACCTTCCTGCTCGACCATATCCCTTCCGTCGCAGATTCCGCCAAGCCAACTAAGTCTGTCCGCCGATGATAGGATTACTTCTCTGATATTAGCGACTTTATGCATAGACTTTCTTCCCATTTTGGGGCAAATATAGCCTTTAGAAAATCATTTTCCAAACAATGTGACTGCGAATCTTTTTGATTAACGGCAATTCCAGTATTTCAAAGAACCAGTTTTGTCCCCGGGAACGGAATCGAACCGCTCACATCGCGCGAAGCTTTCGGCGGCCCGCCTCCTGGGCTTAATCCTACGCAACCGCCTTATTTGCCGGCAGGGACCCGTATCCTGCCCTTTCCGGGGATATGCCGGTCTTTCCCGGCCGTATCACTTGCTTACTCAGCACTTAACCAAACAACAGTCCTCCGCCGCTCGATATTCCTTGGCATCATATTCATTGAATATTAAAACCTTTCTCCTTGGTATCTTCTGTTGTAAAGCAGCTGCCGCCTCTGCGGGCCGCCCTTGCGGTGGCTGATGTGGACGAAGGTGGGATAGAGGATCATCTGGTCGACCTCTTTCCAGATTTCCGGCGTGTTCCTGACCACCTTTGCCAGCAGGAAAGGATCCGCCGCCTCGATGTCGGCCGCCTCTCCCTTGACGTGCTGTGAGGTTGGCACACCGCCCACCTCCTTGTTGAGTTCCGGGCAACGGTACCCGCTGTTGATCCGTAACGGATGCCCGACCTTGTCACGGAGCGGCTGGAGCGCCCTTTCGGTCAGCTCCTTAACCGCGTCACGCACTGCGAACGAGGTGATCACGTTGCAGATGCCCTTGCGCCTTGCCGTAGGTGACTCCTCGAACTCACGGTAACTGAAATCCTTACTGATCGTTCCCATTGCCGACATCCTCCATCTTCACGGAGCCGAAAGGCGGCTCCCTGTCCATGCACTTGATTTTCTTGCACCGGAAGGCATTCAGGTAGGCCACCCTGCTGCTGAGCTTGTCGCCGCGGTCACGGAGCGTCCCGATGCTCTTGTAGAGTTGGTCTATCTTGACGTCCTTGTCAGCAAGCTGCTGGCGCAGCGCCTCCGACTCGTTCTTGTACTCGTCCACAAGCCCACGCCACTGGTCGATGGTCTTCGAGACGTTGTCCAGCACGGATGCCGTCTTGCGGTCGCCAAGGAAGTAGATTGTCGTGAACGCCCCCGATGTGATCAGCGTCACTATGATGCTTGTCCAGTCCATTGTCAACCCTCCCGCTCAACTGTCTCCACATAAATCCCCACGAGCGCGGCCAAATCGTGCGACAGCGCCTGCCCGCTGTCACGGGTGCAGAGGTAGAGCGCCCCTCCCTGCGTGTAGTACTTGCCGCTGAATATCTCCATCGGCGGCGTGTACGGTATCGGATCGTCCTGCGTTCCCACCGGCTCGACCTCTATGACCTCGTAGAGCGCGGCGGTGGCCAGACCGGGCTCCTGCCCCTCAAGAACCACGGCAACGTCCTGCCGCACCCTCCAGAGCTTGCCGCCGTGGGAGACAACCTGCCCCTTTGCCAGAGCCTTGCCGACATAGGTGTCCCATGAATATACCAGCAGCGGCCTTTTCAGCGCCTCCCCGTCCGTGATGTCGGTGCGCCCGTTGTACTGGTCGAGCAGCATATCCCTCAGCTGGTCGTCCATTGTGGGCTGGGGCTCCTCCGGTTCCGGCTGCGTGTACGGCTGCCAGCCGTCCGCCAGCACCATCTCTTCCGTCGGGTTTATCGTCTGGAAGCCGTCCTTGATGATGACTATCCGCGACCTCTCGCGGATGACTCCGTCCTTGATGTAGAATTGTGTGTCCATGTCATGAAAGTTTTTTTACAATAAAAGTCCCAGCGAGGTTTCTGTAATACCGCAGGCCGGAGCCGGCATTCTTGGTCGATTTTATCGTCACACCGCCTTTCCGCACGCCGTCCACATAGCATTCGGCCGTCAGCGTGTAATAAGGGCTCGTGTCCGACACGGCGTTGACCGTGAACCGCAGTTCCAGCGCGACGGAGGCTCCTGGCGACAGCTGGCCGGAATATACCGTCGGGCCGAAAAGCGTGACAGACAATGTCGGGTGCGCGCCGAAACCCGATCCGCCCCTAAGCGCCGCGCTGCACATGGATGAAACAGTGCTGCCGACACCCCCAAGCAACTCAAAGACATAAGCAGTGCTGTAAGACCCTACGGACGGCAGCGTGCCAGTCCAGCTCACGGAGTAGGACGCCCCGCCCCTCATGGCCATCGCCGGCATCGATGTTGCCGACGTGTGCGGATCTGTCGTGCTCACAAGCGTCCGCTCGCCGCCGCTGCCTCCCATCAGAAGTTGCCTCATCATTCCCATGACCTTGTCCTCCTATTCCGAAGCCTTGAACATGCCGACGACGGCGCAGTTGTTCACGATGACCAACTGGCAGCAGGTGTTGGACTCGAACTCCGGCCACTCGCCGTTCTGTATATACACCGTCGATGGCAGGGCGAGAGTGAAGGCGGAAGTCCCGATGTAGAACTGGCAGCAGTACTCCTGCCCGTCCGTGTCCGCCCCCTCCGGGAGCGTTATCGTCAGACCGTAGCACCGCCCGACGATGTGGAACTCGTCTGCCGCCAGTGTTATGTTCGCCCTTGCATCATAATAGTCGGTGTCATAGCCGATCTTGTCCTCGTAGGTCTTCACCACCGTCTTCCCCGGTATGGCCACATCGTCCGCCGTGATGAAGCCGCTGTCGTTGGTCAGCTGGCTGGTCTTTGTCGGGACGACGCTTGCCTTCGCGTATTCGCTGAGCGAGCTTTTATCCAAGAGGCGGTAATGTGATTTGGCCGCTTCAAACGTCATGTCGCCGTATGCGCTGGTCTGGCGACTAACAGAAACATAAAAGGTGTACATATAGGTTAAAGAGCCTTCTTTAGAAGGAGCTCCCGGAATGGAACAGATGTCTACTAAGTCAATAGTTCCCCCCGCATATGGCATGCTGGAACATTCTTGCCGAAGAACCACGCCTCCATACGTGAATATCTTCCCCGCCTCCGCGGCGGCCTTGACCTCGTTGAACTGCGCCTCGGTTAATGTGGCGGGGGTTCCGTTTGCAAGGAGGTTTAGCAGCCACCCGATGTCGTAGGTCTGCGGAGCCTCTCCGGCCCTGTCGAGGAGCGCCTCCACCTGTGCGCCCGTGTATTTGCTGTTGTAAGCCATATTCAGTTCAGTGTGTTTTAACTTTCCTTCAGCACGTTGAACGTCCCGCCGTCGGCCGTGATGATGTCCGTGTCGGATCCGCCGAACGGTTCCCTCCTCCCGGACTGCGTGACCGTCAGCGTGACGGACGGCCCCCCGGACGCGGCCACCGTGACCGCCGCCGAGCGGTCGCAGCCCTCGTTCGGGTCGGCCTCCATCGAGACGGACCCCGGACCCTTCCCCGAAGCCGGGGATATTCTCAGCCAATCAGGCAGTGTCGTCATAACGTTCTGTGTTTATTCTTTGCGGACGGGCGCGGGGCCAGCCGCGCCAGCCCATAAGCATGAAGCCTGCCCCTTAGGACACGCTCCACGACGTGTTGGAGTCCACGTTGACCACCTGCGCCGGTGTTCCCTCCCAAGGCAGCGTGACGGTCTCCTTGTCCAGATTGAGGAACGCGTCCCCCGCCGTCTGGTTCAGCACGATCTGCGCCGACACGGCCCCGCCGTTGGACACCTTGATAGTCCTCGCCACCGCGTCCACGGTGGAGTTCTCCGGCACGGTGACCTCCACCTCGAAGTTGTACTGGGCCGCCGCCCCCGGGTCGCCCTCGATCTCAGCCCCGTTGGCGGCCGACTTTCCCGCCGCCGTGTAGGACGCCGCTATCTCCGCGCCCCCGGCCTCGCCCACGAAGGCGAAGCTCAGCGCCTTGGAGTTGGACTTTCCGGTCACCTTGACCTTCCCGCCCTCCTTCGCCACGCTCATCGCCGCCCCGTTGTCGAGCTCCACAAATTCCGGGTGCGGCTCCTGGTTGACGGTGTAGGACTTGCTCCCGGCCACGCCGTCGCCCGTCACCGTCACCGTCCCGGTGCGCAGCGCGCGCCCGGTGTGCTCAAGCCCCGTGTTGGTTATCGTCCCGTCCCCCGACCCGCCCGTCGGGTCAACGGTAAGCCATGATGGTTTTGCCATAATCTGATGTGTTTTTATTGGTTTGACATAATATCATTAACGTTATCCCACTCTCCACTCCACGTTCGACAGCACGTCGACGTAGTCCGTCCAGTCCGCCGCCCTCAGCAGCCAGATGACCCGGGGCGACACGTCCAGCCGCACCCTATCCACAACCGGCCACACCTGCGCGTCCCCCAGCATGACCCTTGACACCGGCCTCTCTCCCAGCCGTATGTCCGCCGCCCCGTCAATCCTCATCGCTCCCGCCCCTTATCACGTACAGCGTCCAGGGATCCTTCCTATCAAGTGCGGCGTAATCCGCCTCGTCAAGAATCACGATCGGAACGCCACCGAGCGTTATGACCCTCGTCCTCATGTCCACGGACACGGTCTTCCCGGCGGCGGAAATGCCGCCGTCCGCCTCGCCGCCCGACTCCACGACCCTGACAAGCCCGCGCTCGAACAGCCTCGACCTGCCCCCGGAATCCCTGAAAGTCACCTCGACCCCGTAGCTCCCCACGCCCAGCGACCCCGCCGGGAAGAAGGCGGAGACCTTGGAGCCCGCGGCAACCGTGTCCCTGCCCGGCACCTTGCCGAACGTCCCGACCAGCCTCAGGGAGACTTCCGAAGCCCCCGAGAGGTCCAAGGGCTTGTAAACGCCGCTGTCCCTGTCGTACAACGACACCGCCGCCTCGACGGTGACATCGTTGCCGCGGACTATACTCACACCGCTATGGTTGCAGTTGCATTTCATCATTTCTTTCATCGTTATATCTCTATTCGTCATCAGGCCCCGAGAACGCCTTGTCGTTTGCCGACGTGAGGAACGCCCCGCTGACCAGATCGCACAACCCATAGGCTCCGTACTCGTTCCTGCACGGATGCAAATCGCACAGGAGCGCCCCGGCGCCGTCCTTGATCCAGAGGCGGTGCAGCTTCTGCCAGCCCCTTCTCATGTCTTTCCCGTTGCCGTCCACGGGCGACCCTGCCATGTTCACCGCGAAGAGGAAGCAGGAGTTCGACGTGCCCACGGCGGCTGCGCTTGTGCCCACTATCTTCCCGGCCGCCGCGTTCCCGTCGACCGACACCTCGCCCTGGTCATAGTTCCATTCCAGCGTGTGCCTCTCGCCCGGCGCGAGCACGCCGAAGAGGACGATGCAGTTGCCGCCGCTCCTGTTGCCTCCCCACGCGCCGCTCTGGTCGCCCGTCAAGCCGGACGTGCCGTAATATGAGTTCCCACCCGGGAAGTTCCCCGTGAATATCTGCTTCACCGAACTCCCGGTCTTCGAGGCCGAGGCGGAGCCCATCGTGAACGGGTACGTTGTCAGCGACAGCCCGCTCTCCGAGTTCGGGAACACCGTAAACTCCACATGATACGTCTGATCGCTCCTGTCCGTCACGCCCGTGTCGATGTACGGCAGGTCTCCCAGCAAAGACCCCGACGCGCCCCTGGACGCTATGAAGTCCACCGCCGTGTAGCCGTCCGGCAGGGTCGGACTGTCCCCCGGGCCGGGGGCGGCCGCCGCCTGCGTCACCTTGCACACGGCGACGTAATTGTTGCTTCCGGCTGCGTAAAGGTAGACATAGCCCGACCTCTCGGCCCCTGTGTCGTTCGCCGTCGCCACGAGGCCTGACGAGTGCGCCCCCGTCCCCTCGTAGACCTCGTCGTCCAGACGGCACCAGTCGGGGCACACGACCTTCCACCCGACACTCTCATCGTCCGTTATCTCGAAAGCCGCGCCGTCGCCTCCTGCCTCGAACGTCTGCGAGGTGAGCGTCCACGACGGGGCCACAGGAAGCGTCCAGTCGAGCGTCTTGTCCGAGTCCATCGTCACCGTCTGGGACTTGGAGACGTATCCGGTCTTATAAGCAACCACACGGACGCTCGCCCCGGCCTCGACCGCCACCGGCCCGGTGTATTCCGTCATGCTTCCCGACCCTACGGTCACATACACTGATGCGCCCGAAGGCTGCACGTTGACGGTGAGGAGGTAGGTGTCCGGCGCCGCCGCGGCGGCCTGGACGATGGTGAAAGACTTGGAATAGGTGCCACGCCCGTCCGTTCTTGTGCCGGAGATGGTTATCGTCCCGGTACGTTCCGAGGTTGACGTGTTGGCCGCAAAGCTGACCCCAATGCAACGAGTCGCGGCGTTGGCTCTGGCGGATGCGTTCACGAGTGCCCCCGAGCACGCCGCCGTAAGCCCCGTGAGGTTCTTGGCCAGGAACAGCACTGTTGCCTCCGTGGTCGTGGCGGCAACGCTGATGCTGTCGGACTCGAACTCAATCGAAGGCTCCTGTATCGTTGCCTCGGCAGCTGGTTGGGAAATCTCGCAGGTTGCCACGACGTAATCGGTTTCGACGGCGTCGCAGATCAGTTTCACATGACCTGTCCTGCTGTCCGAGGACGTGTTCGGGCTGACCTCGATGGCTGTATCAGAGTCGACGGAAATCCAGTCCGCATCAGACACCAGTCTCCAACCCACAGAGTCCGGATCGGACACCGTGCAAGGAAGGCTGTCACCGCCTGAGTCGGCGGAAGACCCCGCCGCCAGATTCCAGGTCGGAATCGTCTTGCATGCGACGGAGACCGTCTTGTCAGAAGTCATAAGGACAGTCTGCGTTCCGGAGTTGATCATTCCTTGTTTGTACGCCCACACCCTGATCGTGGTGTTTTCCTTGAATGTCATAGGCCCCGTGTAGTCGACAGCGTCCCTCACAGTGGTCTGTCCGGCGACATATTCAAGAACCTTGATGGTGGCTCCGGATGTGACGCAGTTCACCGTCAGGGTATATTCCTTCACCACCGTGGTAACTGTAAGAGCACAGGTCGCGGTGAATTCTCCGTCGGTGGTTTTGACTCCTATGACAGCCGAACCGGCGCCAACCGCTGTCACCAAACCGTTTTGGTTGACGGTTGCGACATTCTTGTTTGAAGACTGCCATGTCACCGACTGGTCGGTGGCCCTTTCCGGCATCACCGTGGCCACAAGCGTCTCCGACTCGCCGACGGCAAGAGAAAGCACCGACTTGTTCAGACGCACGCCTGTGACGCTTACGGATGCGGCCTTATAGGTCACAGAGACGGATTTCTCCGCATAGATGCTGGAGTTCTCCTTGCTTGTCGCCCTGATTTTGACCGTGTTACCGTTGGCTCCTTTAAGAGCTGTCAACTTCCCGCTTTCATCGATGGAAGCGTAGGCCGAACCGCTCTCAACGCTCCACAAAACCCCTCGCTGCGTGGAGTTGGACGGCGTGTAAGTCACCGTGAACTGAGCCGTGTTGTCATCATTGTTCACGGTCGATGACCCACTTATCGTAAGTCCCGTCAACTCAACGTCCACATTGTCGATCACCGTGTTGTTCGGATTGGCGTAGTGCCACGTGAAAGTCAGGCTGCTGACCGCTCGATCCGTCAGCGATGTCTTGAACTCATCCACGACAATCGCTCTTTCCGTGCCGTCCTTCTCGATGATATACCTTTCTTTGGAAGCCAAAAATTCAAGCCAGTACGCATTCATCCCGACGCTATCGATGTGCCCCGAGTTCTGCTCGAAGTTCATCGTGCTGTCATTCTCCAGCTCCTGCTCGATCCCCGAAGTCACGAACACCTGCGTCTCCGATTCAATCGAGCGGCCGAACTTTCCCGTTGCGTGAATATATTCATACGTCCCGCGCCGCCCAAGGAACATATACGTCTTCAGCGGCAACCGCATCCTCTTGATGTCAAATGAATATACAGTTGACTTGCTCCCGGAATATTCTATCCAAACATCATAAGACGCTATGTTGGACACATTCAGTCCCTTTGCGGAAGCGGTCGCCAGCATCGTGTCGGCGGAAATGTCAAGGTCGTAGTAGCTGCCGGACACGTAATAGGTCGGGCTTAGTTTGTAACTGCTTGACGTGGCTCCGTTAAGATAGTTGAATCTGACATAGGTGGAGACATCCCCAGAAGTCCTGTAGAAATAGAGCCTATCTTTAGCCCCTTCATAGACGGGGGACTTAGTCGGCCTTGTCGTGAATATTGTCGCGGCAAGTGATTTATAGGAGAACTTCCTGCAAGGCAGCACACTGAAACTATGCGAACAAGAGGATGATCCTTGCGTGGCCGTGAAAGATCCTGTAACCATTCCGACGCCATTGCCCATCAGAGCTCTGAGTATTTCTCCGGCCGGCAACCGTACGATCCCAGAGTTAGGGGTCACGTCAAAGCTCAGAACTTCCTGCGATGTAAGGAGCCGTGAACCGAACTTTACGGTGATCGTCACCGTGTCATCCGACTCCGTGGTCAGTGTCAGCCAAGAGCTTTCGTCAGCGAACTGTATGCTACCTGTAAATTCCATATTCGTGCTTCAATGGCTGGGCATATCGTCCCCAACCCAAGGCAAATGTACGGTTGGAAGCCCTATTCAGAAAGGACATCAGATTTCGATGAACTCCCCGCGTGTCGAGACCGCCTCCGACCCCGCCGCCACCGTCACCGAAAGCTTAGCCACAATCCATTTCCGCCCCTTGAAATACACCGGCCTGTACAGCCTGAAATTATGCAGGTCGATAGGGGAGAGGTTCACATCCACCGACACCCTCTGCCTCGTCTTCCCCAGCCACTCCGCGAACGCCTTGTGGTACTTGTCCCAAAGGGCATCGGGTGTGATTGAACCTTTGCCCTGAAACATGGCGTCCATCCGTGTCAACGCTCCAAAACACCCGTTGCTGACAAGGCAACCGTCGTTGTGTATGATTCCCACATAAGTCCTTTTGCTTCTGTCGGACGAAGATGACTCTTGCTCGATGATAGGTGCGAAGTAAGATCCCTCGAGTGTCCGTTCAGGGGTACATCTGACAGCCGAAAAATCGGATATACAGTCAAAATCATCGGCATCCTCTTCTTTGATGGAGAATTCTTTCGTTTTGCTGCCTTGATAGATGACATCTGAATCATAAAAGGTTCCATAGTCATCCACGACGCGCTCCTTTTCGACAAGTTCCGTTGACTCTCCTTCAGTGACTTCTTCGTAATACTTTTCAACATGCGACCCGATTTTGGCAGTGTAACGTCTGCCTGAGTATAGGTCTCCTGTGTTTTCAACGAAAATTACAGTGTAGTTTTCGTTGAATTTATCCAATATGGAGGAAATGAAAAGGTCAGCGAACGATGTGACTTCTCCATTGGCTAAGTCTTTTTCGAGATTTTCCATGTTGTAATTACCGGAATCGTCCTCCTGGTAGCCGAACTTATATTTCGAGGCTGGCTCTATTTCGGAAGAGAAATCATCGGAGATCTTATCATCCAAATCAATCGCTGACGATTCTAGTATGGATTGAATAGGTTTCATCACCAACCGGTTGTTTTCACGGAAGAAAGCCGAACAAAATATCTTTCCAATATTAGCAAGCAATTCAGACAAGGTAATATCCGGAAGAAATCTTGCTATATCTGTAGAAGTGTCGCTTGTCGTTGGTTTCCCACCATCTCCTTTATGGAGATTGTCGAACAGAATCTCATGATATGTGCCTAAGATTGCCAAAGGGTAATCTTCCGCCTTCGATCCGAGGATGTCAGACGGGTAATCAATCGGGGAATTCTTGATAATGGCGGAAACAAAGATGGCTGGAATAAAAGACTCGTACTCAAGATTAGTCTTAGAGTCTTGGTAGTTATAGTATTTTAGTCTGCAAGCTTCAGAAACATCCTCCTCGGAATACGGATGATCCGCAACGTGCTGCTTATTGATTAATAACGGTGTACGAAAAATGGCGTTGTTTGTAGGCAAGGATGTAGCGTTAAAAGGAAGCAACTCCTGATTCCAGATCTTCCCCTCCAACTCCACCACCTTCTCCGTGAACGTGTACATCAGATACCCGTCCTCGATTCCGTCGTACACCAGCGTCCCGCTCACAAACGGCACACCCCCGATCCATACCGAAGCCTCCAGCCTCTTCACGTTCGGAGCCAGAAACATCGCGGGCGTGTACCCGAACACCTTCCGGTTCACCGGTGAAGGCGGAAACGAGATCTGCGTGCTGAAAGCCGAAGGAATATGATCCTCCTCCAGCATCGGGTTCTCCATCTCGATCTGGAACTCAAACCCCTTAGTAAGATCCAGCTCCGTGTAGTCCTTAGTCAATATCCTAACCATAATCCCAAGAATTATGGCACAAAAATAGCCGCCCTCAGGCGGCCACAAAGGACATATATTTCAGTTTATTATAGTATTTGCTGTTTAGACATTCTCTGTTTTGAGTTTTATCCAACATTTTTCAGCTCCACCGGTGGCCCGACCTCAAGGTAATTGTCCATCGAGGCGGTGACTATCTCGAACAACTCCTTTGAACGAGCCCTTATCTGGTCAAGGATCTTCATACTATACGACATCCGCCAAAATACATTGCGGTTGAATCTGTCATCCTTTGAAGATAAATGATCAATATAATTATTCCTCCAATAGGCCGTAATATCGGTAAACACAAGGTCAAATGCGCCGTCCCTAAAATATAAATAGATGTACGAATAGATGTCTGCCGTAGTACTTTTGAGTTTCTGATCACGGAAGCGTCCCCGGAAACTCATCGCATCGTATCCGAAATAGCCGACAGGAATCCCACAATATTCCAGTCCCGCGCTCTTCCATGGCCAATCCGCGATAAAACTGCGAATTTCATCATTGCTAATCCCTGGCATCGGATATGTCTTCTTGAACGTAAGCGTGTCCGGATCAGCCAACTTCCTTCCGAAACACTCCCCGCTGAACCCAATCAGCATTATAGCAAAAGCAACGATTAATCTTCTCATACTCATTCAGAATTAGTGTCCTCCATCGTCTTGCAAAAATCACTCCACCGTCTTGCCGTGCCGGAGGATGTCTAACTTCAGAACCGCATCAGCCGCCGTAAGTGCTCCTGCGTTTGGCACGATTGTACTTCTCCGTCTGCTCGATGATCCCGTTCTTGCCTAGCATAGACACATCCGCCTTGATAGGCACGGAAAGCCTTTTGTTCAGAAGCTCGATAGCCTCCAAAAGCTTTGCATCGGTCGCTGAGCTTGTCGAAGCGACATCCCCACCACTCACTGATCCGCTTCCGGTCACTGAACTTGTCGAAGTCCCCGTGAACCCGCCGCTTTCCCGACCGATGGCCGCTCCCACTGGATATACCGCCTCGAAGTTTAGGCTCTTCAACGTTCCCGCCTTCCGAGCCTCCTCCATCGTGGCCACGAACGGCAACAAAGTCGGATTGCGCAACCCGTCAGCCGGAATCACATATTCCCCGCCATTCTCACCCACAAGCACGGTAGGGGAGGACACGAACCCCCTCTTGTCCGGAGACAACCGTGCCTTGAACGCCTTCCCGTCCTGCGCTCTCCGAGTGTTCACAAAGCCACCCTCTTCATATCCGGTTGGCGTAGAGGCTATCAACGCCGCCTGAGCTGCGCCGATACCGGCCATTATGAGAGCTGGCGCAAGGCCTTGTGGCCAGCCGCCCCACTGAACGTAAGTCTTCATAACTGCAAGAGAGGTGTCGATGATGGCCTGAGCCAAAGCCATTCGTCGTGCTCTGGTGGCTTGTTTACGCTCCATTTCCTCACGCTTTGCCTCTTCCTCCGCTTCCATCTCCTCGACCCTTGCGTTATATTGCTCCTGCGACATCAAACCAGCGTCAAGCCTTGATTTATAAGCCTTCTTTTTCTTCTCATTATTCTTTTGGAATTGCTTCAAATCTCTTTCTTCCTTAGCATTGGTCAGTGCTATCGCTTGATTTGCCAATTTATATCCTTCTTGTGCGGCACCTCCGATTCCAGAAAGAGCATTGAGAAAGTCAGTGGCAGAAGTCTTGCCGGTCCTGATATTAGCAAAGAGTTGGTTCCATTGATCTTGTGTAACGCCGAACAAGCTTCCCCCCTCTCCTCTAAACAGACTTGCCCTGCCCTTGTTTTGAGCCACAATCAACTCATTAATCTTGGTTTTGGTCTGCTCAAGTTTGAGATTATAGTTGTCCAGTTCTTCTTGAGGAAGCTTAATGCCATCCAATTCGCCTTTACTTGTAATTCTCTCCAACTCTTTTTGGAGTTCAATCAAATAACGTAAATCCTCAGCGACTAAAGCCTCATCCTTGCTCTTGGCGGACTTGGAGAGTTTTACAGAATGCGGCCTCTTTTTTTCCGTCGCATATACTTCATCTCCAGAATACGATAGTAGTATTTTTTGTCTCTCCAGGTTATGTTCCTGTTCTAATTTCGTCAACTGCCTATTTGAAGCATCCTCCTTAATCTTCAACAACTTATTCTGATGCTTCTTCTCAATCGCCTCAAGCACTGCCGCCTGATTCTCGTACAGAACCTGCGTCTCCTTGAACTTCTTCAATTCGGCCTGGTACCGCGCCTCTTCACCATCCATCGCAGCCTTGGTCTTGTCGGTCTCCACCTCGTTGATGATGGCCGTCCCCTCCTTGCTCAGTTCAGCGGCCTTCTTCTCGTTCTCCTGCTGCCTCTTCAACGCATCCTCCGAATGCTTCTTGATCTTCTCCTGCAAATCATTCTCGATCTTGGTCCTGTCCGCTCCCTTCTCCTTATGAGCCGCCAACCGGGCCGTCAGCGTCGCCACTTCCAGCTCATAAATCCTATCGTCATATTCCTCCTGCGAAGCGATCTCCTTCTCATTGTACTGCCGTGTCAGTTCCGCCTTAGCCTTCAATAACGCCTCATCATTGCTCAGAGACCATTGGCTGTTACCCATCTTTTTTGCTCCGACCAAAACATTGTTTTGTGACGCTTCGACAGGCGCAGCGACCGAATAATCATTATCCCGAACAGGTCCTATGATGTTTTCATCGCCTTCAAGATAAGTGGCTGCTGCCATATTGAATCCTTCCAATTCACCTTCTGCTACTCTTGCCATGGAGTTCATGGCACTTCCGTCGACCCATTTTCCGGATTGTTTGTTCGCACCTTCCCTGACAGCTCGTGCGGTATTCGCAAGTGTTTCTTGCTGCTTGTAGATATACTGAACAAGTTCATCACGTGTCATGCTTTCAGATGCAGCCTTAAGGCTCTGGACATATTGCTGATAATAGCCCTGTTTGCTATTCTTATTGACAAAATTTGATACGGATTCCGTCAATCGGGTCAACCAGTCGATAGTGTCCTTGATAACACCGGAGGAATCCTTGAACGACAAGATCAACCCTTCCCAAGCCGACTGCAACAGTTTGACAGAACCCTCGACCGTGTTGATTCTCTCCTCTGCGGTATTCTTCAGAACCCCGTTGACATCGTCCAACGAGTCTCGGAGATTCATAGCCGCGTCCGCACCATCCAAGAACGTGTTGAATGCCGAAACCGACCTTTTGTCCGTCAGCTCCAACGTGGTGTTAAGGTCAACGCCTTGCGCCTTCAACGTCTTGAGACCATCCATCAGTTCAGGGAACGTGCTTACAGGCTTACCCAAAGCGACCGCAAGCTTGCCACTCGAATCCGCAAGGTTCAACAGAATATTCCTTGTGGCCGTGGCCGCTGATGAAGCGTCAAAGCCAGCATTGGCCAATGTTCCGAGCAAGGCCACCGTGTCCCGTAGTGAGAACCCGAAAGTCTTTGCCACTGGTCCGACCGTGGCCATAGCTGTCTGGTAGTACGTGAAACCGAGCGCGCTGTTGTTGGCTCCCTGAACGAGTACACCAAGAGTGTCTGCCGTGTCCTTGGCGTCAAGCCCGAACATCCTCAATGTGGCACCTGCCATGGCTGCCGCTTCCGGAAGAGTGGTCCCGATGGCCGTGGCGAAATGCAGAACCGATTCCTGCATGTCCATGATGGAGTTCTCCTTGAAACCCAGCTTGGCAAGTTCCGTCTGAAGGAGCGTGACCTGCGAGGCGGTATATTCAGTTGTCCGTCCAAGCTCCATCGCTGAATATGTCAGCGCTTCGATGTCTTTGACATTCTTGCCGATGATGGTTGAAAGGTTCGCATTGGCCTGCTCGAAGTCCACGATTTTCTGGAAAGCCTTTGCCACACCTCTGATCGCTCCCGCAATCGCAGCGAACGCTGCCAAAGCACCGGCCTTGACGCTCGACAACTTCTCCAGAGCCCCTTTTGTCTGTCCGGACTGTGAGGTCAGTTCCTTCAGCCTTGCCTTTGTCTTCTGGACTTCCGCGTTAAGCCTCTTCCAGTTCTCCGTTCCGGGAACCGCCTTGCTGAGAGCCGCCTGAGTCAGTTTCAGATGGTTGCGAAGTTCCGCCAATGTCTTGTTTTCAAGGGATATGGCACTTTGGAGTTTATTGTATTTATCCCTGCATTCAGTCAAGGTCTTCTCCTGATCCTTGAGAGTCTTCGTCAGGTTCTGATATTCCTGAGACCCCGTCTTCCCGGCCTTCTCCATATTCTTGAGTTCAGCTCTCGTTTTCTTGATAGAACTCTGCAAATCATTCATCTGCCTTTCCCAAGCCAGCATCTCCTTTCTTCCGCCGTCTCCGTTGACAATCAGGTTCAGCCGAAGATCCTCATCCGTAATTCTTTTAGCCATAATCTCACGTGATTTTATGGCACAAAATTAACGACCGTACTTACGGTTGGAAAGGACAGAAGGTTGATTCAAGGATGACTACAACCTACTGAGGCGTAGGCTTGAAAATATTATGAGCAGACAATTATTACTATTATCGAGGCAATTATCAGTAGCCCCGCCAAAATGAATAAAATGTCTGTAAATACACTCTTGGCTGTTCGCTTCTTTGAAGTGAGTCCGGCGATTCCGGCACTAATAGACCCTACTATCATCATCAGAGTCCACCCGACAAGCACCACAGCCCCGACAATCAGCCCGATAATGATGGCCGCACCCAGCAGCCAACTCAAATCCCCGAACGCCGCAAGCGGAAAAATAGACAATAACTGGTTCATAGTGATATTAGTATGAAGAAGTGGCTTCTATTATGATCTTTGACATATCCACGTCCACTGAGCCCTCAGTATGTATCTTATCCAGAGTCAAATGTCGGTTCGCTATTGGGCGCTTCATAAACTTATACACCTGCCCGTAATAGAAGCCAGAAACCCCTTCTGGGCTATGCTCAATGTCAAAAGATTGCCCCAACTTGCTTTTATAGACACCTGCATCCACAATTCTGGCAGCATGAAGCCAAGTGTCATATCCATAGTTTGGATTAAAGCCTTCATAAAGAGCGACCTTGTCGTATCCATCTTCGGCAGAATCATCGTCACATTCCTCAAAACCAAGGATGGCGAATGCCTCCACCAACCTGTCAGTAGACAGATCAATCCCATTATCACCAGTAATCGGAAGAGGCCACCAAGTCCAAGGAACACCCTCAGTGTCAATCCAAATACAATCAACACCCATCGCATAGGCGATGCAGTTATAATCATTAGTTTCTTCGCTAGTCACCTTAAAATGCCGGTCAACGGTGAGGTTAGGGAAGAGGGGGATTATTCTATTCCTATTTTCTTCAGTATTGAGATCCAAGTTTGACATGACTTCTCTAACGATACAAATCCGTGATAGGTTACAACTCCAGGGTAAATTAAATCCAATGCGTGAACAAGAGGCGTCGGTCCTTTCAGTAATTCTTTATAAATAAAAGGAACCGCGGTTTCCTTCATTGCAACGATGGCATTGAAGTTTGCGTTGTCAAAGTTGTTGGAGGATTGAAAGGCGGTCGCATCGTTCCAATATTTCAAGTTTGTCCCAAATACAAATTCAGGAGTGTTGTTGTTTGATGCATCATAAGAACTTATGGCAGAACCGAAATTGGAAGACAATCTGCTTTGTGAGTCTTCATCATTCACGGTGGCAATAATTGAAGCTCCAACTCCAGTTTTTCTTTCAGACGATAGCAATTGCTCGCTTATGACCGTGCCGTCTTTGGAAGAAACAGTAAGCATGATTTGAATTATTTTGTTTTAACTTCGATGGATTGTTCACGGATCAAGGCACCGTTGACGAGTAGCTGGCAATTGTATTTTCCGACCATATCAAAGCGGGCTCCCTGAATATTCGTCGCAAATGCAATGTTTGAAGCTATATTTTCGGGTACTCGAACATCTGCCGTCATGGCACGAAGAAATTCCTTGCCTTCCGGGTTCAGGAACTTGATGGAAATATGTTTCTCTCCACCATCTTGCTCATTAAGCCCAAGTTTAATGGCCAAGCCAAAAGACACTATAGCAGGGAATTTAGAGACAAAGTAGTCATCGAAAGTGCCCACTATAGTCAATTTGCCGTCATCATTGAATGCCCCTTGGCAGAACGTGAAAATTTTAACTTCCATAGAGCGTTGCCACAATAATAGTTAAACAAACCAAACGCTAATACACGTCCGCAATAGCCGTATTGCGTTTGTATAGCATTTGTGTTTACAAAGAAACAACTTTCCGGCCAAATAATCAAGACTTCCCGCTGATTTTCACTTTGTTTGCCCCAGTTCCGATTCCCGAATCCGGGCGATGACATCGTCCGTGAACTCGTACATCAGACGCTCGGCTATGGAGGCGTAGGCACCGAAGACATAGCGGTTGTGGATCCTGCGGTTGCTCTTGACGGAATGGCCGCCACGCTGGAGACGTTTCATGTCCAGATAGCGCTCGTAAGCCACGTGAACTAACGTCAAAGTCCCCGAGGCTCCGCTGCCGCCCGTCACCGAAACACTCCTTGACGACTCCATCCGTCCCGAACGCTTCTTGACCCTTGCCTCGATGGCCTTGCCCTGATTCCTCAAAAGCCTCTGACCCTCATCTTGAAGGACCTCAGCCACAAAACGCGCCCTGACATCCATCACTCAAATGCAAGCTCGATGCTGTACCCGCTCCAACCACCGAACACGCTGGCCTCCGGCACCACATCCACCGAAGCAAGCGACAACCCCGTCACCAAACGGCAGTTCTGGCCTGAAGCCTCCTCCGCAATGTAGGCCAGAATCAAATCCGCAATCTCCAGAAGCCGCGAATACTGCTCATTCTCCGATGCCTCCGTCTTATCCAGCCCAAGCCCCTTCTCCAACACGAAGATCACCGTACCCAATTCTTCCCGGAACGTGTCCGAATCCCCACGCTGATGCACCTCCGGACGCGCCACAAGAACCTGCACACCCGAAAGATGCGCCAGCTTGGAAGTCGCGTCCGACTGCGCGGTCGTGCAAATCGGATCTATGTGCTCAGTGCACCAACAGGAATGAATCTTCAGCCCCGCAAGGTACTCAGTGAGCCTTTGAAGCCTTGATAATCTGCTCATTTCTCTTTCTTTCCTTATAGTTATGCCACATAATCGACAACACGGAGAACAACGGCTCCTCATCCACCCGATCGATGTTCCCAAGCGTGTTCTCCTTGGCCACCTCGACCAACAGATCATTCCACCCGAAACTTACCCCCGAATGGCTCTCATCCCCCGCGAAAAGCCTCGACAAGTCAATCTCCTCTCCGTCAATCTCCAGAACGCCCGTCTGAAGATACTTCAAACAAGCCGAAAACCACATCATCACAAGATTCTTCTGCCATCCCTTCAACCTCGACGCTCTATGAATATGCCTCCGTGCGTTCCGCTGGTCCACATCGGGAACCATACGACCCGCCCGATTGGCCTTCCTTGACCGTTTCCTATACAAAAAGGCGATGCACTCATCAAGATCCGCCACATCGTGATTTTTGAAGAACCTGTTCACAGCCGCCGATGCGTGCCTGAACTCCCCGAAAGTCAGATCCTGAAGCAATTCCCCAGGACCGTGCAGCCACACAAGCCCAGAACGCACCACCGGCATCGGATTGGCTACCGAATCAAACGTCAACGCAGCCGACTCCTCCAAGAACAGAAAACCCAGAAACCTTTCGCACATCCGATAGACATTCTCATCCCTCAAAGACCCCTGATCGCCATTGAATATGTCCGTGAACCATCCCCTGACAGTCCGTTTGACACCCAGCAGCATCCAAAGCACCCTCACATTGAAGTCCAACGGAGATTTCCCGTGCCTAAGGCACCACTCGAAGATCCGGAACACCCCACGCACCTGTTTCGGAGTCATCTCATTCCACGAACCAGGCACCTGAACAACCTTGCCGGTCTCGAAAACCTCAATCGTGTTCATCACTCGGTAGTAAAGAATTTGTTCCGCCTGTCATTGGTGGGCAAAAGCTTAGGATCCGCCTTCTCCTCGTTGATCAGGTCCGCAAGGTCCGTCAAAGCGTCCTTCACCTCCGCCTTCAGATTGCCCACATACCAGTCAATCTCATCCGTGGTGGCCACTCTGTTCGACCGGTTGCCCTGATAGGTAGGGGAGAACCGCCTTGCGATCTCGATAGGAAACACCTCAAGGCTCCACCTCGTGCCAGCTATGATCACCGCACTGAGTATGGCCGCCCTTCTGGCCAGCGAAAGCACCCTCTCATCAGCCGACCCGTCAGCGATTGAAGCCCATTTATCCCCTGCGAACGGCCCTATCACCGCCCTTTGCCGCTCGATCACAAGCGCCTGAAGCAGATAATAGACGTAATAGCTCCCGTCGATGGGATAGACGGCCTCGAACTCCTGAATATTCCTGACAATGGATTCGCCTGTCATCGTCCTCTTGGCCGAAGCCTTCCAGTTCTCGTTGGCCGAAGTCTCCAAGTAGGTGTACAAAGCGTCCAGAGCCCGGAAATACCGCTCTCTCATCGCCCTGTCATCCCTGTCTATCTGCCATTCGTAAGGACTTCTCTCATTGTCATCAATCTTGATCTTCCGTCCGGTCGATTCGTGTGACACGGACGAAAGCTTGGCATATCGCATCAACGCCAGACAAGCCACCGGAAGCCTAACGGCGGCCACAAGTTCCGGCTTCTCATCCTCATCGTAAGCCTCAGCGGCCTCCTTGACCACCTCTGAACTCACAAGCCGCGCCACCTCATCGGTAGCGAACCGGATTTCCGTCTCGATCAGCCTGAAAGGAGAAGATGCGTACCACTGGCCGGTCAGATCCTCAAGTTCCTTGGAACCGTCCCGATTTCTGTTGAACAAATCCATCATAATCACTGATTTTTAACCCTTGCCGAAGACGTCAAAGCGTCCTCCGCCTCCAACTGTTTGTGGAAGAACCCAAGTTTCAGTCCCTTGCCGGGGAAATTGAACGCTATCGCTTGGTTGATCGGCTCCAGAATCGTCTGCGATGCTATCTCCGTGTCCGAAAGCAGGAACAGCTTGAAGGCGTACAACAGCTCAGACCCCGAAGCCAGCTTGCCGTTCACCATCACGTTCGACAAAGACGGATGCAGCCCCATCCCCGAAGTGATCGCAGAAGCCGAAGCCTCGGAGATCTTCAACTGAGCCTCGACAAAGTCCTTCATCTTCTGGTCAATCGCCTCCACGGTCCAAGCCACACGTCCCGCACCGCTCTCGGAAGGCATATCCAACGAGTAGAAGAACTTTCCAGCGTTCTCCTTGCCGCTGAGCACATCCTGCATCTGCATCAGCAAGTCTTCCGTCAGCCTGCTGATCTCGTTCTCCACCTTAGTGTCATCCCAAGTCGGATGGATCATCCTAAGGCGGTCCCGTCTTTCCTCCCAGTATTCCTTAGGAGCCTTCACCAGATAGGCAAGGTTGATCCCGTTGTCCGTCACGTACTTGAATATGGTCGGAATCTCCGATCCCTTGACAATCCAGCGCAACGCTCCCCAGTACTGAGGCACCGCGTAGAAATCCCTTGCGAATGAATATGTGTAGTTGTACGAGGCCGATGCTCCGTACCGTCCCGGATTCCTTCTGTCATAGACCGGATAGACCAGCACGCCAGTCCCCACGCATGAATGCTCGAAATCACCCACGACAATGTGCTTCACGTCTCTGATCTCCCGGCTGTCAGTCCACTCCAGCCTTGCGTTCTTTGAAGGAATATGCTCAAGATAGGCAATCTTCGGCTCCCTGCCTATCCTCCGGCCTTTCTCCAGATACTTGGCGTCGAAGAATCCTTTCAGATGCAGGTAGTCGGTCATACACCCCTTGATGTAGCTGACATAGTCCCAACTGTCCAACCACGCCTGAATCTCCCTGTCTTCCTCCCAGTGATGCACGATGTTCCCATCCTGGTAAGCCAGCCGGTTAAGGAACACGCCCTGGCCGTAGAGAAGCCCCATCTGCCTTTCAAGGATTCCCGGACCAAGATTGTTTTCGTCCAGGATGTCCCGAAGATGCACCGGAAGATTGTTGTCGTGGCCGAACGGCACGATCTTCTGTCCGCAAATCGTCTGGGGCAACTGCTCCCAGTTCCTTTGCTGCGCCATCCAGAACACAGAGTCAAGACTGCTGTCCCTTCTGTTGGAAAGCGCAAAAGCCCGGCCATCGTTCAGCCGCAGGACGGCGGTGTGGTCGGATATTTTTTCGATTCTGCTCATACGAGTATCAGTTTTTGTCCGTTGAATGTCATAAGAAGCGGCTGGTAGAAACGCCTCG
>DCMG01000131.1 GCA_002321335.1 Bacteroidales bacterium UBA1628 | reverse complement strand
AATCTGACCACTCTTGGCATCCGCAGAATGCACCAGACCGTGGAGGTCGAGAAGACTCCGGTGACAGAAGGCCAGCTCGCCAAGATCCGTCACCTTGTAACAGTAGAAGAAATCTAATCAGGAGGACGAATAGATGAAACTGGAAAATTTGAAACCTGCAAAGGGTGCGACTCATAACAGCAAGCGTCTTGGCCGTGGCCAGGGTTCCGGTAAAGGTGGTACTTCCACCCGTGGTACCAAAGGTGCACAGGCCCGCGCCGGCTACGAACATAAAATCGGTTTCGAGGGAGGCCAGATGCCTATCCAGAGACGTGTACCGAAGTTCGGATTCAAGAACCCTACCAGAATTGAGTACAAGGCTGTCAACGTGGCTGCCATTCAGGCTCTTTCCGAGTCTCTCGGAAAAGTTGAGATCGGCCTTGAAGACATCAAGGCGGCCGGACTTGCCGATGCCAAGGAACTCGTCAAGGTTCTTGGAAACGGTGAGATCACTGCCGCAGTCACTGTAACCGCTGACGCGTTCTCCGCATCAGCTGTCTCTAAGATCGAAGCCGCCGGCGGTAAGACAATCGTAATCGGCAAATAGCGATGAAGAAGTTTATTGAGACAATAAAGAACATCTTCAAGATCGAGGAACTTCGTACGAGGCTCGGCTACACGTTCCTTCTCATCCTGGTTTACAGGTTGGGTTGCTTCATCGTGCTGCCAGGCATCGACACGACCTTGCTTGCTTCCCTTCAGGACAGCACCCAGCAGGGACTCGTCGGTCTTTTGAATATGTTCTCCGGAGGTGCCTTCGGTAACGCTTCCATCTTTGCGCTGGGAGTGATGCCGTACATCTCCGCATCAATCGTGATTCAGCTTCTTGGCATGTTCGTCCCTTACTTCAGGAAACTCCAGATGGAGGGCGAAAGTGGCCGTAGGAAGATGAATCAGCTCACCAGATACCTTACCATCCTCATTCTCTGCATTCAGGGACCCGCCTACATCGCTTCCATCCACAGTCAGATTCCGGGAGCCGCTTTCCTTGCGGAAACCCAGCTTGGTTGGAGCAGATTCATGTACAACCTCGTCGCCACCATCATCCTGATGTCCGGCTCCATGTTCGTCATGTGGCTTGGTGAAAGGATCACTGACAGAGGTATCGGCAATGGTATCTCCCTGATCATCATGATCGGTATCGTGGCCCGTCTGCCATTCGCCCTCGTGAGTGAGGTTGGTACGAAGCTCAGCACGACAGCAGGAGGCGGTCCTATCGCCCTGATCGTCGAGCTCATCATCTGGTTCCTTGTCATTGTAGCGACCATCGCGCTTGTACAAGGTGTCAGAAGAGTTCCTGTACAGTACGCCAAGAGAGTTGTCGGCAACAGACAGTACGGTGGAGTACGTCAGTACATCCCTCTTAAGATCAACGCCGCCGGTGTGATGCCAATCATCTTCGCCCAGGCTTTGATGCTGTTCCCGCTCCTGTTCTCGCGCTTTGATGCGACCAGAGGTCTCGCTGCCACTCTCGGTAACTACACCGGATTCTGGTATAACCTGATTTTCGGACTCCTCGTTGTCATCTTCACGTACTTCTATACTGCCGTCACGGTAAACCCTACCATGATGGCCGAGGACATGAAGAAGAACGGTGGATTCATCCCTGGCGTGAAACCTGGAAAAGCCACGGTCAATTACCTTGACTCCATCATGTCGAAGGTGACCCTTCCTGGCTCGATATTCCTCGCCATCATCGCCATTCTTCCTGCTTTCGCCAGGATTATGGGTGTGCAGGACCAGTTCGCAAGTTTCTATGGTGGTACCTCACTGTTGATTCTCGTGGGCGTTGTCCTTGACACACTTCAGCAGATAGAGAGTTATCTTCTGATGCGTCATTACGATGGTCTGATGAAGACTGGACGTATCAGCGGTCGCTCAGGAATGTAATTTTGATAATCAACAGGATTGATGGTTAAGCCTAAGACAGAAGAGGAAATCGAGCTCTTGCGCGAGAATGCTATACTTGTCTCAAAGACATTGGCTGAAGTCGGCAAGGTGGTCGCCCCGGGTGTGACAACCGCGAGGTTGAATGAGGTGGCCGAGACTTTTATCCGCGACAACGGAGCCATTCCTAGTTTTCTTGGATTCGAAGGTTTTCCCGCTGCGATATGTACATCTGTCAACGATGTTGTAGTCCACGGTTTCCCGTCGGATTATATCCTCAAGGAGGGCGACATCGTGACTGCTGACATCGGCACCCTGTACAAAGGCTATAACGGTGATTCGGCTTACACTTTCCCTGTCGGGGAAGTGGACGCCGAGACCCGAAAGCTGATGGATGTTACCAAGGCTTCGCTCTACAAAGGTATCGAGGCTGCGGTTGCCGGCAACAGGACAGGTGACATCGGACACGCGGTGCAATCGTACGCTGAGTCATTCGGCTTCTCCGTTGTCCGTGAACTAGAAGGACACGGACTGGGGAAAGAGATGCACGAGGCTCCGGGCGTTCCTAACTACGGGCGTCAGGGGCACGGGTGCAGACTTGTGGATGGAATGGTCATCTGCATCGAACCAATGATCAATGCAGGGGGCAGAGGAGTGTATGTGGCCAGAAATGGTTGGGCTGTGCACACATCCGACCACAGGAACGCGGCTCACTATGAGCTTACGGTTGTTGTTCGTAAAGGCAAGGCGGAGCAACTGTCAACATTTGATTATATAGAAAGTACTGGTAAATTTTAAAGTGTTTTTTCAATGTCCAAACAAGTAGCGATAGAACAAGACGGAAAAGTGATCGAGACTCTTCCCAACGCAATGTTCAAGGTGGAGCTTGAGAACGGTCATGTCCTTCTCTGCAACATCTCCGGCAAGATGAGAATGAATTTCATCCACATCCTCCTTGGAGACAAGGTGAGGGTTGAAATTTCACCTTATGATTTGACAAAGGGAAGAATATCTTTCAGGTACAAATAAAAATATTCACGATATGAAAGTCAAAACATCCATCAAGAAGCGCAGTGATGATTGCAAGATCGTCAGACGCAAAGGCCGTCTTTATGTCATCTGCAAGAAGAACCCTAAGTTCAAGATGCGCCAGGGATAACAGTAGTTTGTAAAACAAATAAAGTCTAAGATAAATTATGGCAAGAATAGCCGGTGTTGATTTACCGAACAACAAAAGAGGTGAGATAGGTCTTACCTACATCTACGGTATCGGCCGCAGCTC
>DCMG01000103.1:2707-4363 GCA_002321335.1 Bacteroidales bacterium UBA1628 | reverse complement strand
AGCATCAGCGGCTGAGCCGTGTTGTTGATGTCCTGAGAGGTCAGACCGAAGTGGACGAACTCCTGCCAGCGGGATATTCCAAGAGTCTTGAAGTTGTCCTTGATGAAATATTCAACGGCCTTGACATCGTGGTTGGTGATTTTCTCGATGTCCTTCACTTTCTGGGCGTCTTCCGGAGTCATCGCCTGATAGAGCCGGCGCAGGCGGGAGAACAAATCATCTCGGGTCATCCCCGTACCTTCACCGAAGTCCGCAAGCTGGGGCAGAGGAATCCCGCACAGAGCGATGAAATATTCCACCTCCATGCGTACACGGTTGCGGATCAAGGCGAACTCGCTGAAGTACTGTCTCAACGATGCGGTTTTGGCAGCATAGCGACCATCGATCGGGGACACTGCCAGAAGAGAATGAAAGTCCATATTCAAGTAAAATTATTTTTCTATGATGTACACATCGTCGCCCTGCTCGGCGAATCCGAAATTCTCACGGGCGAATCGCTCCAGGGAATCCTTGCTGTGGGTAAGGCCGTGTATCTGGCGGTCCATGTCCTTGATCTCCGCGCTGTATTGTTCAATCAGTCTTTCCTGATTGCGGATCTCGAAGCCGGCCTTGATCCAGCGGACGATGTTGTTTTGATTGACAAACCCCACCATGACGATGAAAAAGGCGGTGGCGCAAATGGCATAACGGATAAAAGAACGCCTTTCAGCATTCTTGCCATCCAATTTCCTATTCCAGATATCCTTGAACTTTCCCACTGCGATAGAACAATATTTGTACAAAAATAGTTAATTTTGTGGAATTAAGGAAAGTGAAAAGGATAACTTGCCACAAATTTAATGACACAACCAGGTTTCCTTGGAATTTTCCAAAGCTGGTTTTGAAATCATTAATATTCAAAAAATATGAAACCTACACTTCTTGTACTTGCAGCCGGCATGGGCAGCCGTTACGGTGGCCTGAAGCAGATGGACGGCCTCGGCCCTAACGGCGAGACGATCATTGATTATTCAATCTACGATGCGGTTCACGCCGGATTCGGCAAGGTCGTTTACATCGTCAGGGAATATTTCCGCGAGCAGTTCGAGCAGACCGTGAAGGAGAAGTACAGCGGCATCACCTGCCCTGACGGTACTCCACTTGAGTTTGATTTCGTGATCCAGGAACTGGACAAGATTCCTTCACAGTTCACCCTCAATCCTGAGAGGCAGAAGCCTTGGGGAACCGCCCACGCCGTGCTGATGGCCAAGGATGTCATCCACGAGCCGTTCGCTGTCATCAACGGTGACGACTACTACGGAAAGGATTCCTTCAGGATTCTCGGAGACTGGCTCCGGGCTCACGAAGGCGCCACCGGAACTTGCAGCATCGTCGGCTTCGAGCTTGACAACACCCTTTCTGAATATGGCAAGGTCTCCCGCGGCATCTGCTACTACGACAAGGAACTCCACCTGACCGGCATCGCCGAGCACCTGAACATCGGCAAAGAGGCTGACGGCAAGGTTTATGGCGACAACTCCGTCAACGGCGAGACTCACGTCGAACTCGACGGCAAGGCGCTTTGCTCTATGAATATGTGGGGCTTCACCCCTGACTACTTCCAGCTCAGCGAAGAGGTGTTCACTTCATTCCTTGAGCAGAACATCAATGAACTCA
>DCMG01000103.1:0-2507 GCA_002321335.1 Bacteroidales bacterium UBA1628 | reverse complement strand
CCTCTCTGGAAGAAGTAATGTCCTTTCTCAGACCACGCAAGGTCGAGAGGAACTACGACCTTTTCTCCGGCTGCGCCTGGTACATTCCGGGCATGGCCGGTGTTTTCGCTGTGCTGGGCTGGTTCCTGGCCGGAATGATACTCGGAAGTCTGGTCAACATAGCTTTGTTGTTCATGGCTCCAGGTTTTCCATTGTACTACAGCATGCTGATTGTCTATCCGGTTCAGTTCATCCCGTTGTTGATGTATGTCAGACTCAAGAGCATGCGGAACTCGACATTCGACAGGGGCTACGCTCTGGACAGCAATCATTTCGGGATCAAGGGCGGAGCGCTTGCGGCCATTCTTATGGCTTTCGGGACAATCGCCTTGGCGTTGATGCTCGAGCCGCTGATGGCTCTGATGCCCGACATGGACGAGACTCTGGTCAAGACCATGGAACAGCTGCTTGAAGGGCCGCTTTGGGTCAGTCTCTTGAGCATGAGCGTGTTCGCCCCCGTACTTGAGGAGTGGATGTGCAGGGGTATCGTGCTGAGAGGCCTGCTGAACTATTCCCGCAAGGGCGAGCCTGGAGAGGACGGCAGACGCAGGGGAATGAATCCGGCTCTGGCGATAGCGATCTCGGCGATCTTCTTCGCCACGATCCACGGCAACCTCTGGCAAGGGCTCTCGGCGTTCATACTCGGAAGCCTCTTCGGCTACGTCTATTATAAGACCGGATCGCTTAAGCTCACGATGTTGATGCACTGTGTCAACAACACTGTCTCGGTGGTGTCATCAAAATTGCCGGCGTTCAAGGATCTTGAGGCGGACGCGAGCCTTCTAGACATTGTTCCGGCAGGGACCTATGTGATCATATTCATAGTCAGCGCGGCTGTTTTATTCTTGGCTGTCAGGTATTTGTCGAAAATCAAGACAGATTCGCCGCAGGGCAACTGTGATGTGATTCCAGGAGCGGATGAGTTGACGAATGGAGAAAATCTTTGATGACCCGGACGCCGGATCCGTTACCATCCGGAAAAATGTACGCTCCCGCAGGGTGACACTCCGTGTGAATCCCCGCAGGGGTGTTACTGTTACAATCCCTTATTTCGTTCCCTACAAGGCAGGACTGGAGTTCTTTTTCGCCAAAAAGGATTGGGTCTTGAAAGTCCAGACGCGGCAGCGTGAACGGATCGGAGCCGAGCATATTCCCACTCCCGAGGAGATTGAAGAGCTTCGCAAGGTTGCGAAGGAAGTTCTCCCGAAGCGCCTGCGGGAACTCGCGGAAAAATATTCATTTGAATATAATTCCGTCCGCATCAAGCACAACTCCTCGAACTGGGGAAGCTGCTCACGCAAAGGGAACATCAACCTGAACCTCAACCTCGTGCGCCTACCGGACGAGCTACGTGACTACGTCATCCTCCACGAGCTCTGCCACCTCCGTCACCCCAACCACGGCCCACAGTTCCACGCCCTCCTCGAATCCCTCTGCCCGGGCCACCTCGCCAAGCAGCGGGCACTGCGCGGCTACAGGTTGTACTGACAATTACCCTCCCTCTATGAGGGATTGCACATCAGAATCTTTTTATTGGCGATAAAAAGATTTGGCCATATTTTTATGCTGCGAATATAAATACTACATTTACACTGCTGATTAGAATGAGTTATTGGAGAACCTTTTTTTGGGGGAAAGTGTCCGCCGGTTCCAAGTGTCTGCAAAAGTCTCTTGGAGAGTGTACTATTTCCTTGGCGGCTCAGGCATGGATATCATGAGCAGATCCGTTACAGCATGGACTTCAACGTCGAGATAAGCGTGTCGTGGAAGAGGAAGTCCTCGCGGAACTCGTAGGTGCCGTCCTTGTGGACAAGGACGTAGGCGGGGATGCCGTAGATCTTGAATTTTTTGTGGGCGATGCTGTCCCACTGCTCTTTGCTCAGGCGGTAATGCACACCTTTTATCTCCTTGATCCTTTTCTGGTACTCAACGTACGGGGAAGTCGTGTTGGCGATGTAGAGCCAGACAATCTCATCGCTGCTCAGTTCTCCGGACTTGTAAGGCTCAATGGAGTTCATTGCCATGGCGCACGGGCCACACCACGTGTTCCAGAAATCCACGAGGACTATCTTCCCTTTGTAGGGAGCGATTATCGTGTCAAACAGTTCATCTCCAGAGCCTTCCGGCACGTCCTTGAATCCGGATTTGTAGATGTCGGCTTTTCTGGCTTCCGCCAGCTCGGAGCCCATGCTTTTCAAGATGGCGGCGGCGAAAGGATGGCAGTGTGAGGTGAATTCCCGCAAGTCCTCTTCGATGAACTTCCTCAATTCCTCATCCTTTATGCTTCCTGCCTTGATCCTTGGAATGTAAATCAGATCGGCATCCTTCAGGTCGTAGAGCAATTTCCCACGGTCTCCAAGGACAGCCTTCCAATCAGCGTTTGAGTCATTCACACCATAGACAAGATATTCAGCATTGCCTCCTTCAAGCAGCCTTAGGTCGGTCATGTCGAACAATGAGTCGATTTC
>DCMG01000056.1:12388-14157 GCA_002321335.1 Bacteroidales bacterium UBA1628 | reverse complement strand
CCATATTTGTCAATTATTGGTGATCAATTTCTTCGGAATATGCCCACTCAGGTGCATCTGTGAACGATCATCTCACATTATCCGTTGAATAATGTGTTCCATGTATAATACCTCGTGGCTTTGCCGCCAGATAAGCACTTAGACAATGAAAAAGAGTGCCCCGGTTCGGACCGAGGGCTGAACGGAATGTGTTGACCGCTGAATTAGGATTGTGCTGCATCTCAGCGGTGTAAGACGCGTTGAGGAACCCTTTCAGGTAAGCCTCGTCAATCTTGCCCTTGAATATGTTCACGTCCTTGACCGTTGTGTTGCCGCTCTCGGAGTCAAGATATTCAATATCTGAGAAATCAGTATTATAAAAATGCTTTTTCGCAGACGATCAGGCATTTAACTGTTACGCTCTTGAATGTCGCTCAAGGTCTAAGGCAGGTTATCGGGACCACCCATACTCCATTGTCCATTTTGTAGGCATAGGCACCTGTCCCTGTGAGAACCATCAGGAACGAAGGGGCTTTCATTTTGTCCGTGTCAATTTTTGAGGCTAATGAGTGCAGCGTGGCTACCCCCTCGTCTATAAGTCTTTGCCCACCGAGTTTGATTTCTATCAGACCATACTTGCCGTTTCTCAGATGCAACACGGCATCACATTCAAGATTGTTCTTGTCCCTGTAATGATACAGGCTGCCGTCGAGCGCTTCTGCATACACGCGCAAATCCCTCACACACATTGTCTCAAAAAGAAGTCCCATCGTGTTCAGGTCTGAGATGAGATCATCCGGTCCGATTCCCATAGCGGCGGTCGCTATCGAAGAATCAACAAAATACCGGGTGTCTGATGTCCTTATGGCTGTTTTTGAGCGGAGATTCGGATTCCATGCGGGGGCATCCTCCACGACAAACAGTTTTTTGAGGGCGGATATGTAGGAAGAGATGGTTTCGCTTGTCATTGATCCGTCCGCATTGGACTTGAGATCCTCATATATTGATGTGACCGGAGCCTGGGCTCCCTGAAAGCGTGCGTAACTCTTAAGAAGACGTAGAGTGAAGTCCCTGTCCCTCTCCACGTCGTCCACTGCTGAAATGTCAGTACTTGCGATAGCGTTGATGTAATTGAAAGATTGCCTGAGAGCTCCTTTTTTTGACATAGCCAGAGCCGCCGGCCATCCGCCTCGGCATATCAGCCAAGCCAGCTGCTCGATGTCCAATTCATTGGACTGACATGCCGCTTCGGTCTTGTTGAGGAACAGGTCATTAAGTCTCAGTTGTCCGTTTGACTCACCGGATTCCCACAGGCTCATCGGACGCATTTTTATCCAAGCAGCGCGTCCGGTCCCGGAATGTTTGATTCTCTCCAATTTCTCCTTAGGGATGACAGTTGAACCCGTGAAAATGAACAGCCCTGTCTTGGTATCTCTGTGATCCACTTCAAATCTGGCCGCATCCCATAGTTCGGGAGCGTCCTGCCATTCGTCTATCAGGCGAGGTGTGTCACCTTTCAACAGAATACTTGGTGAATTCTGAGCCAAGGCAAGATATGTCCCGGAATTACCTGAATCATTCATATACACAATACTTCCCGCTTGCTGTTCAGCGGTTGTGGTCTTTCCACACCATTTTGTACCTTCTATCAGGACTAATCCAGCCGCTTCAAGATTATCTTTGAGAATGCCGTCGGCTACTCTGTTTCTATAATTACCCATGCGGCAAAATTAATGGTTATTTTTAAAATAATCAAATTATTACGAAATTTCATTCCGTCAGTTGGCTGG
>DCMG01000056.1:0-12321 GCA_002321335.1 Bacteroidales bacterium UBA1628 | reverse complement strand
GGTTTTCATTCCGTCAGTTGGCGGCATTGTATTCTTTCTCTTTGAGCTAACTCGAAATATTTGTGTATTTGGCTACGGAAATCCTTGTGAATTGCGTGGCGGATAAAACTGCTACGCCACTGATGACAGGGACAACAACTTCATCGTGGAGATGCAGAACGCCAAGCAGGTGACGTTCCTGGAGAGGATGGTCTATTACACGGCCAAGGTCATCGCTCAGCTGGAGGGCGTGGTCGGCTCAGCGGAGTACGAACTGCACTCGACGTACGTCATCGCCTTCCTGAACTTCGCTTCGGAGGACGTCACGGGAATCAGCGGCAGGTACGACCTTCATTACTACACTGTTGACGAGGCCAGCGGCCACCGGCTTCCCACCAGTCCCGAGTACCACTTCTTTGACTTGAACGCATTCAAAAAATCCTCGAAAGGGATAACCAACGAGACGGATTATTGGTTATCTTTGCTGACGGGGTCGAAGGAGATGGACGGAGTGCCTGACTGGGCCAGGGGCAACAAGGCCTACGAGGCCTATTTCGAGGCGTCCACCAGGGCCAACTTCACGCCCGAGGAAGCCATTCAATACGAAAAGGATATGATGACAGAACGGGACAGGATCAACTCCATCAACTACGCAAGGTGGGAAGGAGTCCAGGAAGGCAAGGCTGAAGGCCGCCAACAGACTCAGCGGGAAATCGCCGCGGCATTTAAGGCCAAAGGCATTGATGCGGAGACAATTTCCTCTTGCACTGGACTTTCTGTGGAAGAAGTCAATGTGTTTTAGAAAGCAGAATCTGCTTTGAAATGAAAAAGAGTGCCCCGGCGCGGACCAAGGGCACTCTTCTCAAGAATATTTCAGGCGGCCTTTATTCTATCGCCACGTACTGGTCAGCGTACTTGCTCCAGTATTTGGTGGTCTTGTAGGTCTCGAGGGAGGCGGCAGGGACGCGGATGACGCCCTTGAAGTCACATCCGTGGAAAGGATCATCGAAACGGCCATCATAGTCATTAAAGGCTGGAGGCACCGCCGCCCGGATCGTGATATCCTTCAAGACCTTGTTGTATGCTACAAAGAGAACAGAGATTCTCTCTAATGTCGAAGGAAGGTCCAACACCTCGACTTTTCTGGTGTCAAGGGAATAATTGTCAAGGTAGGTATAACCTTCACTGACGGTTATTTTCTTGCAATTAGGGTAGAGTCCGTTACGCAGCAGATAATCGCCCAATGTCGTGACATTTTCTATGGCCGGAATTGTCAAGGAAGACACTGAACTGTGATTCCGGCCTGCAACCCAACCTATAACCTTTTTCATGCTACGGTCAACAATGGCCTGCCCGGTAACATAAATCTGCGGATGGGATTCATCTATGATGACCTGGTTCACTTCCATTCCACCAAGACCTTGAGTCTTAAGTTTCGGACCGAGGAAAATCTCATCGGCGACAATATTGATAAAAGCGGTGTTATCAAGATCTTCAATGTTCGGCAGATACAATCTGTCTACGAAATACGCTCCATAGAAACTGTAATACTCAATCTTTTTTATGCTGGATGGAACATTGTATAGTTTGGAGCGCTTCCAGGAACCATTTAGAGAAAATGCGTATTTTCCGATTATCTCCAAGCCGCTGTCCGGGAACACAACTTTATCCAAAACACAACTTTCAAAGGCTCTATCCCCGATTTTAGTGATGTAGTCTGGAAGAATTATGGACTTGAGAGTGTTGTGCTCATAGAACAATGCCGGAGGGAACTCATCATCAGTAGTAGTGTATTTATCTCTATTCTGAAATCCGGACTTGTAGGAGTCTCCTCCGGAAACAATCCTTACATTCTTCATGTCCGCGCTTTCAAGTGCGGTGCAATATTCCCGGATCGCTCCCGCGTCGCTGGAATTGATAAAGCCTTCCCGCCACTTGATGGAGGTGATCGGCGTCCCGGATTTCGCCAGCAAATCGCGGAGATGGCCGACTTCGTACGTCATCATCTCTCCACCGTTGATCGAGACAGTTGATTCTCCTATCACCGTGACAATGCACGAAGCCCCGACGGCAGGGAATTTCTTGTACTTGACAGAGACGGTGGCTTCGCCCTTCGCAACAGCGTTCAGTGTCCCGTCAGCGTCGACTTTCACTATCTTGTCATCCGATGATGCCCATTCGAGCTCGTTTGAGGAGGCGGTCTCAGGGGTATGGGTCGGGGTCAATTTCTTGGTGTCGCCGAGAGTGATGGAGATCTTGGCAGGGAGAGCGATGGCTGTCGGTGTCACGGTCACCTTATAGATTTGGGCGGCCTTGATGGATGGATTGGCGACACACTTGGCGGTGACTGTGACATCTCCCGCCTTAGGGAGGAATTCCACCTTATGGCCATTGAGCTTCGCCAAGTCGGATTTGTCAACTTCAAGAATCCAATCCTTCTCTCGGGCCGAAGCTGGAAGAACCTCGCATTCTATTTCTACTGAGGTTCCGGAATTGACCTCAATAGGAGTCGCGCTCCATCCCTTGATTGAGATGCTCTCAAGAGGCACGTCCGTCACAGTGACGGAAATGCTCGCCATCAGACCACCGTTTTTCTGGACAGCGGTAACCTTGCTTGTGCCTAAATTCAAAGGAGTGATAGCGCCGAACTCATCCACTGTAAGGACGTCAGTGTTCTCGGAGGACCAATTCACCTGCTTGTTTGTCGCATCCGCAGGTTCAAAGACCAGTTCCAAGATCTGTCCCGGCTCATCGATGCGAATCGTGGCCGCGTAGCCGTCACCGGTACTGTACTTGTCGGCGAAGCGCATCGCGGTGGCTTTGACTTCATTGGATGTCACAGTCACTGAACAGGTGGCGGTGAATTCAGGGTACTCTTTCAATGTCGCGGTGATCACGGCCTCACCGGCTGCGATAGCCGCGATTGTACCGTTTGTCACTACGGCCACCTTTGAGTTGGAAGTGTTCCACTCAACCTCAAGCCCAGTGGCTTTTTCTGGTGTGATGATGGCTTTGATTGAGGTGTTGCCTCCTTCCACGAGGTTCAACTTAGTCTCGCTGAGACTGAATGAGGTAACTTTAGCTGAGACCGTGACCTCGCATTTCCCGGACTTGCCTTCGGCTGTGGCGGTGATGGTGGCGGTGCCGGCCTTGATGCCTTGCACGTTGCCGCTCCCGTCAACGGTGGCGACGGCCTTGTCGGAGGATGTCCAGGTCACGGTTCTGTCAGCGGCCGCCGCAGGAGAAATCTTGGCGGTCAACTTTGTGGATTCACCTTCTGTGATCTCCACGTTTACTGGAGACACCGCGACGGATGAGACGCTCACAGCCTCTTCCTCTTTCTTGCCGCACGAAACGACAAGTAAGGCCACAATTGCCGATGTCACGAAGGCGGATAGGGTGTGCTTGAAGTTCATAATCAATATAGTTTAATAATAATTTTATTAACGCATGACACTACCGCGGCACCTGCGCCCCGTAACCTGGCATAGCTCCGAAGAGCAGAAGCGCCTTCTCCCAATTGTAGCGGTTGGCGTACATCGTGACCTTGGAGGTCATCGTGCCGATCTGGTTCATGCCGAGGGCCGAACGGAACGTGTTGACCGCGGAATTAGGATTGTGCTGCATCTCAGCGGTGTAAGACGCGTTGAGGAAGCCTTTCAGGTAAGCCTCGTCAATCTTGCCCTTGAATATGTTCGCATCCTTGACCGTGGTGTTGCCACCCTCGGAGTCGAGATATTCAACGTCAGAGAAATCAGCGCTGCTGATGTTGATGAAATTGCCGCCTCCCGGAATAGAAATGTCACCCATCCTGTTGAGGAAGAACACATTGTTCTCCACGCTGGTCTTGCGGGTGGCCTCACGGTTCCTGTCGCTGTCGATGTGCGTGTAGTCAAGGGCTGTCATCATCGAGCAGCCGAAGATGTTGTTGGCAAGGTAGCAGTCCGTGCCAGGCTGGAAACGGAATCCGTAGCCCATCGTCTCAAGATTCTGCTTGAACGACCACATGAACAGCAAGGTGTTGTTGGTGAAGTCAACCTTGGAGTTCACCTTTGGATCCGAACCGCGGACATCCATCGCCTCCATCCTGCAATTCACGAATATGTTGTTGTCGATGTACATGGAGCCTCTGAAAAGACCGAGAATCACGTGATTAGGAGCATTGATGAACGCGCAGTTGCGCACGGTTAGATTCACGTTGGAGTTGTTCATGTAGAGAATGCATGACTCCTTCGTGAAAGTCTCCAGATTGGAAAGGTCCGCTCCTCCCATGCCTTTGGTTCCGATCGGGTTCATCTTAGTCGTCTCAACACCTTCTGGCTGTCCCTTCTGATTATCATCGTTGCCGGAATAGTAGGAGATGGAATTTCCACGGTCGAAGATGATTCCGTCGAACAGAACCTCAGCGTTTCGGTACTCAACATTGCTATCGTACTTGCCGACATTGATCTCAAGCTGAACGGTCGGAGCCTTGGCGGTGCCGTTGGACTCCGGAGTCGGCTGAACCATCGTGCGGTAGTTCAGGATGTCACGCTGAGAGAAATCTCCGTTGAAGCCACCGTAGATGTAGGCAGGCTTGCGGACGAAGATGTTTCCGCAGCGAAGGAGACCATAGTAGTTGCCGGCGGCCACGTAGATTGTGGAACCAGCCGGAGCGATGTCCAACGCTTTTTGAATATTCTTAAGAGGTGTTGACGGGCTCAAGCCGTCGTTCTTGTTGTTGCCTGACTCGCTGACGTAGTAGATTGTGCCGTTGGCGTTCGCAGAGACACGGCCGTTGCTCACAGCCGGTGCCTGACCTTTTCCGCCACGTCCGTTAAGAGCGTCGTTGGCACCTTTTTCGATAGCGTCCTCAGCCTTGTCAAGAGTCTTCTGTATAGCCCTGTCGGCACCCATTGTCACCCTCGTCTTGGCTGCGTTCTTGGCGCGTCGGCCGATCTGGTTCAGCAGACTCTGCCCCTGAACGGGCACATTCACAGACAATGAAAGCGTGAGAGCGAGAACCGCTCCCAACACTTTTTTCATATTCCTTAGATATGTTGTCATTTCGATGTTGGTTTATGATTCAGACCATTACATTATGCTGCGGATGCGACTTTTTTCCTGCGGGATAGGAATATGATCAATGCGACCGCAATGACAATCAAGGATATTCCCAGAACCGGCCTGTAGGCGAGCCAAGCGATGGCGATCACGATGAATGACCACGCGAAGCCGACGAGCGAGCAGACAAGGCCCACACCTGCGCCGATGATGTTGGCGATGAAAGGAACCACCTTGGCAAGAGTCTCAAGGAATCCGAATATGCCCTTCAGGCCACCGATGACAAGGAATATGCCCAGGAACCTGAGGATCCAGAGCCACAGTTTGTTGGCCGAGTGCTGCCCCTCGTACATCTGGTCGGCTGACTGGGCACCCATCTGAAGGACATCGAAATTCTTTCCGTTCTTCGAGGTGTAAGGCACGAACGTGTCACCGCTGACCTGAGCCATAAGCGAAACTTCTGCCGGAAGCACCTTTGTGAAGGTCACGCGCACGTCACCGACCTGAGGGGTGCCGGATTTTGAACCGAAGTTGACCACATTGTTCTGGATCTTCACGGCAAGGGTCGTGTCAATCAGGCACTCCTCTCTGAACAGTTCCTTGGTGATCCTTTCGGTGTCCTTCTCGGAGAAGAGATAAGGCTGCTCGCCGCTGATAGAGGCGATCTGGCTTTTGGTCAGTCTGTAGGCTCCGAATGTCACGTTCTCGGCGGTCTGCCTTAAGTCGTCAATGGCGATCTTTACCCTGTTCATTCCTTGATACTCAGGATCGTGGAATTCTTCGGAATTGACAGGAGAGTCAACCCATTTCTTTTCGTAGGTGTAGGTTGTGGTGGTCTCCTGGCCGCCGCCGACCTTATCCTTGGTCTTGCTCTGTGATCGCTCCACCCACTGGTAGTACTCAACCTTTCTTGCAAATTTGACAGCTGTCACCCCGACACCGAAGTCCGGGTCGATAAGAGAGTCGATCGTGGCGGTCATTCCGGTCGCATGGACGAGTTTCCCGTCGAACTGAGGGTTAACAGTGTTGATGTCGGTCATCTCTACCGTCACCCCGGCGGCCTCGTTAAGCATTTTTGCCGTCTTGACAGCCCTGCCTTCGTTCCACCAGAGGAGGATCGTGCCGACAATAAGAAGAACAAATCCGGAACCGATGCCACCGAAAGATTTCTTCACGCGCTGACCGTAGGTGGTCTTTGTTGTCTCTGTGTAAGCCATAAGATAATTGGATTTTAGTTTGTATTAATTATGTGATTATGATTTACTTGATGAAGAATCCGCTTCTGGTGCCCACACCGAAGAAGTAGGTCTTGCCGTACTTGCCTCCGCCCATGTAGTCCTGTGCGAAACCGTAATTGGTGGCGTAACGTCTGCCGTCCTTCTTGATATCCACCCACGCGCTGACACGGCGGCGGACAATGTTTCCGAAACCGTCACGGTCGATCTGCCATGTCGAGTTGAGGATGGTGACACGCTTGGCGTCCTCTTCCGGGAACTGGGCTCTTGCTGCTGCCAGACAAGCGTTCAGGAATGCTGCGTCACCCATCTTGGTGGCTGGCCAAGGCTGCATGCTTGCGGCGATCTCCGCCTCGCGGGCGGCCTTGCGCTCAGCCTCTTCTTTGGCAAGCTGCTCTTTCTCTGCCTTGTACTCATCCCTCAGCTGGGCGGCTGGCTTGACCGGATTCCTGGCCTGGAACTCTTCGGAAGTCTGTGCGATGGCAGACTTCAGATCCGCGAGAACCTGATCATAGCGAGGATCGCTCTCAAGGAGATAACCGAAGGACGCGTTGAGGTTGTAGGCTGAATATGCCCAGTCAAGGTACCATTCCTTCATCTTCCCTGAATATTCATTGGACTTACCGATCTCGAACTCAATCTGGTTGTAGGTTCCTTCAGCGAACTTGGCCCTGTCTTCCTTGGCCTTGGCCGCCTTCTTTGGCAATCCCGCCCAAAGCTTCGCCCAGATCTTGCCGTAGGCGGCGTTGTAGTGATCCTTGTACTCATTGTACCTGAACTGACCTTTGACACCTTCCGCTTCACGGACAATGTTCTCGATGAAATTGTACATCTCACCGGAGCGGGTGAAATACTCAAGTTCCTGATTGTCGAAGTTCTGCTCATCCGCTGCCTCCTCCATCCTGTAGAGATAGTAAAGTGCGTTGGCGATGACGGTCTTGCTGTTCATTGTCATGGTAGGGAGGTCGGTCTTCCATTCCTGAAGCTGCTCCCAGGACGACTTGGCGTTGCCTTCGTAAAGTGTACCTTCCTGACCGACGATTCTCACGCAGTCGCCCATGTCGGAACTCCAGAATTTTTCCTCGTCTTGGCGTACTCCGTCCACAACATTCCTGACTTGTGCAGCGGCTTTCTCCTTAGCGGTTTCCGCCACGGCCGTCTTTGTCTTGGAGGCTTCATTCTTGACTTTGTTTTTAAGGGCGTTTCCCAGTCCGCCCAACTGCGCGTTGGCTGTCATTGTGCCGAGTCCCGCCATCAAGGCGACGACCGTTATGGCTTTCAAACTAAGATTTGTCATCATGTGATTTTTTTAGGTTTATGTGTACCGCAAATTTAGTCGGTACGTCCCAAAAGGAATATGGCCAAAGGGGCAAAATGTGCCTCTTTAGCCATATTTCTGTAAAGCCGGCTTGAAATTCCGTTATTGTCCTGTGTTGCCGTCCCGCCATTGCTTCGGCGTGGAGCCGGTGGCTTTCTTGAACAAAGTTATGAAATAGGAAGTGTCATTGATTCCGCAGAGCAAGGCGACTTCCGAGACAGGCTTGTCTTTCTGTCCGGCCAGAATCTCCTTGGCCATTTCGATTCTGACCTCTGTCACCAAAGCGCTGCTGCTGCCTCCTGTCTGTGCCTTGATTTGGCGGTTGAGATTCGACCTTGTGGTGCAGAGCGCGGACGCCGCTTCCTGAAGGTCAACGTCCTTCCCTTCAATGATCTGTTTCCGGATCTCAGCTTTCAACGGCCCGACAACATCTCGCTCAGGAGTCAGTGACGGACGTGAGACCGTACGCTTTCTCGCCGCGTCGAGTTTGGCCATCGTGTCATCAAGGATGGACTTGATGGACTTGTTCCTGCGGGCGAGAAGCCATATCGCAAATGCCAGCAATGCCACGGCCACGATGCTGAACCAAAGAATCTTCCGCTTGGAACTCAGGTGATGATCCCGCTCGCTGGTGATTTGCTCGTTGCGGTAGCGGGCGTTATATTCATTGAGACCTTGGTTCATCTCGCTGTCGTAGAGCGAGTCCTTGATGTGGGTGTAATGCATAAGGTGCTCCACGGCTTCTTCGGAATTGCGTGGAGTCAAGGCTCTGCTGAGCCCGTAATGCGAATGGCTCAAGTTGTAGGCATCCCCTTTCTCTGTGAAGATCTTGAGTGCCGACCGGAAATATTCAACCGCCCTGTCGTGGTCTCCTTTTTGGAGGCAGATGTCACCCATTTGGTTGCAGCTGATGGCCCAGGACTGCATATTTCCAGCCTTTTCCAGTTCGGGAAGTGCCTCAAGGAGAGACTTTTCAGCATCGTCGTACTGACCGAGGGCTATCTGCGCCGCCGCCATCTGCGACAGCCTGACCGCAGCCTTGTCGTCAAGCCCCATGGCCTTGTTGATGTCGTAGGCGCGGCGGGAATATTCAAGGCTCTTCTCGTGCTCTCCCATGCTGTGGTAGATTTCCGCCGCCATGCCGCAGCGCACCGCCAGCTTCAAGGAGTCTTTCTGCCTTTCGCAGATTCTGATGGCCTCAAGAACGTATTTCACTCCCTCCGCGGGCTGCTTCGACGCTAGGCAAATCCCAGCCAAAGTGTTCAATGAATATGCGATCCGCTCTTCATCCTGAAGTTCCCGCCCCAACTCAAGGGTTGCCTGTGCGTATTCCAGTGACTTGTGATAGTCGGACTTTCGGAAATATGCTATGGACAGGACGTTGTCGCAGTCGCATTCTATTTCCTTTGCGGCAACTTTCCGGCTGAGATTCAACGCCTTATGTGAGTATTCAATGGATTTGTCATAGTCTTGGGCATCGTAGTACCATTCTCCTGCCCAGTACCAGGTCAGGGCCTTGACGCTGTCCGCCTTGCTGCCGGGAATCAGTTCGATGGCTCCATCTGTGAAATTCTCCTTGGACAGATATTCAAAGAACGCTTCTGCGGTGCGGGTAACTTGAGCCCCCCTTTGGTGATTGAACACCGTGATCAGCGAGTCCACCACATTCTGTGAATATGCGGACAAGGTGAGCAGCAGGAATATATTGGTCAGTGCGATTCTTATTGGCTTCATTTTCAATCGTATGGCTAAGCTGGGCCTGTGTGGCAGGCATAAGCACCAGACAAATTTGGTAAAATTATCTGAATATTCCTACTTATTCATCGATGCTTTTCCTTCGTGCTTTTTCTTGAAGTGGCCGTCCTGATGGTTCGACAGGCTCACCAACCGGACGGCTTCGGTCACTGAGCTGGCCGAAGTGACAAAAAGCCCGGCGGCAGAAAAAAGCCACCGGGCGGATAGATTTAATTATATTATTTAGGATTTATGGGTGTCCTATTTGGAAATTTTGAGATTGCCGACATTCAGACCCCACTCACCGTCTTGGACGATTGGGACCGGTACCCCGTCAAGGTTCTTCTCGTAGTGAGGAGCCTTGAGGTAGGTGTGAGAGTGACCACCGACCACCAAGTCCACGTTCCGCGTCCTGCTGACAAGCATCTGGTCGAGGTACGGCTCGTTCTCGAATCCGATGTGTGTCAGGGCGATCACAAGGTCGCATTTCTTTTCTGTCTTCAAGTACTCGGCCCATTTGTTGACCACCTCAGCGTTTTCGTAGCCGGGAATCCTATCGGAGACTTCCTTGGAGACAAGGATGGTGATGTCAGGCATCAGACCGATTATGCCGATCTTCATTCCGGCCTTTTTCACAATCGTGTACGGCTTTACGTATTTAGCCAGAGCCACATTCGAGAAATCGTAGTTGGCGCAGACAACCGGGCATTTGATCTTTGCCAGACGGCGTGCGAGCTCATCGACACCGTTGTCGAACTCGTGGTTGCCGAGGGTCACGCAGTCGTACTTCATCGCGTTGATGAGATCGATCTCGATGTCGCCTCCGAGCACTGAGAAGTAAGACGTCCCCTGATCGAAGTCCCCAGCGTGGAGAAGAAGCACGTTCCTCTTTCCGTCAGCCTTCACGACGCTGTCCCTGTAGGCCGCCCGCTCGATCACGCCTCCATGGCCAAGGTGATCTCCGGCGCGCTCCGGCTCAAGATGGCTGTGGGTGTCATTTACGTGGAGGATGGTGAGTCTCTTCTGGGCCACCGCATCGATGTTTGTCAATGCCGCAAGCAGACATATTCCTAAAATTATCTTTTTCATCACTTGTCCTCCTTTAAGATTGTGATCCAATTCTGGTTCTGGTACTCGATAGGCTTGCCGGCCGCTGTGAGGCTCTGGACATAGGCGAGCATCGTGTCGTAGAGGTATCCGTTGCACATGATGACTTCCTCAGCGTTCTTGGCCACCTTGTAGCCATCCCCACCGTCAAGCATAAAGTTAAGGGTTGCGACCCCGTAGATCTTGTCGTCATCGATCGGCGCTCCGTTTATAGTGGCAGAGACTATCTTGCCGTTCTTGGCCACGATTTTGATCCCGCCGACGATCTGGAAGGTCGTGGATGCCATCTGGTCAAGGATGACTTTCACGTCACGGCCTCTCAGAGCCACATAGCATAGGTTGTTGCGGAACGGGAACATTGACATGATGTCGTCGTAGAGAATCTCACCGGCCGGCATGTCGATCCGGACTCCGCCACGGTTGGCGAATCCGATGTCAACCCTCTTGCCGGTGCTGTCCGCTGTCGCTCTCATCAGCTCGTCGATGTACCAGTCGTAGATCTCGCACTCGGGGTAGGTCCTGACCATCGTTCTTGTAGAGTGTCCGATGACGGACTTGACCTTGGCCATCGCAGGCTGTGCGTCAAGCATTATTCTGGCGACATCCCTGACGGTTCCTTTGCGGAACTTCTTCCCATTGGGCGCATAGTAGGTGCAGCCCTTGACCGTGCCCATCGCCTCCTCCACGTTCGATGCGTTGGAGGCCACGACACCCGTGCGATGCCCGTCAACCGGATCAGTCGTCCAGGTGATCGTCCGCTCCTGAGCCGAAAGGCTCAGCCCTCCGGCCAGGAACAGAATGATTATCAGTTTATTCTTCATTATGTGTCAGTTTTAATAAGGCACGCCCGTCACTTAAGTGGCGGGTGTGGGAACACAGCCTTCTTTCAGGCTACTTAACAATCTTGACGGTAACGGTCTTGCTGATGGTAATCTTACCGTCAGCGCTGGTGTAATTTAAAGAGTATTTTTCTGAATCACCTTCCTTCGCATCAGAACGAGCATCGAATCTGAGCGCTTTCGCAGGGCAGGAATATACCTTGCCGTCAATTGTCACCGGGACAACTTTCCTGTGCCTGATAGAGGTTGTGGTCAGACATTCGTTTGTGATGGCATTATCATCATCGTAAGGAAGCAGATTCTTTCCGTCGCTTGGACAGAAAACTTCATTTTGAGAGTTGTCACCGAGTTTGACGGTAAGCACGTCCGGCATTGCGTCACGTACACCGTTTTCGGTGACTCTGACAAAGTAAGGCTTCAGCTCTGGTTTCGGATCCTTGTTGTCATCTTTCTTGCAACCTGTGGAGACTAGCATGAGCGCTGCCATCGCGGCGAAGGCGAGGCTTCGCAGATAGTGATTTTTCATCTTTGTAAAATTTTAATGATTGATATTAGTTTCAGTATATATAATGTCTTTTCATTTTCGGTTCCGACATTTGCAAAGTTAGGCGGCATTTCCCAAATAGAATATGGCAAAAGGGGCAATTTGTGCCTTTTCAGCCATATTCCCGCCATATTTCATTTTTTGGTATGTCAAATTCCGCCATTGGACGGATCTCTCTCAACCGCCATTGGACGATCCTCTCAACGTGGAGAACGAGAAGAACAAATATTGGCGATATTGTTCCCGCCGGAGACTAAAATGCACGTGACGGGCGCATATTCACCACAAAATGTAGCTGAGGTTCCTAATGGTTGGTCTTGAGGGTGGAGAATTGTTGCCTTTAACGCCTATAAAAGATTAAGTTTGAATATTTCAGAAAAAATGCCTATCTTTGCGACCCCTATGTTGTGTAGGGATCGCAATATTTTATGTTAAACCATTAAAGATCAAGACAGTGGACACACTTAGCTACAAAACAGTTTCTTTGAACAAGAATACTGTACAGAAAGAGTGGGTCGTTAT
>DCMG01000081.1 GCA_002321335.1 Bacteroidales bacterium UBA1628 | reverse complement strand
GGTAGCCCGTACCACCAGCCTCAATCTCCGGAATTGTTGAGATCATCTGCTCGAACGGTGGTCTGTTCAGCCAGACCATATACTTTCCTTCGGTGTACCAGTCCGGCAGCGAGACGCAATAGATCCGGTCAGCATCCTTGATTTCCTTATTATAGGTAAAATCATGATGCACCTGCACCAAAATGATGTACAGTGCGGCGAACGCTACCGTCATTCCCAGAATGTTCAGCACCCCCGAAAGCGGTGTTCCCATTTTTCTTTTTCTGAATATACTCATATCAATTTGTGTTTTATTATTTTTCCCATACCATGTCTTCCTCACTTTCCCTATCCGGAATCATTCTGGTCTCTTGTTTCGTGCTACACACGCTGAAAAACCATGAACATTCCGAACACGGAAATTCACCGAACCACTTCCATGCCAAAATTCACAAGCATTTAACATTCAATCTTTTACCCAAACAAAGAAAATCAAAAAGTGTAAAATTTCTTTACACTCACTGTAAAAAAACTTTACACTTTCCACCGGTCTATTAGTCACGGTCTCGCAGGCAAGTCTTTTGTCTGCGCGTCACTGGCAGACTACTTACAAATCAAATTATATCCCAACAGCAATTTATATTCAAATTTCGAAAGCAGACTATTTTCTGTTGTATAAAACATCACCTCACATTGCAAGGTGATTGCCCACCCACTTCTATTCACTTTGCTCTCTCAGCCATAAGGGGATGTGCTTCTAACATCCCCCACTCAGGGTCTTTAACGTTTCCACTCGCCCTAAGTTCCTTCCTTCAGGGGAGCAATGTCAATTTGTCCATGGCAATACGACTTGATTCTCTAGCAATCAACCTATTAAAGAAACCACTTTGTCCATACAGGCTAATAGTGGCGAAGCAATCGGCTTCGTAAATTTGCATATCATTCCAATGGGAAGGTTTGTATGCCCTACGTGGTAATGTTCATAGAAGCCGCATTTGGTATATTCATTAAAAAATTGTTGTATGAAAAAGTTGGTTTTATTGGGAGTGATTCTGCATTTCGTGATCGGAGCCGGGCATCTGGCTTGTCTGTTTTGTCTGGAGACAGTGTTTAGTGTCTATGGGATAAACGAAGCGATGGATGAGATAGCCACACATGGGGCCTGGCTGCCATATTTAATCACAGTCTGCATCGCTATGGCGTTTTTTCTCGCCGGAAGCTATGGTCTGTCGGTTTTGGGACTCATCCATAGGATGCCACTCCAGAAGGCAGCGGTCATCACCATGTTGATTGTCTTCTTCGGGAGAACAATCTGGGGGATAACGATGCTGGTTGATAATTTTTCATGGCTTGAAATGTCGTCAACAGGTGTCGCTTTTCTGTTAGGAATCTGCTACGTCCCTTGTCTAAGACTTATTTGTATCGGAAACTCAAAGCAACAATAGGTTCTGGAAAGTCGTCTCGCGGAGGGGATGAACGACATTTTGAGGTCAAAGTGTCGTTCAACATCACCGCGCGGAGGGGATGCACAACATTCTGGGGTTTAAGTGTCGTTCAACGTCGCCGCGCGGAGGAGATGGACGACACTTTGGAACATAAGCGTCGTTGAATGTCGCGGAGTGGAGAGGTGGGCGGTGTTAGATGGTATAGACGGATTAAAGATGGTGGGAGATGAGTTCTGCGAAGTCTTTGACTTGGACAGTGTCCGGGACGGACTCAGAGAAGGTCTTGAGACAGAGAGGACAGGCGGTGACTATGGTCTGAGGGTTGTTTGCCAATAGGTTACCGACTGAGGACTCGGTGATCTTGGCACGGTCACGGGCGTCTAGGGTGAGACTGCCTAGGCTGCCTCCGCAGCAGACACTTTCATCGCCTTCCTTGGCGGCCTTCACCAAATTGGCGACCTTACCTAGAACCTCACGAGGCTCTTTATAAACTCCACAGCCACGGCCCAACTCGCATGGATCGTGATAGACTATGCGCTCGTCTCCAGCAACAGGCTTCAGTTTACCCTCTTCGGTCAGACGATTGATGAACTGGGTGTAATGAAGAACCTCAATGCCTTCGAGGGCATATTCATCCTTAAAAATCTTGTAGCAGATCGGACATGAGAGGACGAGGGTGCGGCAGCCGGAAGAGAGGATCATCCTGCGGTTGGCGGAGATGGTCTCGTGGGCGGCATCGGTCTTGCCGGCTAGCATCAGAGGGCGGCCGCAACATATTCCTCCGTCGCGGTCGGCGAAGATGTAGTCCACTCCGGCGAACTTGAAGACTTTTTCGACGGACTTGATGATCCTTGGGGTCAGGTGGGTCATGCAGCCGGCGAAATAAATTACTTTCTCTCCGGATTTTTGAATATTAGAGGTCACTTCGGCAGGCTCAGTGACCGAATGGGTTGGCTCAGTGGCCGGGTGAGATGAACCAGTGACAGAGGCAGGAGCGGTCGCTGAGCTTGCCGAAGCGACTGATCCTATCGGACAATCGGCCTTAAGGTACGAATAGTCATACGGCAGCGAATTGTTGACCGTGGCACGTTGGGTCCGTCTGAGCGCCGGGGCGTCAACACCGACCGGACAAAGCGCGTGACACTTGTCGCACATCAGGCACTTGTCAGCGATATCATTGATTTTCTTCTCATTATGCCGACGCAAGAAGCGAATGAAATAGACCGATGAATATTTCAGATTCTTCTTCTGCACGTTCATCGGACAGGCATCCAAGCATAGCCCACAGCTTGAGCACGCGTAGATCTCAGCCTCGGCGACACCTTTGCGAGGATGACGGGGCTGAATGCCAGCATTTCGCAGCAGGATCCACAGGACCTCCGTCAAAATGTGCATGTAGCGGCTGAACGGCATCGCGGCGAAGAAGAGTCCGAGGCATATTGAATATGCCCACCAGACCGGCATGAAGAACAGTTTGTCTCCGAATATCCAGTGCCACAGATGGTTGACAGGGACAGTAAGGAAGCTTCCGCCGCTCAGGTCTGCGGTAAAGCTCTCAGCCAGAAGTCTCAACGGGAAGATCATCCAAAGGCTGTAAAGAGCCACCCTGTCAGCCAACGACGGCTTCGTGGTGTGGCGCATCCCCAGCACAATGGACCTGAACCTTTTGAATATTGCCAGTCCGACTCCGGTGAGCACATAGAGCAGGAAGAAGTCCATCAGGAAAAAGAAGAACCAACCTCTGAGAGTCACGTGGCCGGGATTGATCCAGACAAAGAAACGGTAGAAAATCGGGTAGAAAAGTCCGCCATCCGTCCAAGCAAGGTGCTTAGGCACAAACAAAGCGACCTCGATGTGTCCGAGGACGATCAGCATGAACCATCCGAATGCGATTGCGGAGTGCATGTAGCCGAGCAACGGCTTGCGCTTCCAAATCTTCGTGTGGAAAAGGCAGTCGCAGAACAAGTCCTTGATGTTCTTCAGCGCGATCTTAGGAGTGATCAATGATTTTCCGAAACGTCTGCGGTCGTCAGCCGGAATCTTGGCCAGTAGCCTGATCAGTCCCACAGTCAGCCAGATCAGCATGAAACTGATGCCAGCCACGAACGGAATCACAAAGTTGCTGTAGCCCGAAGGAATCCTGTCGATGACTTCCGGGGCCGCCTGAAGGGTCAATGAATATAATAGATGGTTCATTTCGTTCCAATAATTTTAGAAGACGTTTGTCGGATGTGTTTTGTTTCTTCCAACAACTATTCTTTAGCGTACACCTTTGTGATGGAGATGATAAGGTGGCGGGTGTTGATGCCGCGCGGGCAGACCATCGAGCATTTTCCGCAAAGCTGGCAGGACTTCAGAAGACCTATAGCCTTGTCGGGGTGGCCGTTGTGGAGCTCCTCGATGGCGGCACGGAGGCTTGTCGGCACGAACTGCCCGGCGGTGCAGACAGCGGTGCAGCTTCCGCAGGCCATGCACTTGCGCACATCAGGCTCAAGAGCGGCCAACTCATCGAACTTTTTCCTGTCGAACAGGTCAAGATTGATTCTGGAACTTGGGACCAGACCGAAACCGAAATCTACCATCTCTCGCGGACCAAAGTCTTATAATTCTTAGCGTCAGGGAATATGTCGGACAGGTACCTGTCAATCTCCACGACTGCCCCGCGGGCATCCGCAAGGGTCTCCGGCAGGGTCTTTGGCCCGGTAGCCGCTCCGGCAAGGAACAGTCCCGGAAGCTGGCTGCGCTGTCCTGAGAGAATCGCGTCACGGACTGCGAAGAATCCGTCCTCCTCAACAGGCATCTCAAGCAGATCCCCTACCCTCTTTCCGGAAGCCGAAGGCCTCATTCCGGCCATCAGCACGAGAAGGTCAAGGGTGACTTTCAGAGGTTTGCCGGCCACAGTGTCCTCAGCCTTCACGAGAAGACTTCCGTCCACATTCTCGGAAACCTCAGCGACACGACCGCGGATGAACCTCACGCCAAAGTCTTTCTGGGCGCGGAGGTAGAGATCCTCGTAGTGGCGGCCGAACATTCGCAGATCCATGTAGAAGCAGTAGACCTGCGCGTCAGGGAAAGCCTGTTTCATCTCGCAGGCCTGCTTCACGGCTGTGGCGCAGCA
>DCMG01000082.1:28304-37005 GCA_002321335.1 Bacteroidales bacterium UBA1628 | reverse complement strand
GCAAGCCACCGAACGCTATCGGGAAAAAGATCAGGGAATCTGTCGCCTCTCCCCCGATGGTGGAGATGATGGCCCTCCAGCCAAAGCCTTTACCTTTGGTCGCCACCTTCATCTTAGACATTATCCACGCATTGACCGTTGAGCCTGCGATAAAGGCTAGAAGTGAGCCTATCATCGATCTCGGAACAAGTCCGAACAGGGAGTTGAAGCTCTCCGCGGCGGCGTAGCTGTCCTCGAACATCGGTTTGGGCAACTTCGTGACAATGAACGAGGCGATGGACACGAAGAGGCACATCGCGAAACCGATCCAGATTGTCAGGCGGGCTTTTTTATAGCCATAAACCTCTGTAAGACAATCGTTCAGAATGTACGAAATCGGAAACAGAAGAACCGCACCTGTAAGTTGCACCGGAAGAGGTCCGACTTGCCAGAGCCGTGGGATGAAGATGTTGGAAACTACCAGACACACGCAGAATGTCACTGACATCCAAACGTAGGTAACAGACAGCGTCTCTCGCTGTTGATTAGTTGAATTTGACATTGTCTTTCTTGTTTTTAACGTGGTTTCAAGAACACAGGGCCGTTCCTTTGTCAGAGATCCGGACCCTTTTGCGGCTGCAAAGGTACAAATATTCCAGTGAAAATTCCTATATTTACGCTCTTAAAAAACGACAAACAATGCTGACACAGGAAACCATTGACGCCGCAGTCAAGAATCTTTTCAAGGAAATCAGGTTCACGGACGAGCCTTCGGGACTTTACGATCCGCTCAGGTATATGATAGCGATCGGAGGAAAACGAATCCGTCCTACGCTATGTCTCATAGCATATTCATTGTACAAGGATGAACTCACACCGGAGATTCTGGAGCCGGCGGCGGGCATAGAGGTTTTCCACAGTTTCACACTCATCCATGATGACATCATGGATCGTTCGCCGCTTCGCAGAGGTGTGGACACGGTCTGGAAGAAATGGAATTCCGACACGGCTATCCTTTCCGGCGACGTGATGTGCATCGACAGCTACGCCAGGATCGCGAAAGCGCCGCAGACTATTGTCACAGATGTCATGAGGCTGTTCTCAAAAACCGCCGCCGAGGTGTGCGAGGGACAGCAGCACGATATGGATTTCGAACAGCTACCAACGGTTCCGATGGCAGACTACATGAATATGATCGGTCTCAAGACGAGCGTGCTCATCGCCTGCGCCGCAAAGATGGGAGCCATTATAGCCGGAGCGCCACAGAGCGATTGTGACTGCCTCTACGACTATGGCTACAACCTCGGTCTCGCCTTCCAGGTGGCCGACGACTATCTGGACGCCTATGGGGACGTGAAAGTCTTCGGGAAACCGATCGGAGGGGACATCCTCAACGAGAAGAAGAGCTGGCTGACCGTAAGGGCCTTTGAAAAGGCCGACGAGACTGTCCGCAAAGAACTTCAGGAAGCCATGTCAATGAAAGCCGAAAGCGATGATGAAAAGGCCGGGAAAATCGGCAGAGTCAAAGCCATCTACAACACCCTTAACATCGGTGAGGATGCCAAGAAAGCCATTGTAGAACTCACAGAAAAGGCTCTTGGATGCGTCTCCGGCATCTGCGGCGGCAAAAAAACCGAGATACTGCGCGATTTCGCAGACCGTCTGGTCGGACGCACCAAATAGTCCAAGTCAACAATATATACGTCGGCTGCCTCGTCAGCGTACCGTGACGACGGTCACGCCAGGTGTGCCGACGGTATATGTGCACCGCAAGGAATAGACCTCGTCAAGTTCCTTACGGATGGCATTGGTCAGGACATAGTCCCCGACTCCTGTTATGAAGCGGACACGCATCCCACGGTGCGGCAGACATTTCTTGAGTTCGGTTTTGAAAGCATCAATCTGGTACTGGAGTGCCTGCCCCGGCTGAATGGAGCGTCCCCTCGCCAATGCCTCTAGGTGAAGGTCGACTGTGATTTCTCCATAATCGGTGTAACGAGGCTTGGACGGCTCCTCCAAAGAATCCGGCCGGCGTCTCGTGAAAATAGAGTTACGAAGACGCTCCTCCTCCTTGTCATCAGTCACGGCAAAGTCCCATTTGCCAAGCCTCACGACCATTCCGTCGTCAAGTTTGACGAAATAGGTCTTGCCGTCAATCCGTTGGATACGCCCATGCGCATCTGATTCCATCAGAACAACCCTGTCCCCAACCTTGGGGTCGGAATATGCCTTGGCTGTCTCAACCGGTTTCTCACGCTTTTTTGCCTGAACGGCCGCCTTGACCGGTTCATTCTTAGGAATAAGCCCTTTAAGATCCTTCAGGCTGTGAAATGTCTTAGCCATAATCTCTATATCTTCTCCATCCTGTAGCGCAAGGCCTTGAGTTCCAACGCTGCCCCTATGCGATACATGGCGGAAAGCGTGTGACGGAATATATTAAAAGCGTCAACGCTCTGCGCCTCAACCCCTTGGCGCATCATGTACGAATATGCTTCTCCGGCAAGAAATGCCAGATTTCCGGCAATGTCCGCAGCATCCTTTGAATTGAGCGGGTGCTTGAGAATATCTCTGGTCACATGCTCGTCAAGATCATCAAAGCCTCTCGAGCCGACAAGTGAGGAATATCCTTGGTCCTTGTAACGCACCCAGTCCTTATCCCACCAGCACGCTACCGCCATCCCGATGTAAGCAGTCCAAGCAAGCACCACCTCCGGATAGGCATTGAACTCCCTGACCGCATCACCTGAATAATCCAAAGCGATAGGTTCCCATCTGGCCGTGATGTCAGGACTGCTCAGCAGCATCCCGTCCATAAGGCCTCTGGCAGTGCACAACTCTACGAGTCTATCGACCAGATCACTCTCGTATTTTTCAAATCTGTCCATTATTCATCAATAACGAAAAAGGCTTCAGACAATGTCCGAAGCCTTTTCGTGCTCTGCTAGGGACTCGAACCCTAGACCCACTGATTAAGAGTCAGTTGCTCTACCAACTGAGCTAGCAAAGCATTTTGTCTTGAGCGCCGGCCTTAACCTTAACTCTGGAAAGAAGCGAAGCTCCTTTTGTGATCCGTTCGGGGCTCGAACCCGAGACCCCAACATTAAAAGTGTTGTGCTCTACCAACTGAGCTAACGAATCTTTCCAACCTTTTCAAGAAGTGGTCTTCCTGATTGGGATTGCAAAGGTAGGGCATTCTGACGAAACTTCCAAATATTTTTGAGAAAATTTTACAAAAAAGTTAGTTCTTTCAAAAACATCGAATCTGCCGACCGTACCCAGGCGGGGAAAGATTCATCCGCCACAAACTCATTATCAGCGAAATGCAACAGCAGATCCAGATCAAAACTATCCGAAGCGACTGCCGGATGCGGAACAGGCACATTTTCGCCAGAGGCTGCCAACGTCATCCGGTATCCTTCTGTGGCATCGTAAGCATTGCATTTCTGTTCTATATGTGACGGTACCATCAAAAGAGGTTTGCCCAAATACATCGCTTCACAGACAGACTCGAATCCAGCCGTGGAAGCATAGGCATGGCAGCCGGCCATCTGGCGCAAGAACTCCTCGTCATTCAGATAATAGAACGAAAGTGTCTCATCGACCACTTTCACAGCCCCCTCGCCTGCCCTGTCCCAGAAGAAGCGCAGCGGAACATCAGGATGAACCGAATGCCACTCCATGACATCTTGCGAGAATCCGGCGTTCAGCATATATCCGTGAATATACCCGCCATCGCGCACTGCCGGATCATCAGACCCTGATGCAGGACGCAAATCAAGCACAGCCGGACGCAACAGCGGAGGAACGACCTTGATTTTACGCCTCGAATCGTCGTCCATTGGTCTGAAACTGAGGGCCAGGACCTTGGACGCTCCCAAAGCCACCATATTCGTGAAAAAATTCAGAGCGTAGTGGCCGGAATAGCCTGCGCGTGGGAAACGGAAGTCTTTGTGCAGGAAAAGGAATTGGTGTCCAAGGCAGACCATCGGGGATTTCAGGCGGCTAAAACGGTAACCTAGAGTTCCCAGAATGTCATAGAAATTAACCACAACATCCGGGGACAAATCCTTCAGGCGGCGCGAGATGAATCTGACAGACGGCACGAAACCTGCTATGTGCAGGACATTGTACAGTCCTGTCTTCAGCGAACTTGCCTTACGGTTTGAGGACGAGGGCACAAAGTTGAAGCTCTCGAACATCTCGACCGGTGCCTTGATGGTCTCAGCAAAGAAAGACGGCAACTTGCGGGCAGGACTCTTTCCTACCAGCACAGCGGCGACCTCGTGACCATTCTCACGCAGAAGCCTTTCCATGGAAATGGCCTGGGTCAGGTGTCCCCTCCCCTCACCTTGAACTATAAACACGTACCTCATGCCACAACGTGCCTGAAATTTTCATGAAGGCCGAAAGTCTTTACCTCTTGCTTGAATATTCCTTGATCATCTGCTCATCAGCAAGCGGACAGACGAGGACATCTCCCCCTTTGACTGCCACTATGTAGCCATCCAAACCTTTCACAATGACCGTACCGGCATCCTCGGCGTGGACTATGCAGCCAGCGCAATCAAAGAGACGCACGTCCTTTCCTATGGTCTTGTTCCCCTTGCAGCCAGAATCCTCAGAGCAACCATCCAGCACCGGATCATCATAATGAGAAGGAATATGCTCCTTTACAGAACTGTAACTGCCCAGGTCGGACCATCCAAGATTCCCCTCGATCACATATATCTCTTCGGACTTTTCCATCACCGCATAATCAATGGATATCTTTTCACAGGCCGGGAACAGTTTCCTGACAACATCCGACTCATTTTCAGTGCCAAACGAAGCGGCAATCCTGTCCATCACATCGGCGATCCGCGGAGCGTGCGCGCGCATCTGAGCGACAATGGTAGCAGCACTCCAGACGAATATGCCTGCGTTCCAGAAATATGTCCCCGCGGCAAGATATTCCTTGGCTGTCGCAAGATCAGGCTTTTCCTTGAACTCCCGAACCTTGACAACCTCCTCTGGGCATTTCTCTTCAGCGAATATATACCCGTATCCGGTTTCCGGACGCGTCGGTTCAATGCCAATGGTAACTATCCTGTTGCCGGCAGCCGTGAAATTCAAGGCCTTCCGGATTATATTAGAGAATTTTTGCTCATTTAATATCAAAGCGTCGGCCGGAGTCACGACAATGTTGGCGTCTGGGCAGACGGAGGAAATCTTCCAGCAGGCGTACGCGATGCACGGCGCCGTGTTCCGTGGCTCTGGCTCCGCAAGAATATGCGCCGCCGGAATCTCAGGAAGCTGCCACTTGACTATTTCCACATAGCCAGCCGAAGTGACAACCCAAAAATTCTTAAGGTCACAGACAGGCCGGAAACGGTCCACTGTCAACTGAATCATAGTCTTTCCTATTCCAAGCAGGTCGATGAACTGCTTGGGCATCTCTGGAGTGCTCACAGGCCAAAGTCTGCTGCCGATGCCTCCAGCCATAATCACGACATGTGTTTCCATATAATATTAAATTTAGAGGCCGCCTTGATTATGATTTACAATCAAAAACGACATCATATCATCCGTAAATTTAGGAAAAATATATGAGTTTGGGTCTTCGCCACGCGATATTCTTAAAAAAAAGGCACATCTACGCATATAGATTTCGCTGGAGTTGGCTATCTTTGCACAAAGAAATCGATCTTTGAAAGTTGTAAACCCGTCCGTGACTGAACAAGGGGTCGCCAGCCCCTAAGGCTTGCGCGCGTCGACTGAAAAGCCGGCCGCGCAGTTAGAAAGTTCCGGAAGCATAAGGTTGAACAAGCCGGGGTCGGCCAACCCCGAGCCTCGTAAGAACCGGACAAATCGCTCTTCATGGCCTGATGGCTGTATCCGGTTGGAGGTAACCACCCCTCCTATCCGCCAAGGGATGGATTAGCTGCCCATCCTGGATGTGACTGAACAATGTGCCGGAGCCGCTATTTGCAGGTAGTCAGGAATCCTGCGGGACGGGTTTACTTTTCAATATTCCACAGCATCAATCGTCAACAACCAATGAATATTCTTCAAACAAAACAAGTTTTGCATGCAATACATTTGTATATCTTCAAAAAAAGGTTAACTTTGCAGACTGTTTACAAGAAGTATAACAACTTTTAAAAACAATAAAGAAATGAAAAAAGGACTTCATCCCGAAACCTACCGCCTTGTAGCTTTCAAGGATATGTCGAACGACACCGTGTTCATCACCCGCTCATGCGCCGAGACCAAAGAGACTCTCGTTGTTGACGGAGTTGAATATCCGGTTGTAAAGGTCGAGATTTCCAACACCTCTCACCCATTCTACACTGGCAAAGTCAAGCTCGTTGACACCGCCGGACGCGTCGACAAATTCTACCAGAGATACAAGAACCGTCAGAAGTAATTTCTGTCACGGAAACGATAGACAAAGAGAGGCCGCGGAAATTGTCCGCGGCCTCATTTAATATATACGCATTGACTACTCTTTTACATTGCGTCAGTGTCCATTTGAGTCCACACACCTGAAGTCGTACCCAGGGCGGTTTTGCGTGCCGCCATATTCACAAAATTCGGCTGTCACCGCCCGTAGATGATCCTCGCAAACAATGTCAGTGGCGGTGAGATTGCAGACTGCGAAAAGATTGTGCCGCTACTGCTTTCGTGCCATATTAGTCCATTGTTATATGATTACCTAATATTATATAGCCCCTCAGTTTTCCTGCAAAGTCATCCATGGAATCCTATACACAGGAAAATTTTCAGATTTTTCCATATTTTTCACAGAAAATTTTGGAAGTTAAAAAAAATTGCCTATCTTTGCAATCCCAAAACAAAAGCACGCTGGGTTCGTATAACGGTTAGTACTCAAGATTCTCAATCTTGCAATAGGAGTTCGATTCTCCTACCCAGTACAAGGGTGCCGGAAACGGTGCCTAATGATTAAAAGGAATCGCTCGAAAGAACGGTTCCTTTTTTTGATGACTCCGCCAGATACTGATCAGACAGTGACAGGGAGACCGAGATAGTGAACTTTAGCCCCGGATTAAGGTAAGGCACTGATAGGATACAAAAAAGCCTCGTAGAACTCATTCTACGAGGCTTTGGAGTGGTGTCGGGAAGAATCGAACTGCCGACACATGGATTTTCAGTCCATTGCTCTACCATCTGAGCTACGACACCGTTTCCGTTTGGGATTGCAAAGATAGGCATTTTTCTTTTGGTTGCAAATTTTTTTGAGAAGAATTTGCATTTTTCTTCGCTGAGTGGATGTTTTTGGCTAAATTCGCCACGATGTCGAAGAAGACCTTCATACAGGTTATCCTTCCGCTCCGGCTGGAGTGGGAGCCGTTCTATTATCTAGATGGAGTGGCTGTATGTGTCGGAGACCGGGTGCGGGTGAACTTCGCCGGAAAGGAATATGTTGGGGTCGTGAGCGTTGTGGACGCTGGAAAGCAGGCGGAGGCCATGGGGATTGTGGAAAGGGTGAAGCCGGTTGTCGGGATGGCAGAGGGACTGGAGCCGGTCTCAGTGGAGGAGATCACTCTTTGGAGGCAGATCGCGGAATATTACCTATGCACGGTCGGGGAGGTTTACAAGGCGGCTTATCCGGCGCAGAAAGTGGCAGAGGAGGAAGCGTTGGCACGACGGGAAGTGATGAGGGCGGAGAGAGAGGAGAAGAATAGGGCCAGAATAGAAGAGAAGATCAAGCGGCTGAGAGAGAGGGTAGAGAAAAAGGAAGAACTGGCAATGAAAGCCCGCAAAGCGGAGGCTCGGAAGAGGTATCTAGAAGAAAAAGAGCAGCTGGTCTTGGAGGTAAAGAGATTGGTTGGTGAGGTCACTTCGACAAGCTCAGTGACCGATAGGGACGGCTCAGTGACCGAAAGGAAAGAGTCTGCTGCTGGGTATCCAGACGCAGAGCCTGTCGAAGCGTCCGTAAGTCCCTCTTATGGAAACAAAATCGCACTCTCTGCGGCGCAGGAAGAGGCATATTCAAAAATCAAAGGGATTTTCGCCAAGGGAAAGCCTGCGTTACTGCACGGGGTGACGGGATCGGGAAAGACAGAAATTTATCTAAAGCTGGCACAGGAAACGTTGTCAAGAGGGAAGAACGTGCTTTTTCTGGTTCCGGAGATCGCGCTCAGCAGACAATTGGAGGACAGAATCAGCGAGACGTTCCCGGAGGAGCTGCTGGTGTTCCATTCCGGCGAGACGATGTCCAAAAAACGGGAAGTGGCCGCGGTCCTTCGACATTGCGCATCGGCAAAAGACATAAATGAATATGTGAATGTCAACCCAAGCGCCGATGTCATTAAAGACTATGCCTCAAGTGATACGCAAATCAGCGCCACCGAAACTCTAAGGAATACAAATCGCCACGGCTACGTCGTTCTCGGCACCCGAAGCGCCATATTCCTGCCACACAAAGAGTTGGGATTGGTGATTGTGGACGAGGAGCACGACACGTCCTACAAGCAGGACTCCCCCGCCCCGAGGTACAACGGTCGAGAGACGGCGATTATGATGGCGAAGATATTCAGTGCCAATGTGGTGCTTGGGTCGGCCACACCTTCGCTTGAGTCGCTTTACAATTGCAGCGTCGGACGCTACGGGCTCGTCACGCTGAACAAAAGGTTCTACGACGCGGCGGACTCGGACATCGAGATCATCGACACGATCGCCGAGAGGCGCAAGAACGGGATGATCGGAAGTTTCTCCAGAA
>DCMG01000082.1:0-28271 GCA_002321335.1 Bacteroidales bacterium UBA1628 | reverse complement strand
GCGAATGCCTCGGGAGACACCAACAAGTGCTGATCCTAAGGGAGAGGCGGGCATATTCCCCGATCGTGCAGTGCCAGGAGTGCGGCGAAATCCCGAAATGCCGCTGCTGCAACGTGAGTCTGAGCCTGCACAGGCGCGCCGATGGAAGCGAAAGGCTCGTCTGCCACTATTGCGGCAGGGTGTATGAATATACCGGCAAATGTCCGAAATGCGGTGGTGAGTTGAAGCCACTGGGCTCCGGAACCCAGAAGATTGAGGAGGAAGCGGCCAGACTCTTCCCGAACGCAATGATCGCCCGCCTGGACAGCGACACGGCTCAGAGCAGGAAATATGAGACCGACACGATCCGTAAGTTCTCCAAGGGAGAAATCGACATCCTGATCGGCACGAGAATGGTCGCAAAAGGTTTCGATTTCAGCGGATTGACACTCGTGGCCGTGCTTCAGGCCGACTCGATTCTCGGACAGGAGGACTACCGGGCTGACGAAAGAGGGCTCCAGCTTCTGGAACAGTTCAGAGGAAGATGTGGGCGACGTGGAGAGAAAGGTCTGTTCGTCATCCAGACATCCCAGCCGGAGCACCCTGTCTATCAAAGCATTGACGGTCAATTGGACGAAAACGGCACGATGGCCCGGTTTCTCGGAGAAAGAAAAATGTTCGGCTATCCTCCATATTCAAGGGTCATCGGGGTCATCGTCAAGGACTACAATCAGGCGAGGGTGAATCTGCTTAGCCGTGAGCTTGCGGAGGCGATCCGCGAGGCCTTGGGCGTCAGGCTCAGCTTCGCTCCCGGAGTGCAAAACGGTCCGAATGTCATAGGTCCATATTCCCCGGCCATCGACAAGATCTCGAACCAGAACATCCGCCAAATCAGAGTGTTGCTGCCGAAAGACCGTTCGCTCGTAAGGAACAAGGAGACGCTAGCGGCTGCGGTCGAACGCTTCGAAAAGGAGAAGAAATATTCAGGCCAAATCGCGCTTGATGTCGATCCGGTGTGAAGTAGATTTAGTATCAGATCATGCTCTTTACACTTGCGCCTGCTCCCATCGGTACTCTTGATTTCATCGGTGCCCCTGATCCCTTCGACACTCTTGATCCCATCGGTGCGCCCGATCCCTTCGGCAGCATTTTCGGCCTCTTTTGATCCCCAAGAGTGCATCGTGCACTCTTAGGAAACTTTTTCCACGCTTTTTGTCTCCCGAGGGTGCTACAAGTATGCTATTATTTACTTTGTTCAAGCGCCTTGTAAACTCTTTGTAAAAAGCAAGTATTCGACCTACAATTTTCAGAAAAATTAGATTCTGCATATTTCGGAAAGCAGGTTCTGCATATTTTGATTGATAAGGCAGAGATGCGGCAGCGCGCTGCCGCATCTCTGCCTGGCGCTTAAGGTCTATGGTTTAACATCTATCTTTCGTCTTGAAGTACCTGCTCGACAGTCGTCTCCAGAATGTCCAGCTTTATCTCCCATTCCTGATATGAGTATGGGCTTGTCTGACTGACGGGGCCGACAAGTCCTCTCGCCTCCGCCTCCTGCATCATTCTGACATCATCAAGGAAGATGCGATACGCATTCTGGAACTCGGTCAACGCTGTCCGAAGCGCTTCTCTGTTCTTCTTTTTCATTGTTTGTCCTCCTTGCCTTTGGCCAGAAAGCCCGACCGATTTTCCATACGATATGATGAGCCGACGAGTTTGACAACATCGCAGCGGAATAGAAGCCTGTCCAGAAGGGCGGTGGCAAGGACTTCATCCTGAAGTACTTCCACCCACTCGGTAGGCGCTTTGTTAGTTGTTATGATGACTGACGCCTTTTCGTGCAGGGCGTTGATGAGATTGAAGAACGCCACCGACTCCTCCTTTTTCATCGGCATGAGCATTATGTCGTCTATGGCGATGAGATTGCATTTGAGCATCCCGCTGTAGGCGCTCATGGCCGAAGATGTCATATCTTTCATTCTCAATACGTTGATCAGGTTGTCCATGGTTACAAACTGCGCCCTGTAGCCTTTCATTACGGCATCTCTGACGAGGCCCGCGGCCATGAAGGTCTTTCCGGTCCCGGCGGGTCCCATGAAGATGAGGTTATACATCTGGTCGAGCCACACGAGTTCCCGCAGCTGCTTCAGCTGCGGCTTGGTGATGCCGGCGCTGTGGTTGAAGTCGAAGAGGTCCAGGTCACAGTTGCGCGGCAGCTTCGCCTGTCTCATTCTGCGGACCAGATCGTTCTGCTGGCGCGTGGCTGTTTCCGACTTGAGGATTTCCATGATGAAGTCCAGATATGATGGCTTGTCAATCTGGGCCTTATGGATGATGTCTCCGCAGTTGTTTCTCAGGTTGCTCAGACGCAGGGCCTTGGCGTATGCCCTGATGCCTTCGGTGCTGATTTTCAATGTCTCCTCCATCACTTCTCCTCCTCTCCATTTATGATGTCATCATACTCACTGATGGGCCTTTGTTCCGGAGTGAAGTCTGCACCGCGCACTGCGGCATCGGCGACAACGGGTCTTCTCTCCGGCTGGGCCTCCATTCTGTCGGCCTGCCGTGCGGCCATCTCCCGCATTACATTGGCGTTGTACACCTTGGCCTCCGCAAACATCTCCAGCAGTCTGTGAGCCGCGGCCTTGTCATAATCGGTCATGAGAGAGGCCATGACGGTGACGCTCTTGCGATAATAACGCGGACGGTTGTCGTGAAGTTCCTTCAGGAAGCGCGACAGCAGACTGTCGTCAGCCCATTCGTTGAAGAACGTGCGCAGTATCCGCTCAGACTCAAGGATGTCCCTGTTGCGGCTGCCTGCATGCCCGTCCTTGTTGATGAACTGGCCACGGAACGGGCTGACCCTGTGTCTGGTGATCAGTGAGAAGTCCTTCGGGTCATATATCTCCAGCTCGTTGTTGTCCACGTTCCTGACCACCATCACCTTGGTCCCCTGACCGGCATACGTGCCAAGCGGCAGGCTGTAGAAGTTGCTGTGATACAGCAGTGTGTTGTCCTTGCGGACAGAGTACTCCCGCGCCTCCATCTCCGGCTCGTCCATGGCTTCCGCATAATGCGCCAGTCGGGGCTGTTCCTTTTTGAACTCTTCCGCCGGTATGAGTCTGGTCGTGCTGTTGGCCTTGGCGTTCGCCGTCCTGGACAGCCAGCCGATGGCCTCTTCGTTGAGACTGTCCATGTTGACATATGTGCGTCCTGCAAGGAAGTTGTTCTTCACATACTTGACCACGGCCTCCGACTGGCCCTTGCTGGCCGGGTCGTAAGGCATGCAGAATACAGGCTCAAAGCCTGCCGCGCTGACATACTTGGCGAACTCTCCTGTCATCACATAGTCACCGAAGTTCTCGCTCACAAGCATTTTACGGTCCTGGTCGTAGATGACCTTCCGGGGCATGCCGCCAAAGTATCTGAAAGCCAGATGATGGGCATAGACGGTTGTCTTTGAGGTGAATGGCGTGTTCTGGAGATACACGAACTTGTATCTCGACCGCTGCAGGGCCATCACCATGAAGTATACCTTCACTTGGCCGCCTTTGGATGTCCGCAGGATCTTTTCGCCGAAGTCCACCTGTGCCTTCTCTCCGTACTCACAGTCCGGCACCTTGAACATCTGACGGCCGCATTCCGGTACCTTGGGCAGTTCCTCCCGCTCCCGGACCAGACATACCGTGTTGTACACGGTGCGCTCCGACACCTCCGGAAGATCCGGATAGTGTTCTTTAAGGCGGTCATGAACCTGGGCCGCAGACAAGGACGGGCAGTCCTGCAGCAGCTGCTTGATGAAGCCCTCAAAGGCTTCCAGCTTGCGTTTCCTGCGAAGGAACTCGCTGGAAACCAAACTCTCGAACTCCTTTTCGGTCATCCGCTGGTAGCGCCTGACCGTGTCCCGGCTGATGCCCAGCTTCAGCGCTATCTGCATCTGACTGAGGGATTGTCGGGATAATTCATTAATTTTGCTCCACATAGTGACAATTGAAATTAAATTTAACTGTGTCATGGTTGTCTGTTTTCAGACCTTAAGCTTTTCTAAAATAGGCAACCATGTTCTTTTCTCAAAATCTCACTGCAGAACTCTCTTTCAGTTTCACCTGACGACTCTTATTTTCCGAAATCGGGTGGTTCCTCTTTTCTGAAAACTGTCGGTTCTCTTTTTTCTGAAATCTGCGGAAACAAAATTACTGCTTACACTCTTGAATAAGAACCTCCGGTATTCTCTTATGCCTTCGCCCGCACTATGGCATTGTCGATCCTGCTCTCTGAAATCATATCGGCCACCCATTTTGGATTCTTCAGGAAAATCTCCTTCTTTTCATAGTTGTTGATGTACGAGCGAAGTGCCACCTCAGCTGCGTGAGAATTGGCGAACTGTCTGTTGGTATCATCATAATGTAGGAGAAACCAATACTCTATTGACGGTAGGCTGTCGCACAGTACGACATTCTTCTTGTTCGCATACTTTTTCTTCAGCGCCTCAACTTTCCTTGCCTCCGTTTCGCTGTACTCGGCTGTATCTGCATCGAACACGCACACGGCCACTGTACCCTCACTGATTACCTGCGATATCTTTTTATCCAGTTCATGGATGTTTTCTGTACCAAAAAACCTCGGACGGATTCTGATTCTAAGGTTGAGCAAATTTTGCAGATGGGTGAAATACCACTGCTCGGTAATTCCGGCACCTATTATTACAGGAATCGGATTTCTGGACTTTTGGGTGTTGATTCTTCTGGCCATAGCAAACTATCCCTTAATGTTTGGCAATGCACCGAATAACCCATTCCTATACGCTTTCTGGAGAGATGAAATCCTTTTCAATCCCTTGAACTCCACTAATGAATATAATTTTGTGGCTCCGGATTCTTCCTTCTCGGTAAACCAAACAGAATCGCTCCTGATGAGGTCATTGACGGTGTTCAAAAGAGGGTCATAGTGCGTTGTGATCAGCAACTGTGACCGGTTCTTTGTTGCAAGGAACTTCTGGAGAATAAATTCCACCAACTCCGGATGAAGCGAAGCCTCTATCTCATCAATGTGAATCATAGACTCGGATTTCAATGCTCTGTATATTGCCGCCTCGATCCCGAATGTCCGTGTTGTCCCATCTGATTGCAGGGCATTCGGCAGGGTATATTTCTCTATTCCACGTTCGTTCTGAACAGTATGCTCAAATGTAGTCTCGATGGAATCGAAAGACGGATTTTGCCTTAGATTCTCCTTTTCGATAGGCGGAATGTCATTCCTGCTCATAAACAATTCGAGTTGCTGCTGACTGATCGCCTTTTTCACAATGTCTGCCCTGACACCTGTTATGTTAAAGTCGGCTTTGTGGACAAAATCCAAAAGGTACGATTTCATCTCCTGATCCTTCAGCATCTGTTCCCCGGCATAGTCAAACATATACGTCTTAGGATTGATCCCCTGCATTATCCGCGTCCTCATCCAGTCCTTGGCGGCATCAATTTCAGGCATCGCTACATTGACTTGATTTCTTGCTGCAAACAAGGACATATTCGCAAGGCATTTAAGTGAGATTTCTTCCTGTGCCGCCTTACTGATCTTGACAACCGCACTGTTGAATGAAATCACAGACTGGCTATCCCGCAATTCCCTTGAAAAGAGCATAGTCGGCTGAACTGTCTTGTAGTAAAACAGTTTCTCTTCATATACCCTATGGCTGTCAAGTTCAAGGATATACCAGTATTTCGTCTCGTTCACATAGAACTTCACCTCGAAACGGGATGGCTGGTTAGGCGTGTTTTGATCGAGCTTAAAAGGAATGACCCGAGTGACAGCGTCCAAATCTTTTGTTCTGGAAAACCAAAAACCATATAGAAAATCGAATACGTGCAGTAAGTTGGATTTTCCAGAAGCGTTTGCACCATAGACTAAGGCAAAGCGCAAAAGCCGCACACCTTCCGCAACCTCAATGACATGATAATCCTCAAAAGTTTTGTCTCTGGTAGCCTCGAAGCTGAATGTCACCTCGTCCTTGAAAGACATAAAGTTGCGTATTTTCACTTCCTGTATCATAATGATGATCGATTTCTAGCTGCAAAGGTAGTAAGAAGTCCTGAAAAGATAAATTCTATCTTAAGAAAACACACATTTTATGTAATATTTAGCAATACAATAGAGGAATTTCTAATGTTTATTTACAGAAATGAACATTAAATCATATTCAGTTTCCCCACTTGCTACTACCGACCGATCGCCATAATAAGCATAATAGGTGCCATCGCCAAAACAAAGCCAGTCCATCTGCAAAGAAAAGCTTTGATGCTCCAATACTTCATCCGACCTTTTCTGTACAAAAGAATCATCCAAACTAAAAACCAAACGAATGACACGCACATTATGAAGAACATACAATAGAGAAACGCCACATTATAATATATTTCAACATAGTACCAATTAGCGACACATTGCAGCACCATAAAGAACAAACAGGCTAAACTGCTCAAGACAAAAGTCAGAACAATCAAAGAATAATAAATCCATCCTGCCTTGCCTCTCCGATGCTTCAACACAGCGATCAGTGCGAACACGACTGACGTAACAATAAGCCAGGAAGCATAAAATAGCCAAGGGAGTGTGGCCCAATACACGAAACTGGCCCGTATGCCACCTCCCCTCATAATAATTGGATATGGAGCAAGAGCATAGACGACCAATATTACAAGCAACAGCCCCGCCAGCACAAAACCGCTTCCTAAGCACCAACGCATAAACGCTTTCGAGAATGCGGAATGTTCCTCTGATTTAGTTTGTGGTTTCATCGTAAATGTTCGATTATGAGATATGATCAATTAACATTCAAAAATTTAGACACGTCACTCTTTGTCTCTTCTGTTCTATACTCATCAATGAAAGAATGGAAATGCTCAATGAAATAGTCCATCGTCATAACCGTTCCTGTGTCCATTGTGAAGTACTTTGAGAGGTATGGGTAGATTCATTGTATATTAAAACACATCTGTTCGACTCGCTTTCTGCATTGAAAAATTGCCACCTACTACCTCCCGAAGAGAATAAGACAACTCATCGTAAGACACATAATATCCAAAATCCTTGACTCCCAAATATACAGGATTGTCTTTTCCATACTCCTCATCATACATAAATCCACCAACTAATCCATTATCCAATTTCTTATGCGGATTCCAACTGCTACCATAGTAGAAAAATGTCTGATAAGTTCCCGGAGTAAGGCTGATTGAATATGATCCTCCTTGATGTATGTATGCGTGGCCAGCGACTTTCCCATATTTGTTATTATGTTTGACAACAACCACCACGTCACTATTACCGTAGGCACCTACGGTAATCGCACATTGATCATAATGGCCATTGTTGCCATATACTTTTGCATAAGGTTGACTTCCTGATGACAAATAGTTGCCATCATACTTATGTTGTATCTTATATTGAGTTATCAGGTTAAGAATATCCTTTCTATGTATTCCAGTAGGATGTTCCTCCAAATAATTAGTGTAGGAGCCCAATGTGCCAACCTTTACAGCAAACTCGTATGCCTCATCATCTTCAAGATTCATCAAAGATTGCTTAAGTTCTTCGTAATGAAGTCCGGTTTGATAGTGCCTTACATATGCTACAATTAATTCTTTTGGCATCTGATGTCCATACTTTACACAATTGTCATAATTATCATCCAAAAGAAGCAACGCCCGTTCAACAATCTCCGAACGGGAACACGTATCTAAAAATGTATACAGTTCATTAGAGTGCCCGACATTTATAAGCACTTTTGCTGCAATTGAATCCAACGCATCCTCAACATATCTTCCCTCCGGAAATGAGTTAACATACTTTTTATACGATATGATGTTATCCGATTTGAGGGCTTCATTAATGGCGAAACGATCTGAATCATATGCCTTAGATGCGGCAGGAATGCCAAAATGGATGCATAAAATCAATGAAACAACAGCATATACACCTGTAAATAATATGCTTCCGATCTCATCCCTACAATAACAGCCGAATAATACAACCGCACAGCAAAACAAAACGTAGATTGGGTTGTTGTACAGAATCCAGCAAGATATCACAATAACGACGGACGTTATTATCGACACTATCAGTAATATAGTCCTTATTCTATCTTCATTCATAATTTATTACTAATCAGTAAATTAAACTCAAAATTTACCCGAATAATAGTCCTCTTCTGCTATGTGCATATAATCTCGGCACCAAGGACATAACATACCATCAGTTGTTTCTTCGATTTCCTCACCGGTCATCAAAACAAGATCATCACAGTCTTGAATTTCCGGGCAACCAATATCTGGATAATGATAATATCCGGTTTGCATATCAACAACGTATTCTGAATACGCAAAAGCATTATGTTTATTGATGTTACCTGTTAACACTATTGCAGCAACTCCAAAAATAAGAAGTATAATTCCTTTAGATATGAACCATATATACTTGATACTCTTCTTACTATCCACTTTAATAACCTTACGCCTCTTATCTATAAACACTATAACCGATAAAATATACGCAAGAAACAAAGGAGAAACACCAGAGCAAAGGTTAAATAATATCGCAGCCAATCTAAAATGGCAGAAAAATGACAACGCATATAAAACACAAATTATTAGCGTACTTATAGCAATAATTCGTTTGGGGATGTCTTCAAAAATGGTATATAAATTGTCCCCGAACAGTTCGTATATCACAGATTTCTCTTCGTAATACCATGACCATCCATACTTATCTTTCATTCTTATCTTATTTTGTTTATATCATCAATCATTACGAAAGCCGAAAAGTTGAAGTAGTACCTCTTTTGCAATCAAAAATTCGATGACATAACCTATCGTTGGAAAAGAGTCCCCATTCATCCATGGAAAGGCTCCAACTACACAATGAACATAATATGTAGAAAATTATGCCTACTATTATGAACCATACGATACCATAAATCGGATTGTTGTTGTATTCGTAATCCATAACACTAATAATTAATCGGTACTATGCACTTTAGGCTTGCGTATGATCTCGTCGGCAGCATTTTCGGCCTCTTTTGATTCCCAAGAGTGCACGATACACTCTTGGGAATCATTTTCCACACTTTTCGTCTCCCGGTGGTGCAGCCGAGCACTTACTGGTAACATATAACTTTCGAATGAGAGACTTGTTATTGATCGCAAGCCTAAAGTGCATAAGTCCGTAATTAATTGAATAAGCAGAATTGACAATAAATCGGCAGACCTATTCCAATTATAGTTTCAAGAATAACCCATATAGGATAGGATAAGATCAACCACAATACTTTCCTAATAATAGTAGCATATAATAATGCTGCTAATAGAGACACTACAAATACGACCAATCCATGCCACCATTGCTCTCCTAGAAATAGCGTTTCTCCAAGGAATACAATATTTGCTAAACAAAGAAACATCCCAAGTATGTTGTGAAAGGCACTATTATCCTCTTCATCCATCATAGCGACAGAAAGAGTAATTGAAAACAAAAATGGTAAAGACCAAGTCTCAGAAAACATAAACAATTAAATTTTAGTTATTTAACATAATCACTTATTTCTTACATAGAAAATGTATTGAACTATAAGACCTATAGCTACAATAACATCGACAATATTCCACATTACCCTTCCTAAAGCAATCTTGAAGAATGGCTGAAATAATAAAGCTAAAGCACCAGCGAGAACGGCCATTGCAGTCATATCTTTATCTCCATACGACACTGCCATACATATAAAGACAATCGTGGCACAAAACCTAACCAACACATAATAGCCATATGGCATCGGCAATAAGCACAGCAACAAAGCCACAGATAGTACGAGGCCAATAATATTCAAAGTCTTATTCATATAATTTCGATCTAATCATATTTACCATCATTTATTCTCTAACAGGTATTTCTTTACTAAATACACTCCAAATAAGGATGAAATACATCCTGAAATAGTCGCCACATAACCACTCCAGTGGCTCGGTGCTACGCATATTGTAAGAATTGTTGCGCTAATCCATAATAGAGGAACAATACAAGATACAATTTTCTTTCCTGATGGAGCTACTAAGGTCGCTAAAACTGTACACACACATCCTTCGGTCAAGTTTGAAAGGCACTGCTTATACAACATCGAATATGTCCCCAATGGCCCAAATGAAATATCTATTTCTCTGAAAATCATATCCCACAGCCCACTTATAATATGAGAGGCGACAATGATAATTAATGGCAGAAAGCACCATCGTAGTATTTTAATAAATAATTCCATACACTTGAATTTTCATAAACGATTCTCGCTATAGTATATCACAATAAATAGTCATCTTAGTTTTCCCTCATTTCTCTAACCCAAAATCCTCTTAACATCCTCGTGAGGATATATAATATCTGCTATGTTAATTCCCGGACGCCTTGACGATATGAAAGACCAATAAAATCCTTTCCAAATTTTACTAATCCATGAATACTTTGTATAGTAAACATTTACGGTATAGTAGTCATATTCTCGCTCTAAACATATTTCCATCATTATACCCTGCCTTTTATTATACACAAAATTTCGGTTGCGTTTATATGCCCGTAAACCTTTACCCTTAGTATATTTATCTGACATGGATTTAGAAATCTTTGACATCACTATTTTCGCCTCTTTCTTATGATATATAGGAAGAGAAATCTTACTATAGGATTTAATTTTTCCGCCATCGTTTTCGAAAATATAATACTCCCATATTCCTTTAGCATCTTCATCGTCTTCTAACGTATAAATTACCTTATCAGAATTTGAAGTGATGGAATAATTCCCCATGTAACCAGTTTTGATAATCATATTCTTATCACAAGGCAAATCATCAAAGTCATCGCCAATGAAATATCCTAAGAAATATGGCTCTTGAATATCCTTGTTTGTTTTTCCATAAACTATCATCGAATGGTAAACCACAATAGATGCAACTAATAGTAAGTTAAACAGCCAACCAAACAAACAGTTAAGAGTGTTCTCATTCATAAAGAACATTTTTTTAGCGATGGCTGCCTTGTCACAGTTATCTAAACAAAGAAAGTGTGGAGCCGATTCGTTCACCTAAAGAGAGGCTCTGACAAAACCCGAATACAAGTAAACTGAAACAATCCCCACACCTGTATCGTTGAGTGTGAGGAACACGCAAACGAATACAGATGAATGGTGTTGTCGTTTATCCTTGTATTCACGAAACTGTCAGATTTCTCTTTAAGGATAGTGCGAAAACACTTTCATCAAATATGTCCGTTTCAGGCACTTGGCCTAAAACGATGCTAATTTAGCAATAAATTCTGAATGTGAGGCATTTTATCTTCATTTTTGCCTCACGATAAATGATAAGGAGTAGGTACTACAGTTGCAAACAATTCAGAAAGGTCCTGCCAATCTATAGTTTCTCCTCCTGTCCGGTCTTCATTCCGCGGAGGTCACAATTAAAACTCTTACGGAACTCTATTTTGGCTTTCTCCATAGTGACATCAGATTTATGAGCCGGAAAGGATTGGGCTACAATCCTGGCTCGGATGTCATCGTTTGTTGGATTTTTGAATAGAGGGTTACCCAAAGTCGCACACAATTGAGCGATTGCGTGATTAATGTCAGTTCCTTTTAATTCAACGAATATCTCCGACCAAGTCTCGGGAATTTGGCCTTCAGGTGTGCGTCTGACAAGCACAAGCTTATCACACCTCTGTCCATCTTGGACAATATCACCGTCAACGGCATACACCACAGAGTCTTGGCCTTCGGCAGTAACCAAGGCATAGCGTTTTCCCTTTTCGCAGACTGCCACCTTTGAACGAAATTGAAGATTCTGCTCCGGCACAAAACCCTCAACAGTCAAACGGTCAAAAGTGGATGAATATTCTCTCTCGCCTCGTTTCATACTTCTCCATATAGAATATTGTTCAATTTACTGATTTTGTCTTCTACCCAATCAGAGACACCGTCCAAATCGTTTCCAGTGAGCATTGGAATCTCGTTGTCCAATATATTGCGAAATACCCCATCATCTCCTATGAAATAGCCGGAAATGGATGATGATGGGAGAATATATTCATTGTCAATCTCTGTCTGCCTTGATTTCTCAGACACCACGGCTGCCAATAACAACACATTTACAACCGAGAGGATATAAGGACTATGGGAGGTCATCATCACAAAACTGCTCTCCGAGCCTTTCTCCAAGGCCGTTTTTAGGGAACGGATAATGCTCAATACAATCAAGAGCTGTGATTCCGGATAGAGATTCTGCTCCGGCTCCTCAATGAATATCTGGGCTGACTGATACTCCAACCTTCTTGACGCTAGCCCATTATCGGTCCCGTTGATTGAATTGCGTTCAACCATTGATAAAGGAGCGTTTCGGCCTACCTGATTCATCATATAGTTGGTCATCACTTCCAGCGGCATAGCTGACTGGACTCCGCTTGACGCATAGAAAGCCGGAGACTCCGCACCATCCTCTCTCAGAATCATATCCACTCCGGATCTATTAACATAGCTAAAACCGCCTGTTACAGACAAATGATATGGACATTCAGCAGTGTAAGGAGATTTGGCCTCATCCCATTCATAGATGAAATTGAACAGCACATCACGGTCAGTGGCCTTATAGGCCCGATCAACATTTTGTATGGCTGAAACCAAATTACGTTCAGCAGGAATATAGCACAGCTTGCTGTTGAAACGTCCTTTGGCGAAATTATTCTTCCGTAATATTTTAGGGTTTCCGCTTTTGCCGACATATTCAATTTGAATAGTGTCCCCATCATACTTGATCAATGTGTCATCACGGAAATATTCATCGTTCAATCTGTTGAACTGCCTTAATTCCTTGGCGAATCTGTTATAGTGGGTATATTGGCTTATCAAATCATCGGTCGATACCATAATCCTTTTTTCCACCCAACGGCAATAACTGAGCACTTTCATAAAGGTGCTGTTGCCGGAACTCTGCCGTCCCATCAACAGCATAAAAGGAGTGAGTTCTATGGTCGTGGAATCCTCGATAGGACCGAATCTTTTGATAAGCAATGTCGCCATATCGTTTTCAATATTAATTAAGAAGCTGTTTTGAAATTATTGGAAAAATTTGTTAAGCATAATCTGGGCAAATGCGAGCTGCACCATCGATTCGGCGGTTTCAGCCAAGTATTCGTAGTCGATGGTGAGTCTTCGAAAGTTCTCCAGCCAAGAGAAGGATCGCTCGACAATCCATCGTTTCGGAAGCACTTGGAATTTGGTCGGACATTCGTCAGGTCTGAGAACAACCTCCACGGCCCAACCGAATCTTTCCGCCACCCAGTCTCCCAAAGAGCCTTGATATCCACCGTCGGCAAGGATTTTCTTCAGACTCGGGAACTTGTATTCCATCTTCTCGATAGCCATCGGCGCGCCTTTACTGTCATGAAGATTGGCTTCATGGACGGCAACGGACATAGGCAATCCAAGTGTGTCAACCACAATATGTTCCTTACGTCTTTTGATCTTTTTGTTGCCGTCAATCCCCTTGCAAGACGGGTCAGCGTGGTGCGATGTCTTGACGCTTCTGGAATCGATGATTCCCATGCTCGGGCTCTCTTTGCGACCAATCGCCTTTCTCGCAAGAGCGTGGAGTGTGGACATGATATCGTCAATCACCCCCTCGAGTTTCCACTTCCGGAAGTAATAGTAGACTGTCTGCCATGGCGCGAAATCCTGCGGAAGCATCCGCCACTGGCAGCCTGTTTTGTTGATGTAAAGAATTGCGTTCATAATCTCCCGAAGTGGATATTTCCTCTTTCTCTCTTGCGGATTGATGACTTTTTTAATAACTTGCCACTGATTATCAGTGAGGTTGGTTGAATAACTGGTTTTCATAACACAAATGATTGATTACCATAAAGTTACGAAAATTATTTCAACTAAACAACTGATAATCAATTATTTGCACGTCTCTATATCATTTTTTTTGATTCATTTCAAAACAGCTTCTAATACACTGACAAAAATACTGAATTAGCCTTGTAAATCCAAAAAGGTTAAAAAAAACGCCAACACACAACACAAAAAGGCATACTTTTTCAGCCTCAAGCACAACAGGGAACGTTCTGTTGAACTTGGGGCTGAAAGTGTTTTGTAAGGAGTGCTTCCTCAATAAAAGCCGAGGTGTGCGGAGGTGGAAATCCTACCGCCAGCCGCCACCGAGGGCTTGATAGAGAGCGATTACGCTGCGGATTTCCTCGTAGCGGTCCTGGACCTGTGACTCCTCGGCGGAGAGGAGGGATTGCTGGGCGGTCAGGACTTCAAGGTAGTTCACGGACGAGTGCTTCATCAGGCGTTCGGTCTTCTGGACGGCCTCCTTCAGGGACTCTATACGCTTTTCACCTATTTCCAAACGTTTGCGGGCTGTCTGCCAGGACGTGAGCGAGTTGTTCACCTCCGCTCCGGCATCCAAGAGTTTCTGGCGGAAAGCCAACAGTGCGGCCTCCTGCTCGGCCTTGGCGATTTTCAGATTGGCCACATTGGCTCCCTCGTTGAACAAAGGCTGGGCAAGGGATCCTGCCATATTCAATAAAAGGTCTCCTGGGTTGACAACCATCCCTCCACCATTGTTTGTCCATCCTGCCGCACCGGAAAGGTTCAGCGATGGGTAGAAAGCAGAACGGGCAGAACCGACGGCGTAAAACGCTTGAGCGAGTTGTGCCTCGGCCTGACGCACATCCGGACGATTGGCAAGAAGGCTTACAGGCAGGCCCACAGATAGTTCTTGAGGGAATGTCTGGCCTTCAAGGACGCCACGTTCAATGGAACCGGGAGTCATCGCCAACAAAGAACACATAGACTTTTCCGTCTCGCTTATGCTTTGCTTTACAGACAGAACCGCCTGCTCAAGAGCCATCTTGTTGGCCTCGGCCTGAAGGACAGCCGTCTTGTTGAAATACCCTGCTTTCATCAGCGATTTCATAGCGGAGACAGTCTTGTCCCAATTCTCCAAAGTCCTCTCATTGATTGCCAATTGCTCGTCAAGCATCAGCAATGAATAGTATGTCGAGGCCACAGTGGCGACAAGCGAAGTCCTGACCGCCTGCTCATAGGCCTGACTGCCCTCCAACGCGGACTTAGACTCCATCTTCGCGTTACGCACACGACCGAATATGTCCAGTTCCCAGGAAGCGTTCGCTCCGAGATTATAGGTCTTGGAGTTTTGGCCGTCCCAACGGGCGACAGCGCCTTCACCGCTCAAGCCGACTGACGGCAGAAAAGCCAGCCGGGCGGCGAACAGCGAAGCCTCAGCCTGTTCCACACGAATATGAGCCATGCGGAGATCCGTGTTCCTCACAAGCACCGAATCAATCAGGTCACGCAACTTAGGATCTGTGAAGAACTCCCGCCAGGAAAGCGTGGCTATAGATGTAGTGTCCACGGAGGCATATTCATCACCGAACAAATCTTTGACAACATCGGTGGCTTTTGAATATTTTTGATAGACTCCGCAGCCTTGCAGCACCGCCGCAAGCAATGCCAAAGATATGATTATCCTTTTCATTCATTTTCGTTTTTAAGATCCGACCCCTTCTGGAGTTTCAACTTCGCGACCTTGTCAATCTCGACGGAAATCGCGTCATCAGCTTCCTTGAACTCTATTGGTTTGATCTTTTCCTGAAGGCCCTGGAAAACAATCCAGAGAGCCGGAACGATAAACAACAGAACCAACGTGCCTACCAACATTCCGCCCACAGCACCGGTTCCGAGCGTCCTGTTGCCATTCGCTCCGACACCAGTCGAGAACATCAGCGGGAGCATACCGAACACCATCGTCAAGGCCGTCATCAGGATAGGACGGAGGCGGTTCTTGGCCGCTCCGATGGCCGCCTGCTTGAGCGACATTCCGCTCCTGCGGCGTTCCCCAGCATAGTCAGTTATCAGGATTGCGGTCTTTGCAAGCAAGCCGATTAACATAATCAATCCGGTCTGAAGGTAGATGTTGTTCTCCAGTCCGAACATCTTGGCGAACAGGAAGCTGCCCATAAGTCCGCACGGGACCGACAGGATGACTGTGAACGGAAGGACAAGGCTCTCATACATCCCGCTGAGAATCAGATAGACGAGCAGGATGCAGACCGCGAAGATGATGGCGATGTTGTTGCCGGTCGATGCCTCCTCACGGGAGATTCCGCCGAACTCAAAGCCATAGTTGCGTGGCAGGACCTTGGCGGCAGTCTCACGTACAGCGTTCAAAGCGTCACCGGAACTGTAGCCTTCAGCAGCGTCACCACTGACTGAAATCGAATTATAGAGATTGAAGCGGGACAGCGATTCAGGACCGTAAGTTTTGGTCAGTTTCACGAACTGCGAGAGTGGAGCCATCTCCCCGCCGACACGCACATAGATATGGTTCAGCGATTCCGGCGTGACACGGGACGCTGGATCTGCCTGAATCATAACACGGTAAAGCTTAGAGAATCGGTTGAAGTTGGACACATAGCCTCCACCGAAATAGGCAGACATCGTCTCCAGAATCTCGGTGGTGGTGATTCCGGCGCGCTCGCACTTGGCCGCGTCAATGTCAACCCAGAACTGAGGGTAGTCGGCGGCGAACGCTGAATATGCCATATTGATCTCCGGACGTTCATTGAGGGCGGCGACAAAGTTGTCGGCGACCTCCTTGAAAGTGTTGATGTCACCTCCAACCTTGTCCTGAAGGTACATCTCGAAACCGCCTCCAGTACCGTAACCCGGAATCATCGGAGGGGTCATTGCGAACAACGACGCATCCGGGACCTCTGGTGCGATCTCATAGACTCTGTTCACCACATCATTGGCGGAATGCCCCTTTCCCTTGCGCTCACCCCAGTCCTTCAGATTGATGAAGAACATTCCCATCGACGGGCCGGCGCCGGAGAAAGAATAGCCGACAACCTCACTGGCGCAATTCACCTCAGGCATCTCCCTAAACTTCCTGTCAAGTTTGTCCATTGTTCTTGTCGTCTCGACGAGTGAGTTGCCCGGTTTGGTGTTCATGCTGACCATCACGGTACCGGTGTCTTCGTCCGGGACAAGACCAGTTTTAGTGTTCCGCACCAGAAACACCAACAAAGACAGCCCCACAGCCAACGTTCCCCACATCATCCATTTGTGATGGATGAAATACAGGACTCCGTTCTTATACCTGTCAAGAACAGCCTCGAAACCAGCATTATAAGCCTTGCGGAAACGAGCCGCGAAGTTGTCCTTCATCTGGCCGTTCTCATCCACATAAGGCTTGAGCATAATGGCGCAGAGAGCAGGAGAAAGCGTCAATGCGTTGACAGCGGAAAGACCGACAGCCACGGCCATTGTTATACCGAACTGGGTGTAGAAGGTTCCGGAGGTTCCTCCCATAAAGGAAGTAGGGATGAACACAGCCATAAATATCATCGTGGAGACCAGAATGGCAGTGGATATTCCACCCATAGCATCGGCAGTGGCTTTGTACGAGGACTGGTAACCGGTGTCAAAACGGCTCTGAACTGCTTCCACCACGATGATGGCGTTGTCCACCACAGTTCCGATCGCAAGCACCAACGCGAACAGCGTCAGCAGGTTGATCGAGAATCCGGCCACTGACATAAACGCGAAGGTGGAGATGATCGACACTATAATCGAGATTGTCGGGATCAACGTGGAGCGGACATCCTGTAGGAAGAAATACACGACAAGGACGACGAGCAGCACCGCAAGCAGCAAGGAGACAACCACACCCCTGATTGAGGCGTAAAGGAATCTGTTCGTGTCGCTCAAGGTCACGAACTCCAACCCCTTCGGCAAATCCTTGCTTATCTCATCCAAAACGTCATCTATCTCATTGATGACAGCCGAGGCATTCGAGCCGGCAGTCTGGCTGACGTACGCTGTGGACGCTGGCATTCCGTTGACCTTGGAGTCAAAACTGAATGATTCGTCTCCAAGTTCAACCTTAGCCACTTCCCTGAGCCTCAGCACATCACCACCGGGAAGAGAGCGAATGACCAACTCCCCGAACTCCTCCGGTGTGGAAAGACGACCACGGTACTTCATCGTGTACTGCATCGCATTGTCGTGGTTCTCGCCAAACGATCCAGTGGCCGCCTCGATGTTCTGTGTCGCCAAAACAGCGGTGATATCTGACGGAATCAACTTATACTGAGCCATCTTGTCCGGATCCAACCATATTCGCATACTGTAACTGGAACCATACAGCTGGAATCGTCCGACACCCTGAACACGCTTGATTCGAGGTTCCACATTGATCTTCATATAGTTGTCCAAAAACAAACGGTCATAGCCCCCTTCCGGAGCATACAGCGCGAAGGTCTTGAGCTCGGCGTTCTGGCTCTTCGTGGTCGTCACACCGATCTGGTTCACCTCGGCAGGGAGCAGACCTTGCGCGGTGGCGACAGCGTTTTGGACATTGACCGTGGCCATATCGGCGTTGGTGCCCTGTCTGAAATAGATTTGGATCTCAGCGTCGCCGGAATTGGATGCCGACGAAGTGATGTAGGTCATATTCTCCACACCATTGATAGCCTCCTCAAGCGGAATGACAACAGCCTTCTGGACAGTCTCGGCGTTGGCTCCCGGGTAGTTTGTATAGACCAACACGGTCGGCGGAGCGATGTTCGGGTACTGCTCGATCGGCAACGAGAACAAAGCCAGCAGACCCATAAAGACCATTCCGACCGCGATCACAATGGAAAGAATCGGACGGTCTATGAAATATTTAAGATTCATTTGTTTACTGCTTATTTGAATATTCAACCTTGACCGGTGTTCCATCCTTCAGCAGGGCCACACCCTCGCTGATCAGAGTCTCCCCCACTGACAATCCATCCCTGACGATATATTCCTTTCCGTCATTGAGATTCTCAACCTTGATCTCACTCGCCACAACCACACCATCCACAACTTTATAAACGAATATCTTGTCCTGTATCTCGTAGGTCACAGACTGCGGGATAACGATCACTTCCTTCTCCTGACGGTTCAGCACGACGTTGCCGACACCTCCGCTGAAAAGGGTGCGTTTGGGGTTAGGGAACACGCAGCGCACGGAAGCCGTTCCCGTCTGAGGGTTGATGATTCCGCTGATTGTCTCGATCCGTCCTTTTTCCTCATAGACAGAACCGTCGTTAAGTGTCAACTCTATCTCCGGCATACGCTCGATGACCTCCGCCGGAGAGCCATACTGACGGATCAGTCCACGGATCTGATTCTCGGTCATCGAGAAGTAAACGTACATCTGTCCGATGTCTGCCACCGTGGTGAGCGGCTGAGGGATTGACGGGCCGACCAACGCTCCGGCACGGTAAGGCAGTGTGCCGACGACTCCGTCCACCGGACTCTTCACCTCGGTGTAGGACAGGTCATTGCGGGCGTTTATCTCCTGAGCCTTGGCCTGTTCCAGTCCGGCCACGGTGATAGCGAGAGAATTCCGTGATTGCGAGAGATCATATTCAGAAATCACATCTTCCTCGAAGAGGGCCTGCTTGCTCTCATTCTCCAGCCTCGCCGTCTCGACCTGAGCCTTCGCAGCCTGGACATTGGCCACCGCCGTGCGCAGAGCCGCCTGATAAGGCACCTGATCAATCACGAACATAGTCTGCCCTTTCCGTACATTCTGGCCCTCCTTGACACAAAGCCTTGAGATTGTGCCGGACACTTGAGGGTAAATCTCGACACTCTGCCGTCCCTCGATGGTTGATGAATATCTCTCCGCTATCACAGCGTCACTTTTTTCCACTTTGATGACAGGGTACGTGACCGTCTCCTGTGACGTCTGTCCGCTGCCGCAACCTCCAATGATGGTCGCCGTGGACACTGATAAGATAAATGTCTTTAAGCGCATTATAAATAACTAATAAATGATTTCCCAAATAAGTGGTAACTTCTTTTTTGCTCCTTTACGTATTTGGGCGCAAAGATAAGTGCTATCTCCACAACGGCCGTTGCACTAATTTGGAGATCTATGGCACTTTTTCGGATAAAACGATAATATTAACAATTAGATTTCTTAAATTCGCAAACTAATATGGCAGTATCTAAACACCAAATATGGAATATAAAAGGCTACGGTGTGGCCGGAGTAACGAGCCTTGTGGATTGTGTGGGAAAAATCATTGACACAAATGGATGCACATTAATGATTTGTGTTGAGGGAGAGGCTATTGTCGGGGTGAATGTCAAAAGACATCACATCATTCCTGGAGACTTTTTGTTTCTTCCTGGAGACATTTCATTTATTCCGCTAGACATCTCCTATGATTTCCGTGCAAAGTACATTTCCGTAGCAGAGGAGATTTGCGACGATGCCACCTATAAGATTCCCGCCACTTTCTGGGACAGGATGTACGAGGCTCCAGTGCTCCGGACTCAGGGCGGACAAAGCGAGGCTCTGCGGAATTGGTTCGACCTTACAGAATGGGCGATAACACGTTACTCTGGCGAGCAAGGGAAGGAAATGCTGAGAAACTACATATTCAACATATTCACCGGTATTTCCTGCGAGATGGCTTTGTCCGGAATAGAAACAGGAGATTTCAAGAATGACAGAAACCAGGCTCTGACCAGCCGCTTCTTCATGCTGTTGGGACGTTATTACACTTCTCACCGGCATGTCGCCTTCTATGCGGAAAAACTGAATATAACCCCGGACTATCTCTACAAACTGATGTTCAAAGCCACCGGCACACCCCCAAAGGAGATAATAAACTGGCAGATTATCATGGCGATCAAGACCTTGCTGCAGAACACCGACCTTTCAGTAAAAAGCATAGCCACGGAGCTCAATTTCGAGGATCCGGCCTACCTCTGCCGTTTTTTCCGCAAGGAAACCGGAATGTCCCCACAGGAGTTCAGGTCGGGAAAATCAAAAGGAGGCGAATGATTTATTCGTCATTTCAAGAGATTTTCCGTAACTTTGAAAGTTGAATATAAACTCAGGATATGGGAAAAGTCATAGCAATAGCCAATCAGAAAGGCGGAGTGGGAAAGACCACGACCGCCATCAACCTTGCGGCCTCGCTGGCCGTGCTGGAGAAGAAGGTTCTCATCATCGACGCGGACCCTCAGGCCAACACGACCTCAGGGCTGAATTTCTCTCCGGACAACGATGAGAAGAGGACGATCTACGAGGTGATGATCGGCACGATTGACATACAGGACGCCTTGATACAGACGGAGATCCCTGACCTTCAGATGATTCCGTCACACATCAATCTTGTCGGAGCGGAGATCGAGATGATCGACGTGGAGGACAGGGAGACGATCCTGAAGAGAAGGCTGGCCCCTATCCGTGACAACTACGACTACATCATCATCGACTGCTCCCCTTCCCTGGGTCTCATCACCATCAACGCCCTTTCGGCCGCGGATTCCGTGATGATTCCTGTCCAGCCGGAATTTTTCGCTCTGGAGGGACTCGGAAAACTGCTCCAGACCATCAGACTGGTGCAGAGCGGAGTAAACCCGTCGCTCACCATCGAAGGGTTCGTCGTGACGATGTTCGACGGCAGGACAAAGGTTCACGCGCAGGTCGTGAACGAACTCAAGGAGCATTTCCAGGACATGGTGTTCAACACGGTGATCCAGCGCAGCATCCGCCTCAGCGAGGCGCCTTCGCACGGCAAGCCGATCATCCTGTACGATGTGGTCAGCAACGGAACGACCAACTACATGAACCTCGCCAAGGAAGTGTTGGAGAAGAACGAGAAATAACGAGAGACAAAGGACTTGCGAAAGAAAATTACAATGAGCGGCAACAATAAGCAGGAAAGCAGACTAGGCAAAGGGCTCAGCGCCCTTTTGGGAGACATCCAGACAATCGGACCGGAAAGGAAGCCGGTCGGGTATATTAATAAGGAGATCGCCGGTTCCAAGCCGGAGCAGGACTATGGTGATGTGCTGAGGATTCCGGTGGATCTGATTGAGCCGAACCCATACCAGCCTCGTATGGCATTCGACAACGAGGCGTTGGAAGAATTGGCGGATTCCATCAGGACATTCGGTCTGATCCAACCGATCTCGGTGCGAAAACTCAAGAACGGGCGCTATCAGATCATCAGCGGCGAGCGCAGGTTCAAGGCCTGCAAGAGGGCGGGAATGGACATCATCCCGGCCTACATACGCACGGCCGATGACCAGGGAATGCTTGAGATGGCCATCGTGGAGAACATCCAGAGGCAGGATCTCGACCCGATCGAGGTGGCGATGAGCTATCAGAGGCTTATGGACGAATGCAACCTCACACAGGAGATGATGGCGCAGCGTGTCGGCAAGAAGCGCGCCTCGGTCGCCAACTACCTGAGGCTTCTCAAACTGCCGACCAAGGTTCAGCACGACCTCAAGACAGGGCTTCTCAGCACCGGGCATGCGAAAGTGCTTCTCGGAGTGGAGGATCCTCATATTCAGGAACTTCTCTGCGACCTCGTGATAAAGGACGGCCTTTCGGTTCGCCAGCTGGAGGAAAAGGTCCACAAACTGAGCAAAGGCGAAAATGCCAAACCAACCCCTAAGCAGCAGGACCTTCCTGATGAATATTACAGGGTTCTCGAGCACATCGGCAAGTTTTTTGATAACAGCATCAGCCTGAAACGCTCGGCCTCCGGAAAGGGAACGATGACAATCAAGTTCAACTCCGACGAGGAAGTGAGCCGGTTCCTCAAAGCCCTTGAGGACTCGAACATCTAAGAAGAACAATGAAGAATCTGATTCTCAGGATATGTCTGGCGCTTGTCTGCCTGGCAGCCTTTTCCACGGGTGCGAAAGCGCAGTTCAGGGAAGAGGCGTTCAGCCAGACCTACAACGACCCGAGCGACACAACCGGAACCGCAAGAGATTCCGTGGACAAGATGTGGTCGTTCCGGGAGTTTTTCAGAGGTGTAAGCCACAAGGACACGACATTGAGGATCGGAACGATGTTCGCCGGCTCCACTGTGTTCATCGGCGCGGAGCAGATTTACAACAAGCAGTACTGGAAGCTGCCGCTCGTCTACGGAGGCATCGGAACGACACTGGGGCTTGGAATCCATTACAACAGCAAGTACAAACACTCCAAGAAAGGCTACGACATAGCGATGGCGCTTGACCCGAACATGGAGTACGAACTGGACACACGCTCAAAGGATATGGCCAAGTATATGTTCGCCAGCGCCGGCTTCATATATTGGGCCACCCTTATGGACGGAGTGGTCAACTACAAGCGGGACGTGAAGAACCAGCCGGGAAAGGCGACGATATATTCAATCCTCCTCCCAGGACTTGGGCAGGCGTACAACGGCGAGTATTGGAAAATTCCGATCTACTGGGGAATGATGATCGGATCGTACCACTTCTACGCGCTGAACAGCAAGAACTACAAGAGGTTCAAGCGCATCCACAACGAGGCCACAAATCCTGACGGCGGGTACACCGGCACCATTCCGGCTGAAAGGGCTCTATACTTCAGGAATGTTTACAGGCGCTACAGAGACTACTCCGTCGTCGCCATTGTGGGAAGTTACCTGCTTCAAGTGATTGACGCCAATGTGTTTGCCTACATGCAGGACTTTGAGATGAACGACGACCTCACCCTGAAGGTCACACCTACCATCATCTCGCCTTACAATGAATATATTCCCCAGTATAATGAATATGCGATAGCCTCCCCTGCCCGTTCCGTTCCTCCGATGAGTTTCGGCATGGGCGCTTTCGGGGACAATGCGATAGGGATCAAAGTCGGTCTTAGATTTTAAACAGAGTTCCAAAGGATGAGAAAAACCACATTCGCCACGCTGCCCGTCATACTGATCATGCTCTTTCTGTTGCAAGGAAATGCATGGGCGCAGGTATTCAGGAAAAAGATCAAGGAAGAGAATCAGGAACTCAGACAACGGGTCGATTCCCTTGAGAGAGCCTTGGAAAAACTGAAGCGGGAAAGCATTCTGAAAGACAGCATAGCGGATGAGATGATTGATGTCTATGAGGAGAACAAGCTCAAGACCGCTGCCGGATTGACCCCGGAAGACTACACGCAGGAGGTCACCGACAGTCTCCTGAGCATCTGGTACCTGCACCGTCAGGCCCGAAAGAACAATGAAGGCAAAGGCTACGACATGGATTCAGTCAGGTTCACGTCCAACGTCCCCGACGATGTGATGAAATCCCGCCTTGAGAAGATGAACTCATTCATCACACTACCCTACAACGACAAGGTCCGCAACTACATGATCCTCTATTCGGAAAAGATGCCGACCAAGATGGGCACCATTCTGGGGCTCTGCCAGTACTACATGCCGATTTTCGAGGAGACATTCAACAAATACAGCCTTCCGGACGAACTCAAGTACATGGCCATAATCGAGTCGGCGCTGAACCCGGTGGCTGTCTCCAGGGCCGGAGCGAAAGGGATGTGGCAGTTCATGTTCAGAACCGCCCAACTTTACGGACTGGAGATCAACTCATTCGTGGACGAGAGGCTGGATCCGTTCAAGTCAGCCGATGCAGCGGCTCGCTATCTAACAGACTCCTACAATGTCTTCGGGGACTGGAATTTGGCTATCTCTTCCTACAACTGCGGCTCAGGCAACATCAACAAGGCCATCCGCAGGAACGGAGGCAAGAGGGATTTCTGGTCGGTCTATGACTATCTTCCGCGAGAGACCAGAGGCTACGTGCCTGCGTTTGTGGGTGCGATGTACGCCATCCACTACAGCAAGGAGTACGGACTATCCCCGGCCAACATGCAGATGCCGGCGCAACTGGACACCTTCGAAATCCACAAGAACCTGCATTTCAAGCAGATAAGCGAATTGGTCGGAATATCGGTTGACGAACTCAGAAACCTTAACCCGCAGTACATCAAAGATGTGATTCCAGGAGACAGCAAGACTTACATTCTCCGAATCCCTTACAACTACTCCAGCGACTTCGTGGCTCATGAGGACTCAATCTACACCTACAAGGCTTCTGAATATCTCAATCCACAGACCCTTGTGGATGACTCGAAGCGTTCTTCCGGTGAGACATATTCAGGAGGGACGATCACTTATAAGGTCAAAAAGGGTGACACGCTGGGAAAGATTGCGGCTAAGTATCATGTCACCGTGAACCAGCTCAAGAAGTGGAATCACCTCAGGAGCACAAACCTCAGCATCGGGCAGAAAATCCGTATCTACAAAGGAGGCGGCGCTCCGACCGCATCTGCCGTCAAATCGGCCTCCAGCCAGCTGAACTACACAGACTACACCGTGAAAGCAGGAGACTCTCTCTACAGCATCGCAAAACAGTTCCCTGGCATGACAGCCGAAAAGATCATGAAATTCAACGGAATAGGTGAGAACATCAAGCCAGGGATGAAAATCAGGATTCCTAAATAGTGGTCAAAATGTCATCACGGCCTGAATCTTTCCCTCCGAAACCGATGGTTTAGGCTCTTTCATGAATGAATATACAACTGTCGAGGCTCTGAAATACAGTTTCAAAACCTTTCCAGCGCCAAACCGGAATTTGCATCCTGACACAGCGGACAGGCTCCACCCACGCCCGTAATAGGCCGGGACCGTAAAATTACCAGGAGCGTCCCGTTCATAGGAATATATTCGGTCATCCCAATTATCGACAATGAATATGGTGCCTCGAAGATAGGCGCTGAACATATCTGTTTTACGCCCGCCTTCAAGATAGGCAAGGCCCGCCAGTGAACGGCACAGAAGCCCCTCAATCCTGGCCCTGAACTTCCATGCCGGCTTGTCCGACGGGCCGTAACGCACTGACAGTCCTGAGCTTGACCAATCCAGATCACACCTTGACCCCGTCCGGTATTTTAGGATTTCCTCGTAAGGGCGGAACCGCTCGGTAATCTTCACAGACAGGACCGAGGTGTTTGTAAGCTGAAACGGCAGTTTGAACAGAACCCGTAACTGCCTTTTGGACCTATCTTTATCCTTGACAGCAATGTCAGCCGTGAGATAAGCCCCTGCCTTCTCCAGTCCCAAGGCGATGCCATGCTCATCAGAAGTCTTAGTCCAACTATGTATTCCTCCTGTGTAATCTGAAGAGAACTCCGATGGATAACTGTGCACAACAGATGAGAGTTTCCATTCATCGCCCAAAGGAATCACTGTTCCAAGGATGGCTCCAAGGCATTGCCCACCAAAATCCCATGCAACCTCTCCGGAGTAATCAACTCCACGCCACGAGTAGCGGAAATCTCCGGACAATTTCCCGGTCTGAAGTTTGGCTGACATATTCATTGGCTCTGTTTGGAAGTAACCGGTAAGAGAGAATTGCCCGTTTCGAGAGTAGCGAGTAGCGTTTGCCCCAACCATCAGGGCAATTTCCGGAGATTTCCCGTTTTCGCACCATGAACGAAGACCGGGGAAAGACACAAAAGTTGAAAGGGTCCTAGGGCCAAACGAAAAATCAGCCGCCACTCCCCTATGGCTTCCAATCCCTGACCATGACCCAGAAGGCGACAAACCAGAAGGACGTCTGCTGAACGATGATGAGGTGGAGAGCCCAGACATGGACATTCCGCTCCACAGAGCCAATCCTTGGCCGAAGCGCGCGTTGAAGTCTCCGACGATGACCTTGCCCAAACGCCTTTTTCCATAATATGCCATATTCATAGACCATGCGGAGGGAGGAAATTGCTCTTTGTCGGAATATTTAGTCCGGGCTGCTGATGAAATTTCGAGCGTCTCACCGTAATTCATTCTGTACTTTGCTCCATAGTTGAAAGCATCTCCCTTGGCAGCTGAACGGACAAGAGTCTCGTGAGATATGCGTTTCGACTCTGACATGATTTGTCCAGGTAAAGAGTTGGAGACAAACGAAATGAAAGGTTTGAGAGCATTGGCGAAATCTTCTCCGAAACCGTCTACGGCAGCGAGTTCGGAAACGGAAAGCACATCACCGTTCCGAGAGCGGTAGTCCATCAGGCTCGCCACCTGATACTGGCTCATGAGCCCGCTTGAGACCATCCGGCTTCTCGAAGCGAGATTGATCTTCAATGGGTGGGAGGCCAGCGCAGCGAACCGCTCCACCTCCTGCTCGTCCAGTTCCTCCTCGGAATCAACTCCGCACAGGTAGAGCATCGCCATCATACGCTCATCGGACTGAGCGGTCATATTAATAGAGACAGCCGTCAGCGCCAACAGCGCGGCGATGAAGTTTTTCAACATATTCATGATTATTGATATTTATGCCCGATGGGCAGCATTTCCTTCACGTTCAGGTTCAGGCCGGCAAGTTAAGGTTAATAAACGTAAAAAACGAAAAGAAAAATAAAACATAGGCTTGATTTTTCTGTTTTTTTAAGGAATAATGTCTAATTTTGCTATTTACTATAAAGAACGAACCGCAATGAGCAACGTCAGACTATTTGACAAGTCTTTCAAGCCGTTCATTACGAACGAGCGGCTTGAGAAAGCCATCGACAATGTGGCCGAGAAGATCAACCATGACTTCAATGGATGTACAGACTGCCCGGTACTCCTTTGTGTCCTGAACGGATCCCTGATGTTCACTTCCGAACTGATGAAGAGACTCTCGTTCAACTGTGAGCTTATCTGCATCAAGCTTTCATCCTACGACGGGACGCACACGACCGGAAAGGTCAGGGAAACGATGGGGTTGACAAGAAGCATTGAAGGCAAGCGCGTCATCGTTGTGGAGGACATCGTGGACAGCGGGAACACCATCATGGAGCTTAAGGAGATTCTTAAGGAGAAGGGGGCAGCCGAGACCAAGATCTGCACGATGCTCCTCAAACCGGCATCCTACACAAAGGATGTGAAGCTTGACTATGTTGCCATGGAGATTCCTGATGACTTCATCGTCGGATTCGGCCTTGACTACAACGAACTTGGAAGAAATCTCAAAGATATTTATGTATTGGACACAGATATGAAATATTTTATTCTATTTGGCCCTCCGGGTGCCGGGAAAGGCACCCAGGCCTCTGCAATGGTTGAAAAGTACAATCTCTGCCACATATCCACAGGAGAACTTCTCCGCGGTGAGATTGCGAAAGGCACTGAGCTCGGGCTCAAGGCCAAGGCTCTGATCGATGCCGGTGAGCTTGTCCCGGACGAGGTTGTCGAAGGCATGATCGAGAACAAGTTCAAGACAGTTACCGGAGTGTCCGGCTTCCTTCTTGACGGATTTCCTCGCACAATCGCACAGGCCGAGGCTCTTGACAAGATGCTCGCCAAGAACGGTGAGGCTGTCACATCAGTTGTCTCCATCATGATCCCTG
>DCMG01000174.1 GCA_002321335.1 Bacteroidales bacterium UBA1628 | reverse complement strand
GCTTCACGGCTGTGGCGCAGCAGACTTTCGAGCAGGAGCGGCAGCCGGACTTCTCGTCACGGGAACCGACACAATGGACGAATCCAATCTTCTTAGGATTATTGATCCTTATGTCGGTGCCTGATCCGAACCACGCCTCAAGGTCCGCGTTGGTGATCACGTGGTCATAGATTCCGTAGCCATATTCCTCCTTCTTTTCGGCCTTGAACAGGTCGAAGCCACTGGCCACCAGCACAGCGTCAGCCAGCACGGTGATGCCATTGGAAAGGATGACGTTGTAGGACTTGTCCAACCGGTTGATTGACTGCACCTCTGTGTCAGTGAAGCATTTGACCCCGTCCATCTTTCCGAGCAGCCCGTCAAGGGCAGCCGAGGCCGAAGCCCCGTCAGGAAACAGTCTGTCCCAAGATGCCAGATGTCCGCCAAGAGTCGATGCCCGCTCAATCAGAATGACATTGTAGCCCAGTCTCTGGAGCCCGGAGGCCGCCTCGAGGCCGGCAGGGCCTCCGCCTATGATGAGAATATTATTTTTCATGCGTTGGTATATTCAAAAAAACTATTTCAAACAAGTGCATGGATCGGGGCGTCCGATGTCCTTGCCGCTCTTGCCGAGGAACTTGCGGGCGGGGTCATATTCAACACCCATCTTGTCCAGAAGCGGCTCGACGCTGACTTGGTGGGTCTGGAGTCCAAGATCCCAAGGGTCGTAGCCAAGCACCAGGCCGGCCACTTCCTCGTAGGTGAAGACCGGGATTCCGTGTCCCTCCTCCCCGTAGGTCTTGCCGGTTGACTCGGCGATCACATATTGCCATCTGTCAAGGAAATACGGGCAACCGGGACAGTTGGTGATGATCATGTCCGGGTGGAACGGTTCCATGCTCTCGAACTTCTTGTGGGTGTTGGAGAGGGAATAGCCACGGTTGCCTTTGACGAGATATTGCCGGAATCCGAAGCCGCAGCAATGACGGCGCTCCGGGTAGTCCACGATCTCGCCTCCCCACGCCTCGATCATTCCGACGAGGACGTAAGGATATTCAGCGCCCCCGACCCCCTTGGAAGGGAACATCTTCGAATAGTGGCAGCCGATGTGCTCCACCACCAGGAGCGGGCGGCCGGTGTGAATATTCACGAGTTTGTGCTTCGCCTGGGCCGCTATGAGGTTGCGGTACTTGTAGATCAGGTCGCTGGCGTGCACGAGGAATTTCGGTTTGGCGAACTCCAGACGGCATGTCTTCCAAAGGTTCTCACGCACCTTCGCCTCCAGCTCCGGAAACTCGCGCCAGGTCTCCATCGTCTCGCAGTAGAGGCCGAAAGAGGTGATGCAGGAGCAGACGTAGTTCTCGTAGCCGTTCTTCGCCATGAGCGCGAACTGGCGAGCGATGATCGTCATCACGGTCTCCTGCGGGATGGTGTCCGAGTGGTAGGCGATGCCGCCGCAGGTGGTGTGATGCTCTGTCTCGAATATGTCCTTGTCTAGCTCCTGCCTTGTTATCTTTAGGAAAGTCGCCTCCGACGCGGGGAAGAAACTCTGTCTGATGCAACTGCGGACGTAAAAATAATGATCGTCCGGAATCTCTTTCTGGTAGTCTGACCAGATTTTCTGTTTGCCTTCGTAGATCATTGAGGGCTATTGATTTAAGTGTTTCGGATCGTTGTCCGTGTAGATTTTCGCCATGAACTCGTCCTCGGTGAGGCCCATCTCCTCTGCCTTTTTCAAGCCGGCGGCACGCACCTTCTCCATCCTTTCGGTCGCTCCGGTCTCGTCGAAGATCCTCTTGAGTTGGTCAAGGTCTTCCTGTGGAATTCGGCGCATCGCCCCCGGTCCTTCCCCGTCCAGATTGCCACCCAGCCTCTCAAACACATCGTCAAGATGTTTCTCCTCCCATTCCCAGACCTTTCCGGCCTCGGGATGTCCAGCGTAGTCGAAGCGACGTGGATAGACGCAGTAGCCGTAATCCAACACATTGGCGCACAAGTCCTTGGTCAGCAAAAATTGCTGACGGCCTTTCTCAGATTCGATAAAGTAGCCAAGTTCGATGGACAGGTTGCGTAACGCCATAATAATCAATCCCGGAGCGTTCTTCCGAGGACATCTCGTCACACAGCTCATGCACTCACCACAGTACCAGATTGTGTCGCTTTTGAGCAACTTCTCGATCTCGTTCTCATCCTTGCTCTGGACGATATCCACAATCCTTCTCGGATCGTAGCGGTAGAACTCTGCCGCCGGGCAGATGGCCGTGCACGTGCCGCAGTTGATGCATGCGTTGAGTCCTTCCTTCAGGCGGTAGTCCTTCATAAGGAGGTCATAAAGTCTGCCCATCGCCTTTCTTTTTAGTCGGATATTTCTTCGCAAGTCCCTCAAGGTCAGACTTCGGGTTCATATTCCTTTCCATCCTCGCCAGCGTCTTGACAAAAGCCTCAAGGTCCTCACGCGGGATGTCCCCCACAATCGTGGCGACCGCCTCCAGGGAGAGTTCCGTCACTTTGTCCTTGATTTTTCGGGAATATGGCGTGACCTCGATGAGGTTCTGCCTTCTGTCCTTGGGGTTGCTCACGCGACGGACCAGTTTCCTATTCTCCAGTCCGTCGATCAGTTTGACGATGGAATTCTTGTCCCTCATCGTGATGTCGGCGATCTGCTGTTGGGTCAGCACTCCCTCGTCCCAAAGCGTGTCCATCACGAGGAACTGCTCCGGAGTAAGGTTGAACCCACCCTTCTGGAACACCTCCGACATGCACTGCTTCACGCTGTTGTGCGCGATGTTAAGAAACATCAGTATCTGCTTTTCCAGTACCATATCTTATAGTAAGACCTTTTACTCTTTTTGCAAAGGTAATACAAAAAGGTGAAAGAGCAATCAGTCGTGAATATAATAGGTCAGAAAAAAAACACTCTTTTACCTGAACTTCTTGTCCTCTTCGAGCATGCCGAGGTAGGAGTTGTAGCGCTCGGGGGAGATTAGGCCGTCATCCACGGCTTGCTTTACGGCGCAGCCGGGCTCGTGGGTGTGGGTGCAGGGGGTGAAACGGCAACCTTGCGAGAATTTCAGCATCTCTGGGAAGTAGAGGGCTATCTCCTCTCTCTTCAGATTCACAAGACCGAAGCCTCTCAGGCCTGGGGAGTCTATGATGAAGCCGCCGGAGGCCAGCGGGTACATTTCGTACAAGGATGTGGTGTGGCGACCTTGGAGGTGAGCCAACGAAATGTCGCCGACCTTTGGGTTCTGGGACGGGTCCAAGACCCTGATTATGGAGGACTTCCCTACGCCGGACTCTCCGGAGAAAAGGCAGATGTGTCCCTCCTCGGAACCTCCGATGGCATCCTTCAACTCATCAATTCCATCTCCGGTCAAAGCTGAGGTCTCTATCACGCGATAGCCAGCGCTTTCGTAGATGCGGTGAAAATCAGCAAGTTGCTCTGGAAATTCTTTTCTGAATATATCAACCTTGTTCAAGACGATAGTGGCCGGGATGCCATAGACCTCGCAAGTCACCAGCAGCCTGTCCAGGAACGGAAGCTTGATCTCCGGGAAGAAAAGCGTCACGACTATGAACGCCCTGTCCAGATTGGCGGCGATCACGTGAGACTGCCTCGAAAGATTGGTCGAGCGGCGGATCACATAGTTCTTGCGGTCAAGCACCTCGACAATTGATGCGGGGTGCGTGGCGGAAGGTTCTTCTGAATATTCATAAGTCACCCTGTCGCCCACTGCCACTGGATTTGTCGCCTCACTGCCTTTCAGGCGCACCTTGCCTTTGAGCACAGCAGGAAAAGGCTGCCATTCGGGCAACCTCGAAAGCAGGAAATGACTTCCCGCGTTTTTGACCACTGTCGCTTGTCCTTTCATATTCAGTGACAAAGATAGTCAATTTTTCGAGAAATGGCAGACCTGTCGCTTCGACAGGCTCAGCGACCGATAGAGTTCTGCTCCTAAGGCAATGCGGTCTCATAGTCAGCGGCCAAAGAATATTCATTCCTGAATTTTTGTAACGTGAAAAATTCAAGAATGAATATTCTTTGGCCGTCAATTACCTAAAGTATCACTCATGCGTGGCGAAACGCCGCTCGGCGAGGGCCTCGTACTTGGTGCCGGGGCGTCCGTAATTGGCGTACGGGTAGATGGAGATGCCACCGCGCGGGGTGAAGAGGCCGGTAACCTCTATGTACTTGGGATCCATTAGCTTGATGAGATCTTTCATGATCTTGTTAACACAATCCTCATGGAAATCTCCGTGATTGCGAAAACTGAACAAGTACAGCTTTAGGCTCTTGCTCTCAACCATCCGCACATCAGGAATATAACTGATCCTGATCTCAGCGAAGTCTGGCTGTCCCGTGATCGGACACAGGCTCGTGAACTCCGGGCAGTTGAACCTCACCCAATAGTCATTGCCCTGATGCTTGTTGACGAACGTCTCCAGAACCTCAGGAGCGTAGTCACTTTTATATTCAGTCTTCTTTCCGAGGGACTGAAGGCCCTCCAATTCTCTTCCTTCTGCCATAATATTCAGCCAAAATACCTGTTGACAGGGTTATATTTCATTAACTTTAAATGGATTATAGGATATGTTCTCATCGTAGGTGTCAATCCCTTCATGCGCCTTGACTTTGCGGACAACCCAAGAGGTGACAGGCAGGATGATGATCTCGTACAAGGTTTTCGCCACGACCTGAGTGAACATCAGACTGATTACTGCCTTAAATGGGAGCAAGCCACCGAACGCTATCGG
>DCMG01000158.1:6028-8857 GCA_002321335.1 Bacteroidales bacterium UBA1628 | reverse complement strand
GTCGAGCGATTGACAGTGAAGATCTTCTTGTTGGTAGGAAGCGGAATAGGACCGTTCACCTTAGCACCAGTAGCCTTCACGGTGTCCACGATCTTAGCGGCTGACTTGTCAACCAGCATGTGATCGAATGATTTGAGTTTTATTCTGATTTTTTGACTCATATCAAAAATACTTAATTACGTTTTAACACTTACTCGTCATCATCGGAGAGCTTGTAGCCGCTCTTCTCGATAACGTCCTTGGCCAGGTTGGCAGGAACCTCAGCATAGTGATCGAAGGTCATCGTGCTGGTCGCGCGGCCGGATGAGAGAGTTCTGAGAACTGTCACATAACCGAACTGCTCGGCGAGCGGAACAAAAGCCCTTACGATTCTCGCGCCGTTGGCGGTAGAGTCCATGGCCTGGATCTGGCCGCGGCGACGGTTGAGGTCACCCACGATGTCACCCATGTAGTCCTCAGGGGTCACTACCTCAAGGGACATGATAGGTTCCAGAAGGACAGGCTTTGCCTTCGGGCAGGCGTGGCGGAATGCCAGACGGCCAGCCATTTCGAATGAAAGCTGGTCTGAATCGACAGGGTGGAACGAACCGTCAAGAACCGTTACCTTCATTGACTGAACCTCGTAACCAGCGAGAACGCCGTTGGCCATGGCGGCCTTGAAGCCCTTCTCGATGCAAGGGATGAATTCCTTAGGAATATTACCACCCTTGACCTGATTGTCGAACTGGAGTCCGGTAACGCCCTCATCGGCAGGACCGATCTCAACGATGATGTCGGCGAACTTACCACGACCACCGGTCTGCTTCTTGAAGACCTCACGATGCTGAACCGTAGCGGTGATTGCCTCCTTGTAGTTAACCTGCGGAGCGCCCTGATTAATCTCGACACCGAACTCACGACGGAGACGGTCCACGATGATGTCAAGGTGAAGCTCACCCATTCCGCTGATGACTGTCTGGCCGGTCTCGTGGTCTGTCCTTACGGTGAACGTAGGGTCCTCCTCAGCGAGCTTGCCAAGGGCGATGCCAAGCTTGTCCAGATCACCCTGGGTCTTAGGCTCGACAGCGATACCGATAACAGGATCAGGGAATTCCATTGATTCGAGCACAATCTGATGATCCTCGTTGCAGATGGTGTCTCCAGTACGGAGATCCTTGAATCCGACGGCGGCGCAGATGTCTCCCGCCTCCACAAATTCGATAGGATTCTGGTGGTTGGAGTGCATCTGATACAGACGCGCGATTCTTTCCTTCTTTCCAGTGCGGACGTTGTAAACGTAGGAACCGGCATCAACACGTCCTGAATATACTCTCATGAAGGCGAGACGGCCAACGAACGGATCGGTGGCAATCTTGAACACGAGAGCGCAGAACGGCTGGGATGCATCAGGAAGAAGATCCTCTTCCTCACCGGTTTTAGGATCTGTTCCCTTGATCACTCCCTTGTCAAGCGGAGAAGGCAGGTAACGCATCACAGCGTCAAGGAGGAACTGGACACCCTTGTTCTTGAAGGATGAACCGCAGCAGGCAGGAACGATCTGCATAGAGATCGTACCCTTGCGAAGGGCGGCGATGATTTCCTCCTCGGAAAGGGAGTCAGGATTCTCGAAATACTTCTCCATGAGAGCCTCGTCGCATTCGGCGGCTGCCTCAACGAGTTTGTCTCTCCATTTCTCGACTTCTCCGGCCATGTCAGCCGGAACGTCCTTTATTTCATAGTTGACCAATTCCTCTCCGGAATCATAGTAATATGCCTTTCTGGAGATAAGGTCGATGATGCCTTTGAACTTGTCCTCTGACCCGATAGGGAGACAGATCGGAACAGCCTTGGCACCGAGCTTAGTGTAGATTTCCTCAACGCAGGCGAGGAAGTCAGCGCCGACACGGTCCATCTTGTTCACATACGCGATCTTCGGAACGCCGTACTTGTCCGCCTGACGCCAAACAGTCTCAGACTGAGGCTGAACGCGTCCAACGGCGCAGAAAGTAGCGACAGTTCCGTCGAGCACACGGAGCGAACGCTCCACCTCAACGGTGAAGTCGACGTGACCCGGAGTGTCGATCAGGTTGATCTGATAAACGTGACCGTTGTAGTGCCAGAACGCTGTGGTGGCGGCGGAAGTGATGGTGATACCTCTTTCCTGCTCCTGAACCATCCAGTCCATTGTGGCGGCACCCTCGTGTACCTCACCGATCTTGTGAGTCTTTCCGGTGTAGTACAGAATACGCTCGGATGTAGTCGTCTTTCCGGCATCGATGTGGGCCATGATGCCGATGTTTCTTGTGTAAGTAAGATCTCTTTTAGCAGCCATCTGCGAATAAAATTAGAAACGGAAGTGGGCGAACGCCTTGTTGGCCTCAGCCATCTTGTGCATATCCTCTTTTCTCTTGAATGCACCACCTTCGTTATTGTAGGCGGCAACGATCTCTGCACAAAGTTTTTCTGCCATTGAGTGGCCGGAACGCTTGCGGGCGAAGTTGATCATATTCTTCATTGAAAGCGAGACTTTCCTTTCCGGACGCAACTCAGTAGGCACCTGGAAGTTTGCTCCTCCTACACGACGTGACTTGACCTCGATCTGAGGGGTTACGTTTTCGAGTGCCTTCCTCCAGATATCCAGAGGAGCCTTGTCAGAATCCTTCATCTTCTCGCCTACCATGTCAATGGCATCGTAAAAAATAGAATACGCGATACTCTTCTTCCCCTGCAACATAAGGTTGTTCACGAAACGGGTAACCTCGACATCGTGAAACTTAGGATCAGGAAGTAGAATCCTCTTTTTAGGCTTCGATTTTCTCATTGTGAGTAAAAATTAAAGGTGATAAAGAT
>DCMG01000158.1:929-5910 GCA_002321335.1 Bacteroidales bacterium UBA1628 | reverse complement strand
TCCAAAGCTCCTCTAAGGATGTGGTAACGCACACCAGGGAGGTCCTTCACACGACCACCACGAACCAGCACGATGCTGTGCTCCTGAAGGTTGTGACCCTCGCCCGGAATGTAGGCATTGACCTCTTTGGAGTTGGTAAGGCGTACCCTGGCAACCTTTCTCATCGCTGAGTTAGGCTTCTTAGGGGTCGTCGTGTAAACACGAAGACATACGCCCCTCTTCTGAGGACAAGCGTCCAGCGCGCGTGACTTGCTCTGAGCGACAATGCTCACGCGTCCTTTGCGAACTAATTGTTGAATTGTAGGCATAAATGATTGTAAATCTAATATTTATGTTTCCCCAAACATTTTGGGGCTGCAAATTTACGGATAATTCTTCAATTAACAAAGCATCAAGCGGATAGATTCTCTCAGATTCCTCCGGCAAAACGTTGCAATTGTCAAAAAATCGCTATCTTTACCTTATGAAAAAATATTACTTGACTCTTGCCGCCGTCTTTACGGCTATTTTCATGAATATGTCCGCTCAGCCATGCGGCAGCGCCCTATGGAACGAGGGCTGGACATTCACCAAGGACGGCGGAAGCCGGATTCTCAACCTGCCTCACGACTGGGGAGTGGACGGCCCGTTCGTCCAGGAATATCCGGGAGAGTCCGGAAAACTGGCCTGGTGGGGCAAGGCGGAATATTCAAAGACACTCTCTGTGAAGGCGAAGGATCTCAAGCGCGGGAAAAGGTTCTTTCTTGATTTCGGTGGCGCCATGTCCTACGCCAAGGTTTTCTGCAACGGGAAATATGTCACCGAGTGGCCGTACGGGTACTCTTCTTTCCGCGCCGACCTTACTCCGTTCCTCAAGGCTGGAGACAATCTCGTCAAGGTGACGCTGGACAATCCGGAGGAGTCGAGCCGGTGGTATCCTGGAGGAGGAATCTACAGGAATGTCTATCTGACTGTGGCCGAGCCTGTCGGGGTGGCGCAATGGGGTACGTTCGTCACGACCAAGGGGAACGAGGTCAGTCTTGACATCACGCTGCGGAACTCCGGAAAGGAAGTCGCCGGAACGGTGCGCACGGAGATATTCAAGGTTGTTAATCCGGCTTTGATGGGCGCTTCGACAGGCTCAGCGGCCAGCGCCGCATCGGTCACTGAGCCTGTCGAAGTGATTGATGCGGTGAACCGGCAAAACAGCCCGACCGGAAAAGCCAAGCTTCTGACCTCGGAGGAGACTACGGTAAAAGCGATCACGGACGGATGCAAGATATCACAGAGATTCACTTTGGAGGACGCGGAGTTTTGGAGCCTGGAGCACCCGGCGCTGTACCAAGCCTTCACGACCGTCACCACAAAGGACGGCCGGACAGACCTCTACAGAACCACCTTCGGCCTGAGAGATCTTGAATATAAAGCCGACGGCCTGTACGTCAACGGAGAAAAGACTTTCATCAAAGGAGTTTGCCTGCACCACGACGCTGGAGCCCTCGGAGCCGTCTGGAACGAAACAGCATGGATAAGGCGATTGAATATGCTCAAGGACATGGGTTGCAACGCCATCCGGACATCCCACAACCCTCCGGCTCCGGAACTTCTGGACCTTTGTGACCGGATGGGATTCCTGGTGATGGACGAGCTGACCGACACATGGACAATAGCCAAGAAAAAGAACGGCTACGCCAAACTGTTCGACAAATGGGCGGACAAGGATCTCAAGGCTATGATCAGAAGAGACCGCAACCATCCGTCAGTGATAATGTGGAGCATCGGCAACGAGACAGCAGAGCAGGGCTATCCGGAGAAATACGGCATCGCATACCATCTGACGGAAGTGTGTCATAATGAAGATCCTACAAGGCTCACGAGCTACGGAAGCGACAACCCGTGGGCATCCGAGCAGGATTTCCGCAACACGATGGACATCTACGGATTCAACTACAAACCGCATCTCTACGGCAAGTTCCATGCGGCCAACCCCGGCAAGTTGTATCTGGGAAGCGAGACGGCCTCGACCGTCAGTTCAAGGGGCGTGTACATATTCCCGTTAAGCAATAAGGAAGATGGGGCGCTGGACAATTTCCAGGTCTGCTCGTTCGACATGTTCACCGTGCCGTGGGGACAGCTTCCGGACCAGGAATGGGCCGAGGAGGACAGAAATCCGTCCTGCCTCGGGGAGTTCGTCTGGACCGGATTCGACTATCTCGGCGAGCCTACACCTTATAATACAGATCTTACGATCCTGACGAATTTCCATGACGAGGAGGCTCGGGCGAAGGCCGAAAAGGAACTGGCCGAGAAAGGGACTGTGGCCACACCGTCCAGAAGCTCGTACTTCGGGATCATAGACCTGGCCGGTTTCCCTAAGGACAGGTACTGGCTCTACAAGTCCCGCTGGTCATCCGAACCAGTGCTGCATCTGATGCCGCACTGGAACTGTGCCGGCCGCGAAGGCCAGGTCACTCCGGTGCAGGCCTACACGAACTGCGTTTCCGCCGAACTCTTCGTCAACGGCAAATCCTACGGCAGAAAGACCAAGGGGGACAAGGAATATCGATTCCTTTGGGACAATGTCATCTACGAGCCCGGCACCGTCAAAATTATAGGACAAACATCTGACGGACAGACTGTTGAAAGTATCATCCGCACCACCGGAAGCCCTGATAAGATTCTTATGGCTTGTGAATATGGCCGTGGCCCTTCAACTGATTTTGGCGGCGACTGCGCTCCGGCTTCCACACAGACATATTCATCGGAAGACATCATCTTTGTGGATGTGAAAATCGCAGACAGCCACGGGGATATGGTTCCTACGGCCTGTGACAAGATAAAATTCAGTGTTTCAGGCGCGGGAGAGATCGTGGCTGTGGATGCCGGCGACGCCACCTGCCATACTCCTTTCCACTCGGACGAGATCAAGGCATTCAACGGACTGGCCTCTGTGATAGTGAGACGAACCAAACCGGGAGCGATTGCGATAAAGGCGGAGAGTGACGGCATGGAAGCCGGTGAACTCGTTGTGAGGTAGGCTATTTTACTGATCAAACATATTCAAAAAGATATTTATGAAGAAGAATTTCGCTCTTGCATGTGCGGCACTGCTTTTTTGCGCGGCGGGTTTCGCGCAGACGCAGAAGGCCAATTACGCTCTCGCCGAGAGATTTTCGGCCAAAAGAGTCAACCAGATGGTGTTCTCCACGCAGATCACCCCTAACTGGTTCAGGGACAGCGACAAGTTTTGGTACAGCTGGAGGACTCCGCAAGGAACGCATTACTACATTGTCGATCCTGCCAAAGGGACAAAGGCAGAGGTGTTCGACATGGACAGGCTCGCGATGCAGGTCACCGAGTTTGTGCGCTACCCCTTTGATGCCAAGCATATTCCTATGAGGGATTTGGAGTTGAAGGATGACAAAGCGTTCACTTTCAACATCATCTCCGGACTTCAGAACGACAGGGACACGACATATTTCCGCTATGAGATCGCGACGGCGAGACTTGACACCGTGGCTAAGGAGAAAGACAAGTACCCTCGCTGGGCATCCGTAGCACCGAACGGAGAGTTCGGGGTCTACGCCAAGGGTTCCAATCTTTGGGTGATGGATTCGACAAGCCTTCGCAAGGCAGCAAAGGACGAGAAGGACAGCACTATCGTGGAGCATCGCCTGACAACAGACGGCATCCGCCAGTTCGGCTACGGGTACGGCAACTACGCTGGTGACACCGAGGCTGACTCCACCAAAAGGCACTACCCTGGCGAGCTCGTCTGGTCTCCGGACTCGAAGCGTTTCGCCACGATGAAGTGGGACATGAGGAAGCTGGACGATCTTTGGGTCATCAATTCCGTGAGCGGAAAGCGTCCTGAACTGGAGACCTACAAGTACCAGATGCCGGGCGAACCAGGGCCGAAAGGCTGCCTCTACATATTCACGATGAATGACGCGCGCACTGGGGCTTCATTCAAGCAGATTAAGAGCCAGGCGTTCAAGGATCAGGAAGTGTCGCTGCAAAGCGCCAGAAGGACAGCCAAGGACAACTATCTGGATTTCTGGAAGAACGAGTGGCTGGGCGACAACTCCGGATTCTATCTCGTGCGCCAGAGCCGTGATCTCAAGAGGCTGGATCTCTGCTGGGTAGGAGTTGATTCTGACTCGACTAAAACCATTATTTCCGAGAGGGAAAGAACCTACGTGGAATATCGGACTCCGTTCCTTATCGGTGGCGGAAAGCAGATTCTGCACTGGTCTGAGCGCAACGGATGGGCAAACATCTACCTATATAATAATGATGGGACATTGGTCAGGAACCTGACCGATGGGGCCTACCATGTGGAGGACATCCTCGGTGTGAACGAGAAAGAAGGCTACATCCTGCTGAGTGCTTGTGGTGTGAACAAGGACGAGAACCCTTATCAGATGCACACGTTCAGGGTTCCGCTCACAGGTGGTGCTCTCCAGCAGCTAGACATGAACGACATGGATGTGCTCTCTACAGCCAGCGATGACGCCAAGTACTTCGTGGCCAACTATTCACGCGTTGATTGGACCCCGGCCGTGGCCCTGTTCTCGGCGGCCGGCAAGAGAATCTCCGATCTCGAGACCGCAGACCTGAGCCTGTTGTTCGAGGCCGGTTACAAGTTCCCGGAGAGATTCAAGGTTAAGGCCGCGGACGGTGTCACGGATCTTTACGGAGCAATGTACAAACCTTACGACTTCGACTCCACGAAGGTCTATCCGATCTGCGACTATGTCTATCCCGGACCTCAGGTGGAAGCCAACAACATCTCGTGGAGCAAGGGCTTCACCCGCACGGACAGACTCGCGCAGTTGGGAATGATTGTCATCACGGTCGGCAACAGGGGCGGACATCCTAACCGTTCCAAGTGGTACCACAACTTCGGCTACGGCAACCTTCGCGACTATGGTCTTGAGGATCAGAAATATGCCGTCCAGCAACTCGGTGCAAGACATTCATTCATCGACCTTGACAGGGT
>DCMG01000158.1:0-827 GCA_002321335.1 Bacteroidales bacterium UBA1628 | reverse complement strand
GACTTCTTCAAGGTGGCGGTCTCCTGCGCCGGCAACCACGACAACAGCATCTACAACCGCTGGTGGAGCGAGCAGCATCACGGAGTCCTTGAGAAGATCGAAAAGGGTGACACCACGTTCGTCTATAGCATCAAGACTAACCCGGAGATTGCTGGAAACCTGAAAGGCCACCTGATGCTCGTACACGGGGACATTGACAACAACGTCCACCCAGCCAACACCATCCGCGTGGTCAACGCCCTGATTAGGGCCAACAAGAGGTTCGACATGCTCATCCTCCCTGGCCAGCGTCACGGCTTCGGTGACATGAATGAATATTTCTTCTGGCGCATGGCCGACTACTACGCAGAGTGGTTGATCGGTGACTCCGAACGCTGGAAGACGGACATCACGCAGATGAACAACGATTGATTTGATCCTGTCACTGAGCCTACTGAAAGTCACTTCGACAAGCTCAGTGACCGATAGGTAATCTACGGCAAATTATTAAAGACACTTTAAGGTGAACACTTTCGAGTCATTGTTCGTGAACTATCAGCCCAGGCTTGTGGCCTATGCCGACAGTATTGTCAAGGATCATTCCACGGCCTTGGACATGGTGCAGGACACCTTCTTCACATTCTGGAAGAAGTATCCTAGGCAGGATGAGAAATCCGCCGCACGTCTGTTGTTCGCGATGACAAGGAACCGCTGCATAAACTACCTCAAAAGAGAGCGCCTGCTGAATCACGTGGACCTGTCGTTTCTGGATGACATCCAGAAAACAGAGAAACTCTTCGGGCTTGACTTCTATTATGACGCTCCGGATTCTCCTCTGATACGCAAAG
>DCMG01000160.1 GCA_002321335.1 Bacteroidales bacterium UBA1628 | reverse complement strand
GGGCTCCGAAACCGGTGGCCTCTGGACGAAGGATGGATCCGCCCCAAGTTGCGCCCTTTCCGGTGAGCACTCCGGTGTGGTACTGACGGGCGAGCTTCTGGTACATTCCGTTCAGGAAGCCGATCTCGCGTCCGCCGACACCTACGTCGCCAGCAGGGATGTCCTGATCAGGGCCGATGCAGCGCCAGAGCTCAAGCATGAAGGCCTGGCAGAAACGCATGATCTCAGCGTTTGACTTGCCTACTGGATCGAAGTCTGAACCACCTTTCGCTCCACCCATAGGAAGGGTTGTGAGGGCGTTCTTGAATGTCTGCTCGAATCCGAGGAACTTTAGCATTGAAGGTGTCACGGCCTTGTGGAAGCGAAGTCCTCCTTTGTAAGGTCCGATCGCGCTGTTGAACTGGACGCGGTAGCCGAGGTTGGTCTGAACCTCACCGTTGTCGTCGATCCAGGTCACACGGAAAGTGAAGATTCTGTCAGGCTCAACGAGTCTCTCGACGATCTTTGCCTTCTCGAACTCAGGATGCTGGTTGTAAACTTCCTCGATTGACTCGAGAACCTCCTGCACTGCCTGGAGATATTCCTTCTCGGTAGGGTACTTGGCCTGGAGACGGGCCATTATTTCAGTTGTCTTCATAATGTGATTGTGTTATTAATTAGTTAATAATGTGTATGTGTTCTATTTTAGTTCCCATGTGGAGCCACTGTGAAGCAGCTCGTCAACACTGTGGATCCTCGCCTTGGCCTTCACGCTCTCTACCTGCTTGGCAACCTCCTCGTCGTAGGTGATGTCCGGAACCTCTCGGATGACTCCGAGAGCCACCGGGAAATCAGGCCACTTCATGTCAGCGAGCATCATCTGGAGTCCAAGATTGTCGGAATGGCTGTCGTGAGTGAGGATGTCATCCTCCGTGACACCGTTCTCACCGATTGTCACGACCTTCAGCCTCCAGCCATCAAGGGCGATACCCTTGTCACGGTTCTTTCCGAATATCATCTTCTCGCCGTCACGCAACACCAGCGTCCTGTCGGCCTTGTGCTCCCTGTCGGAAATCTCGGCGTGAGAGCCGTTGTTGAATATCACGCAGTTAGTCAGGAACTCCATCACGGAAGTGCCCTTATGCCTTGACGCGGCGAGCATGATCTCCTGGTTGAGAGCAAGCTCTGTGTCCATTCCGCGCGCGAAGAACGTTCCCTTGGCTCCAAGCACAAGGCTACCCGGATTGAACGGATGCTCGACCGTTCCGTAAGGGGAAGTCTTGGTGATGGCTCCCAGTTTCGAGGTCGGGGAATATTGCCCCTTCGTCATTCCGTAAATCTGGTTGTTGAAGAGCATCAGGTTGATGTCGATGTTCCTGCGGATGGCGTGGATGAAATGGTTTCCGCCGATGGCCAGCGCGTCGCCGTCACCGCTCACCTGCCAGATGCAGAGTTCAGGATTGGCGACCTTCATGCCGGTCGCTATGGCGGTGGCGCGGCCGTGGATGCTGTGGAATCCATAGGTGTCGACATAGTACGGAAGCCTTGACGAGCATCCAATGCCGGACACAACCACAATCTTGTCCTTGTCTATCCCCTTCTCCTCACAAACCAGCGGAAGGGTTCTTTGAAGAGCGGCGAGAATTGAATAGTCCCCGCATCCGGGACACCATCTGATCTCCTGGTCGCTCTTGAAATCTTTCAATGAATATTTTGGCATGGTGTGTTCCTCCTAAATCTGGGCCGAAGCCGCGTCAACAATCTCCTTCACGAGGAAGGTCTGCCCTTGAACCTTGTTGCATCCTATATAATTGAACTGCGGGAATATTGTCTTGAGGTACCCGGAGAACTGTCCGAGGTTCAGCTCGCAGACAATTATCTTCTTAAAACCTGACAACACCTTCTCCGTGTTCTTAGGAAGCGGATCGATGAAATCGAAATGCACTCGGCTGACTGTCTTCCCGGCAGCGCGGAGTTCCTCCGTGGCAGAAAGAATATGTCCGTAAGTGCCACCCCAACCGACCAGAAGGACTTCTCCGCTCTCAGGGCCGTCAACGACCAAGTCAGGAATGTCAGCGGCGACGCGGGCTACTTTCTCCGCGCGTTCCCTGACCATCGTCTCATGGTTGGCGGCATCGGTGGAAAGCACGCCTTCATGCGTCTTCTCAAGGCCACCGACACGGTGTCCAAGACCAGGGCTTCCGGCCGGAGCCCATTTTCTGGCAAGTGTCTCGGCATCCCTCTCGAAAGGGCGGAACTTCTTTCCGTCGGCCTCCGCGAGGCGAGGCTTGATGACAGGATATTCACTCATGGAAGGAATCTTCCATGGCTCGGAGCCGTTTCCGAGGAAACCCTCTGAGAGGAGCAGGACAGGGGTCATGTGCTCCATTGCGATCTTTGCAGCCGTGAATGCGGCATCGAAGCAATGCGCCGGAGAATGTGCGGCCATCACGACCATAGGGCTCTCACCATTGCGTCCGTAAAGAGCCTCGTTAAGGTCGGCCTGCTCTGTCTTGGTAGGCAGTCCGGTGCAAGGGCCGCCACGCTGCACATCCACAACCACGAGCGGAAGCTCGGTCATCACGGCCAGTCCAAGAGCTTCTGATTTAAGAGAAAGGCCAGGACCAGAGGTCGTAGTAACAGCAAGATTGCCGGCAAACGAAGCCCCGATTGCGCAGCATATTCCCGCAATCTCGTCCTCAGTCTGCATTGTCTTGACCCCAAGGTTCTTGTGTATGGCGAGTTCTTCAAGGATTGCGGTAGCAGGGGTTATCGGATAGGAACCGCAGAATAGCGGACGTCCTGATTTCTCCGAAGCAGCAATCAAGCCCCATGCTAAAGCCTGATTTCCTGTAATATTCCTGTATATTCCTTTTTCTTGAATGTCAGGGACAACAGTGTAAGTGTCGGCCACGGCCTGAATGTTGGCTGCATAGTTGTAGCCGTCATTCACCACCTTACGGTTCGGCTCAATCATCTCAGGATGCTTCTTGGCGAAACGCCCCTCAAGATAGGTATAGACATAGTCCAGCGGACGGCTGTAGATGAAGCAGGCCATGCCGAGGGTGAACATATTCCTGCACTTATGAACCGAAGCAACGTCCAATCCGCTATCTTTCAGACTCTCTTCCGTCAGCTTTGTAATTGGTGCGACTATGATGTTCCTGTCCTCTATGTGAAGTTCCTCAAAAGGATTGCCCGTAAAGCCGGCTTTAGCAAGGCCGAAATCATCGAAGGCATCTTCATTGACCAGTACGGTTGCATTTCTTTTCAGCCACTTGGCGTTCGCCTTGAGTGCGGCGGGATTCATCGCCACAAGCATGTCACAGAAATCACCAGGTGTGTTGACCTTGTGGCTTCCGATGTGAACCTGGAATCCGGAAACGCCAGCCACAGTGCCTTTAGGGGCTCTGATTTCGGCCGGATAGTCCGGAAATGTGGAAAGGCCGTTACCATAGACTGCCGACAAGTTCGCGAACAAAGTTCCGGTAAGCTGCATACCGTCACCGGAATCCCCGGCGAACCTTATCACAACATCCTTAGCATCAATAACCTTATGTTGCATTTCTATTTTAAGAATATTAGTGTTGAATAAAAATTCCTTACAAATTAAAGCATAAAATGCAGAATAACCAACATATTTTCCGAAAAAAGATTCTTTTGGTTCCTCCGGTGCTGTCACGTGGCGACCGAGGGTAAAAAAGGGCCAGCAGTTATTGCCGACCCTCAAAAATTTGATTTCCAAAGAATATTACTGCTGCCCCTGAGTTTGCGCCTGAGCCTGAAGTTCCTTCTGGAGATCCTCAAGCGTCCTGCCATCAGGAATATTCAAAGCCTTTCTTGCCTCAGGAGTGAGATCCTTGCACTGCGCCTTGTCAACGTAAAGGTACTGCGAAGTCTCGAACACGAACAGATAGCCACCGGCCTTGGCAAGTTTCTCGACAGCCTCCTGAGCCTTCTTGTAGATAGGATCCATCAGTTGTTGTTGCTGCTGCTGAAGTTCGGCCTGGATGGACTGCTGGAACTCCTGGATTCTGTTCTGGATCTCACCGAGTTCCTTTTCTTTGCTGGACTTGATGGCCGGTGTCCATGTGGCTTGCTTCTGCTGGTACTCGTTATACTTGGTCTGAGCCTCTTCCATCATGCTTTGGAGGGTTTCCTGAGCCTCTTTCTGAGCGGCCTGCATCTGTGACCTGGCCGCATCAGCCTCCGGGGCGAGCATCACCAGTTCGTTGAAATCGACATAAGCGAACTTCGCCTGCGCAGAAGCCGTCAGAGTAAACAACGCCATTGCGGCGATAATAAGAATCTTTTTCATTTTTATAGAATTTTATCAGTTTACATGTTTGATTCCGGATGCAAATGTAGCAATATTATTTAGAATTGCTGTCCGATGAGGAAGTGGAACTGGCTTCTGTTCTTCTTTTCCGGCCAGTCGAAACCATAGCCCCAGTCGATGCCAAGCAGACCGATCATCGGGAGGAACACCCTCACGCCGACACCAGCTGAACGCTTGATCTGGAACGGATTGAAATTCTTTATGTCAGACCAGCAGTTTCCTCCCTCAAGAAAGCCCAGCACGAAGATCGTGGACTGAGGCTGGAGGATGACAGGGTAACGGAACTCCATCGTGAACTTGTCATAGACGTTGCCGGCATAGTAGCCGTTAGAGTTGTACGGAGTGGCGGACCAAGGCGTAAGGGCGTAATTCTCGTAACCACGAAGGGAGATGATGTCCGCTCCATAGGTGTCATAGCCCGACATTCCGTCACCTCCGACTCTGAAGCCCTCGAACGGAGAGTAGCCCCACTTGCGGTTGTAGTAGCCGAGGTAGCCGAACTGCGCTCGCGTCATGATCACGAAGTCACCGATGACTTTGGTGTAGAGTTCCCCGCTGACCTTCCATTTGTGATACTCGATCCATTTGTAACGCTGGGCGGAAGTCCAGTTGTCATAGTTGATGTCCTTGTAGCTGGAGACCATCGTTGGGTTGCCGTTAGCGTCAAGCGTGCCGAGATCCTTCTTCCTGAACAATGAATATGGAGGTGTCAGCTGAAGGCTGGCGCTGAAGTTCGATCCCATACGAGGATAGATCTGCTGGTCGGTTGAGTTTCTGCTCAGATTGATGGTATAGCTCAGGTTATGAGACTTGCCGTCATTGAACATGAAGTAGCCGTTGATCCAGTTCTTCAGATCATAAATCTGCCAGCTGAGGCCGTTGTAAAGCACGAAGTAATTGTCCGGCCATTTCAGACGGGTGCCGATTCCGGCCGAGAAACCATAGACCTGCATTACCTTGTCATTGGAGAGAATACCTATCGTAAGGTAAGAGTTTGTCTGTCTCGTATAGTAGGCCTGAAGGTTCAGCGAGGTCGGTTTCTTTCCGAAAAGCCAAGGCTCCGAAAAGCCAAACACCAAAGAGGTATAATATGTTCCGTTGGTCTGGAAACGCAAAGAAAGGTTCTGCGCGTCACCAAGAGGGACAGGCCTCCAGGCGTTCTTCTCGAACATTCGTTTCGTGGAGAAGTTGTTGAAGTTAACGCCGACAGTCGCCACGAAAGTGTTCGCGCCCCAACCTCCTGAGAGTTCCAGCTGGCTGGAAGGCTTCTCGGTCACGTTGTAGATCAGATCCACAGTATTATTCAACTGGTTAGGAGCTATCGTATAGCCCTTCGACGGATCGGCGATGGCCTCTGGATCGAACTGACCCAACGAGGCGATTTCCCTGATGGACCTCTCGAAATCGGTCTGGCTGAAAAGGTAGCCCGGTCTGGTGGCAAGCTGCCTGCGGACAACCTTCTCATTGGTGAGATTGTTGCCGTTTATGACAATATTATTGAGAGTGGCCTGTTTTCCTTCGGATATTCTCATCTCGACATCCACGGAATCGCCTTCGATGTTCAACTCGACCGGCGTGATGGTTATGAACAGATAGCCGTTGTCACGATAGATCTTGGACACATCCTGATCCCCTTGCTTGCCTCCGAAAAGCCTTTTCTGCATTGTCACCACATCGTAAGGGTCGCCCTTGCGGATGTTGAGAATCTCGTTGAGCTGGTCGGTGGAGTAGACCGAGTTGCCGGTCCAGGAGATGTTCCTGAAATAATATTTTTTTCCCTGGTCGATCTTCAGGTCGATGCCAAGCCTGTCGGGAGTCACATAGTAGATGGAATCCTTGACTATGCGCGCGTCACGGAAACCGGACTCGTTGAGCTTGCTGATGAGGCTGTTCTTGTCGTTAGGATATTCCTTCTCGTTGAATTTCTTGCTGTTGAAGAAGTTGTACCATTTCTTGGCTTTGGTCTTCTTCATGGAACGCGAAAGTTTGAAGTCCGTGAAGCCCTCGGCTCCATTAAAGTGGATGTCTCTGATTTTGACCTTCGAGCCGCGATCCACAGCGAAGTTCACCTTGATGGCGTTCCTCACGATCGTGTCTTTCTGGGTCTGCACATCGACCTTGCAGTTGAGAAAGCCCTTGTCGGCATAGAATCTTTTGATGATGTCGGTCGAGGTCTTGGCGACATAGTCTGAGAACTCGCCTCCGCGGCGGAGGTTAAGCCTCTCGTCCAAATCCTTCTGCTCGCCTTTTCTGACACCGGTGAAAAGCCATCTGGACACCCTCGGACGCTCCTGGATGCGGATGACAAGGAAAGCGGAATCTTTCTTCTCGCTCAGATGATCAATCTCCAAGGCCACGTTCTCGAAGTACCTCTGCATCCAAAGCCGCGACACTATAGAGGAGATGTCATCGCTCGGCACGGTGATTTTCATGCCTTTCTGCAGTCCGGTCAGCGAAACAATCTGCTGGCTGGAAAATTGATGGTTCCCTTCCACGGAGACTCCACCCACATAGTAGGTCTTGGGGTGGTCATAATCAACCTCCACAGGTTCAGAAGATTTTGCGGATTCCTGTCCGAAAGCCTGAAAAGCGGCGGCGGACATGGCAAGAAGACACAATAGACGATATACTTTCATCGAATCAGATTTCATTTAAGATGCAAATATACGCAAGTTATTTAACTTTTCCATACCTTCGGTTCCTGTGGGAATATTCTTCCAGAGCCGCCCGGAAGTCATCGCCCCTGAAATCTGGCCACAGGGTGTCGACAAAAAGGAATTCCGAATATGCGGCCTGCCAGAGAAGGTAGTTGCTGATCCTCTCTTCTCCAGATGTGCGTATGATAAGATCAGGATCAGGAATGCCGTCTGTCACAAGATAATGTCCAAAATCCCCTATCTCCACTGATTCCAGCCCTTCGGGGTCGCCGGCATATTCCTTGGCCATTTTCTTTGCGGCCTGCAGGATATCCCACTTCCCGCTGTAGCTAAGGAACACGATGAGGGTCAGGAGCGGCTCCTTGCCCGGCGCGGGCGCGGTCTCGGCCTCAGCCTTGCGGATAGCGTCCACCAGAGAAGTGTCCAGCCTCGAAATATTGCCCAACACACGGAAAGACACTCCTTTGGCGGCGAGGGAGCCGATCTCGTCAACGATAGATTTCATCATAAGGCTCATCAAGGTGTTCACCTCAGCCTCAGGGCGGCTCCAGTTCTCCTCGGAAAACGCGAAGAGTGACAGGTACTTCACCCCTTCCTCAGCGGCTGCCTCCACACAGGCTCGGACGCTCTCCACTCCATTGTAATGACCGGATACCCTTTCCTGGCCCCGCTGCCGGGCCCAACGTCCGTTCCCATCCATGATGATGGACACATGAGCCGGTATGTTTTTGTTATCGTTCATATCATAATAATTATTGATCTCCGCTGTTCCTGATGTCCTCACCCCAGAACAGCTTTGTGGTCAGAGCCTTTATGAAACTGGTGTTTTTAAGGCGAACCCTTTTCAGCGAAAATTGTGCCACCTTGATCCTCAGGACCACAGAAGCGTCCACAAGATGGTTCCTGTTGTCCATGGAAAGCATCACGTTATCATCTCTGGACCTTACCGAAACAACTATCTCTGTCGTGTCAGGTACCACAAGCGGACGCACGTTAAGGTTGTGCGGAGCTATCGGGGCTATGATGAGAACCTTCGACTCGGGGGCGCAGATCGGCCCTCCGACACTCAACGAATATGCAGTGGATCCAGAACTGGTCGCGACAAGCAGACCATCCGCCCAATATGTTGGCAGCGGGTGTCTGTCGATCGAGACATCAATTCCGATCAGAGCGGCTCCGGAACGATGGACGGAGACTTCATTGAGGGTGTACGGCCTGAAACCGGCGATTGGTCCTGTCATATTCCCTCCAAATCCAGTCACACTCGTGCTCAACAGTTCCCTGTCTTCCAGATACCAGTCTCCTGACAGCAGAGCGTCGCAAGCCTCTTCGGGGCTATATTCAGAAAGGAACCCAAGTCTCCCGAGGTTCACCCCAAGAATCGGGATTCCGGACTGCCCGACGCATTGGGAAGCCGACAGGAATGTGCCGTCTCCACCCACACTGATCACCATGTCCGTGCCGGTACCGGTAAGAATGTCCTCCTCACCGCTGATCTCAAAAAGGTCGAAAGATTCCTTGCCGAGCCTGTCGAACATCCGTGAGAGCCTCTGGTCGCGCATGACTCCCCCGTCTCTGGAATATACCGCTATCTTCATCCGCGCGTGTTTCGGTTATAAATAATATTGAATCTCAAAAATAGCACATTTCTGCATAAAACTGAACATAAATCATTATTTTTGTATGATTGTTAAGGTTGCCGCATTGGACGCGGCAATCGTCACAGGTGACCCGAGGCCACCTCAGAAGATAGAAACATTATGACAAGACTTAGTGTAAACATCAACAAGATCGCCACGATCCGCAATGCGCGCGGCGGGAATATGCCGGACGTGGAGAAGGCCGCCGTGGACTGCGAGAGGTTCGGAGCGGAAGGCATCACCGTTCACCCCAGACCGGACGAAAGGCATATCAGGTATTCCGATGTCAGGGCAATCAGGCCCACAATCAAGACAGAGTTCAACATAGAAGGCAATCCGATACCAAGTTTCGTTGACCTTGTCCTTGAGGTCGTCCCGGATCAGGTCACACTTGTGCCTGACGCGCACGACGCCATCACATCCAACGCCGGGTGGGACACCATCGCAAACAAGGAATTTCTCACGGATATCTGCGCCAGGTTCAAAGGAAAAGGAATACGCACGTCAATATTCATTGATCCGTCGCCCGCCATGGCGGAAGGAGCCAAGGCTTGCGGATGCGACCGGGTGGAACTATACACCGCTGATTATGCCGCGGAATATTCATCCTGCAGGGAAAAGGCCATAGCGCCGTACCTTGAAACCGCAAAGGCTGTCAAAGAACTTGGCCTGGGATTGAACGCAGGGCACGACCTCAACCTTGAGAATCTGGAATATTTCATCAGAACTATCCCTTGGACGGACGAGGTTTCCATCGGCCACGCCATCATCTGCGACGCTCTCTACATGGGACTTGAGAAAACAATACAGGCTTATCTGTCGAAGATTAAGATTTTTTAGTTACATTTGTAACCTTGAATATTAATAACAAAACAATAAAATGAAACAAACACCACTGATTATCAGCGTCATAGCACTTATTGCCGTGGTCGCTCTCGGGATTTTCCAACTCACTTCAAACGGGAAAGGCGGCAAAAAGGCCACCACAGGCGAGACCGTGGAGGCGACAGCCCAAGCCGGTTCCATCGTATGGTTCGACCTCGACAGGGTGCTCAATGAGTACGACATGGCCAACGACCTCAGGTCGGTGGTCGAGACCAAAGTCCAGAGCATTCAGGAGGAAATCAACAGAAGGGGCAACAAACTCCAGAGCGACGTGAACAAGTTCCAGTCCGATCTCGACAAGGGTCTTCTCGTACGTTCGGTGGCGGAGCAGAGAAACATCAAGCTTCAGGAGCAGCAGAACAATTTCAACAACTACGCAGCCCAGAAGCAGCAGGAAATCGCCGAGGAGCAGCAGGTGATGATGAACCAGATCGGTGACGCCATAAAGACTTTCCTCGACAAGTTCAACGAGGAGCACAAGTACGCCATGATCATCGCCACCCAGGGCAGTGTCCTTCCGGCTCCGGTTGCCGCCGGCGATCCTGACCTTGACGTGACCGACGCTATTCTCGCCGGTCTCAACGACGAGTACATCCAGAGCAAAGGCAAGGGCGGAAAAGCATCCCCGGCCACTGCTGAGGAGTCCAAAACGGAGTAGGCTTTGAGAATCGCTCTCCTGTCCTGCTTTTACCCTTTCAGAGGTGGGATTTCCCAGTTCAACGCAAGTCTCTGCCTGGAACTGGGCAAGAGCCATACTGTAAAGGCTTTCAATTTCAAAAGACAATATCCGGAATTTCTTTTTCCGGGAAAGACGCAATATGTCACAAAGGATGACGACGCCGTACCCATCGAGAGCGAAGCTCTGCTGGATACGGCCAATCCTTTTACCTATGGTCGCACGTACAGGGCCATCCGGGACTGGAAGCCGGATCTTGTGATCATCAGTTATTGGATGTCTTATTTCGGGCCGTCATTGGGATTTATCGCCAGAAGGCTCAAGAAATGCTGCAAGGTCATTTCCGTTCTCCACAATGTAATTCCGCATGAGCCCAGATTCTTTGACGCTCCGCTGACCAAATATTTTCTGTCCGGGTGTACAGGCAACGTCACGTTATGCGACGAGGTAGCGGAAGATCTTCACAGGCTTTCACCGAAGGCTCTGAACATCACTCTCTTTCATCCGATCTACGGGCACTTCGGCAAAAAAATGCCACGCGCGGAGGCAGAGAAAGCGCTTGGGCTTATGCCGGGAAAGAAAAACCTGTTGTTCTTTGGCCTGATCAGAGAATACAAAGGGCTTGACATCCTGCTGGAGGCTTTCGCCGGACTGGACGACAGTTACCAGCTCATAGTCGCCGGCGAACCGTATGGCTCATTTGACAAATACGCTAAGATAATCGACCACTCGCCGGCCAAGGACAGAATCCACTTGTTCACACATTACATCAAGGACTCCGAGGTGAAGGATTACTTCTCGGCCGCCGACCTTGCGGTGCTACCTTACAGATCGGCCACACAGAGCGGAATCAGCGCCATCGCCTATCACTTTGAGGTGCCGATGGTGGTCACCGATGTGGGAGGGCTGCGCCAATCCATCGGAGACTGCGGCACGGGACTCGTCGCGCCCAAGGCCGATGCCGTCAGCATCGGGAGAGAGATTCGCGCATATTTCGCCGACGCAAATCTTAAAGCCCTATGTGTCAACTCAATCAGAGCCGAGAAAGAACGGCTGTCATGGAAGGCTTTCAGCAGAAGGCTGCTGGAGTTCTCCGACAATTTGTACAAACAAAGATGAACAGATACTTGACTTCTTTCGTGGCCTCGATATGTCTGATGGCCGCGTTCGGCTCAGAATCAGCCGCTCAGGAATACGCCGCTCCGCAGGTTGTGGTGTCCAAGGACAAGGTTCGCTATAACGGGAAAGTGTACTATTCGCATATAGTGCAGGAGCGTCAGACCCTTTACTCAATCAGCAAGGCCTATAATGTATCTCTGCAAGAGATCTTCGACGCCAACCCTGACCTGCACCTCGACACGGAAGGACTCAAAAAAGACCAGATTATCCGGATTCCGGTAAAGGGGCCGTCTGTGGCGGCGGAACAAGGTGTTCCGGCCCGCATGTCAAATGCCGGAACACCTGAGGAAACCAAGACATTTGACGGCACAAATGAATATATCATACATCGCGTCAAGTGGTTTGAGGACCTGACCTCCATCGCGAGAAAGTACATGGTATCCAAAGAGTCCATTATGAATATCAATGGAATGACATCCGAAAAAGTCAGGCGCAAGGACGAGATCAAGATTCCTGTTCATCCGGAAAGATGGGAAAACGCATCCGGAAACAAAGCAGTTTCCACAGACTCGGAGTCCAATGACTTTCAGGCTGATTCCGTTGAGGAGGCCGGGAATGCGGAGAAGGACGAGCCCACCGACGGATTGTTCGGCAGGTTATTCAATAAGAAACACAAGACTAACGTCTCCATCCTGCTTCCGTTCAACACAGCAAAAAAAGCGGACAGCCAGATGATGGATTTCTACAGCGGAGCCTTGCTTGCGGCCAAGGATCTGGGAGAGGCCGGCAATGAGATAGACCTCAATGTCTATGACGTGGCCGGAGGAGCGATGCCTGTCACGGAAGAGAGGTTCTCAGAAAGCGATTTTGTGATCGGTCCGGTGTCAAACACCGACATAGTCAGGACCGTCAACGCATCAAAGGGCAAGACTTGGATAGTCTCGCCGCTCGACCCGAGGGCAGAGGCGCTGGCGGACACGATTCCAAATGTGATTCAGGCTCCGTCGCCGACCAAATCTCAGATATCTGACATGATAAAATGGTTGGATTCTGACTTGAGAACGAACGACAGGATGATTCTGATAACCCAGAAAGGAGCGGCGGCCAACAGTTATTCATCCAACGTCATCAATGAGGTGCGCAACTCCGGAGTAAGGCACTCCGACCTCTCGTTCAATATTCTTGAGGGACGGCAGGTGATGGGCAGAATCTCGTCCATGATGACAGACAACGGTACAAACAGGGTGGTGGTGGCTTCAGACAGCAAGGCGTTTGTCATCGAGGTTGTCAGGCTTCTGTACCTGATTTCCAGCCAGAAAAAGGACATCGTGCTTTACAGCACTTCCAAAATCAGGACATTCGAAGAGATTGACGTGGAACAGCTCCACGCTCTGAATCTGCATTCAAGTGTGTCATTCTTTGTTGACTACGACTCCAAGGATGTCCACAACTTTCTGATGAGATACAGGGCCATCTACGGTGCCGAGCCAAGCCGCACAGCATTCCAAGGCTATGACCTCATGAAATTCTTCACAACCCTAAATTCAGAATATGGCAGGAAGTGGGACGACATCGCAAACCACAAAGGCAACGGACTGCAATCCGACTTCAATCTCGTGAAAACATCCAGAGGCGGTTATGTGAACGAGGCTGTCAGACGGGTGGTCTACAATTCAGACTATTCCGTTGGTCTGGTCAGATAGACAGCAAGGCCTTCGCGTTCTCCACGGCAGCGGTTGTGATGCTGCTGCCGCTCAGCATTCGCGCGATCTCCATCACCCTCTCATGACCCTCCAAAGGACGGACGGAAGTTGTGGCTTTCCCAAGGACATCATACTCCTTCTCAACGACATAATGCGCATTGCCTTTTGCGGCCACCTGTGGCAGATGAGTGATGGCGAACACCTGCATATCCTTGCCCATCGAGCATATCATGCGTCCCATCTTGTCGGCCACGCTGCCGGAGACACCGGTGTCGATCTCATCGAAAATGAGGGTCGGCATATTCACGAACTTAGCCATCATCGCCTTGAGGCAAAGCATCAAGCGTGACATTTCGCCGCCGGAAGCGCACTTAGCCACATCAGCGGGAGCCGCACCGGAAGCTGAAAACAAGAATCTGACTGCATCCGACCCGACAGCTGACACCTGGGCATCTGAAAGTTCAACCTTGAACACCGCATGATCCATCTCTAGCGAGCGCACTGATGCGGTGATTGCCTTGGAGAATGGTTCAGACGCCTTGACACGTGCCTCATGAAGGCGCTTGGAAACAGTCTCGAGGGTTTTCTTTTCCGAAGCCATCATGGCTTCCAGTTCAGACTTCCGTGCCTCTAGCGCGGCGGAATCGAACAGAGACTCTGAAAGGGTGTCTCTTTTAGCGATCAGTTCGGCAACGGTAGAGGCCGAATAACCTTTCATAAGGTCATAAAGAAGCGAAAGACGCTCGTCCACAGCTCCAAGACGTTCCTGAGACAGTTCAATGCGGGAGTTGATAGCCGAGACCTCCTCAAGAATGTCATCCAATTCAGTGCGGGCGGAGTCAATCCTGTCGGACAGTCCGGCTGCCTCCGGGACAAATCTGGCCGCTTTATCCAGCATCTTCTGCGCCTCTTTCAGGACAGAAGACAACGGCAAGGCTTCCGAATTCGGATCAGACGGACAGAACAATTCCTCAACTCCGCCAAGGTTCTCCTTTATTTCCTCGGCATTGGAGAGTTGTTTCTGTTCTGCCTCAAGAGCATCAAGTTCCCCGTCCTGAAGACGGGCATCCTCAAGCCGCTGCCAGCGGGCACGGACATATTCCTTCTCCTCGCTCATTCTGGCCAGTTTTGATGTGATTTCAGAATATTCCTTATCAATCGTCTTGAAGCGTCTGAAGGATTCCCCGCATTCCTCCAAAAGAGACTCATCGCCGGCGAAATGGTCCAGCATGGAAAGTTGGAAGGATCTGTCTGACAGCAGCAATGTCTGATGCTGAGAGTGAATGTCAACCAACCTCGAGGATATGCTCTGAAGAATCTGAAGATTCACAGGAGAGTCATTAATGAATGAACGCGAGCGTCCGGAACGGTTGACCACCCTCCTGATGATCAATTCCTCGTCCACAGCATCAACATCGTTTTCGGCCAATATATCCTTCAGGACATGATCCGTCTCCGGAATTCTGAAGACAGCCTCGACAACACAGCTGTCAGCATCCCCTCCGATAACGGAAGCGTCAGCCTTTGAACCCAGCAACAACGAAAGCGCTCCCAAAAGGATTGACTTACCGGCTCCTGTCTGGCCGGATATAATGATCAGACCCTCCGGAAATTTGATGTCCAGAGAGTCTATCAAAACGTAATTTCTTATCTGAAGGGACTCAAGCATGGCCCCGTAAATTATTCTGCGTCAGAAGTGTTCTCACTTGAAGGACGAGCAGACATTTGATCCTCATTGCCGGATCCAGCCATCCTATAGTAGAGTTCACCGTCCTCAAACTCGGAAATCGCGATGAGATCCGGCTTAGGAAGCTTCTCGTAATACTTTGATATCTCAATCTGTTCGCGGTTTTCAAAGACCTCGTCCATCGTGTCGCGATCCGTACGGAAATCCTCCAGTTTCTTGGCAAGTTCCTTCTTCTCGGCAAGGGCGATCTGATTCGCCCTCTTGTAAAGAAGCACGACTGTCTCGTAAATGTTGCCTGTAGGCTCGGCGAGATACTTGATGTCCCTGGTTATTGTATTTGACGGGACTTTCTTCTTAACTTCCATATTAAATAAAAATTCTTGTCTAAATATTGTACGTGGCCTATTGAGCGGATTGTTTCAATAATTTCTTTCTGTCCCTCTCAAAGTCCTTTTCCTTGGTTCCAAGATCTTCATCGGCTCCGGTGTAACGGCCGAGAGCCTTCTGCGAGCGGCGGTAAAGAGCATCCAGTTCCTTTCTGTAAGGAGAATCAGGCAACTCTCCTATGAAGTTGTAGTAGTCATCCACGAATGTGAGGTAACGTTCCTTCTGTTTGCTCTCCACGCTCAAGAAAGCGTATTTGTACGAAGATTTTGCGATGTAGTAAAGTATGTCCTCACGGTAGATGTTCTCCGCGTCATCCTTCAGCACATTCCGGAAAGCCACTCTGGCGGCCTTGTAGTCCTCCATCTTATAGTACAGCCTGGCGTTCTCGTAAGCCTTCCTGTCCAACCTGTCATTCAACTCCTTGAGCATCCTGTTGCAGATGGCCGTGTGCGAGTTGTTCGGGTTCTCAACCATATACTGGGTGATGACACTGATCGCACTGTAAGTCGGAATCTGATCCAACTCATAACGGAGAGTGGAACGATAGAGGCAGTCAATCCTGAGAAAAGCGGCCTCCTCGGCGAACGGGCTGCGCGGAAAATTTGTGATGAACTTCGTGAAGTTTGTCTCCGCTGTATAGTAATCCCTGAAACGATAGTTGCTGAGTCCCCAGTAGTACTGAACGGTGTCGTCACGGTCAGTTCCGCTGGTCAGTACGGAAAGCGACTCGAACAACTGAGCGGCCTTGCTGTACTTTCCGTGATTGAAATAATCAAACGCCGCGGCATATTTCGCATCCACATCGCTTCCATTCAGAAGAGCCTCGTACTCAGACTTGCATGACTGGAGAGACAGCACGGAAAGAAGAGCGGCAGACACAAATTTCAGAGTAGTCTTTAACATATTATTCATTCTGTTCAAAATTCATCAGTGTGACAAAAGAAACTTTTCCACCTCAAGAGCGGCCCTGCAGCCTGACGCGGCAGCCGTTATCGCCTGCCTGAACCGAGGATCCTGAACATCACCCGCGGCAAACACTCCTTCGACATTGGTTTCGGAAGTCTTGCCTTTGGTGATGATGTAGCCGTTCTCATCCGTCTCCACATATTTCTTGAATATGTCAGAGTTAGGATGATGCCCGATGGCGAGGAAAAATCCATCGACCCTGACATCAAAAACCTTACCATCCTTGTCTTGAATGCGGACTCCGGTCACACCTGACTCATTCCCAAGCACTTCCTGCGTGTTACAGTTCCAAAGAACATCGATGTTCGGGGTGTTCATCACCCTTTCACGCATTGCCGCCGAAGCTCTGAACACATCTCTGCGGACTATCATGTAAACCTTGCGGCAAAGGTTGGCGAGATATGTGGCCTCCTCGCAGGCAGTGTCACCTCCGCCGACAACCGCGACATCTTTCTTTCTGTAGAAAAAACCGTCACAGGTAGCGCAGGCGCTCACGCCCATCCCCCTGAATTTCTGTTCGGAAGGAAGCCCAAGATATTTCGCAGTGGCTCCTGTGGCTATGATCAAAGCCTCCGCTTCCAATTCGGTCTCTCCGTCAATGGTGAGCCGGAACGGGCGCCGTGAAAGATCTGCGCAAGTCACCACTCCCCTTCGGATGTCCGCACCCAGACGCTTGGCCTGAGCCCTCATCCCGTCCATCAGCTGATTGGCGTCAACGCCTTCCGGAAATCCCGGATAATTCTCCACAACGGTCGTGGTGGTCAACTGGCCACCCGGTTCCATACCTTCATATAGAACCGGCTCAAGGGCTGCTCTGGAAGCGTAGATGGCAGCCGTGTAGCCGGCCGGGCCGCCTCCTATGATCAAGCATCTTATCTTTTCCATACTTTTTGAGTTCAATCTTAACTTGCAAATATAGCCATAATTCGTGATTAGTCAAGCGATGGGTCCACCCTTGACTCCTGTATTCCAGACATTTTTTCATTGTGTGGATGCCGTTTATTAGAATTTTTCTAAATTTGCACTTTCAAGTGTCAAAGTAATATAGAAAAAGACTTGAGAAAAGCCTCAGAAACAGAATGGAAAGGAACAACAAAGCCCACACAATCGAAGACTTCCGTGAGTCGCTCAGAAAGAACGGACTGAAAGTCACACCTCAGAGAATCGCCGTGCACGAAGCGATGCTCAAACTTGGACACGCCTGTGCAGACATGGTCACCGCAGAAATCATGGCAGCGAAAAAAGCGAAGGTCACCGTAGCTTCGGTCTACAACATCCTGACACAGCTTTCTCTTTTGGGAATATACCACCACCGGATGAGCGAGAACAACAAGATGTACTTCGATGTCAACACCTTCAAGCATTTTCATCTTTATGACACAGTAAACCACACATTCTCTGATGTGATTGACGACGAACTCTACGACCAGATAGAGATGAAACTGCTTGCGCGCCGCTTCAAAGGCTACAAGATTGACGGGATAGACGTGCAGATTCTGGCGCATCCTTCCGTGAAACCGAAAAAGAAGTAGATGCCGGTGCGGTCAGCCCGGTCCTTTTCCCGTGCCCCCTGGGCTGTCACGTCAGTGACTGGGGCTGGATTGCGCGACCCAACAAGTAAGGCGGAAGAAAAATCTTCCGCCTTACTTGTTGGGGTGCGATGTGGGGCTCGAACCCACGACACCCAGAACCACAATCTGGTGCTCTACCAACTGAACTAATCGCACCGTGTTAGAGATTGCAAAGTTACGAATAATTTTCACAAATGCAAGAGTTCTTCGGAAATATTTTCTCAAAAAGCAGTGGTAGAATTACAAAAAGAGCACAGAAACTGATGATTGATTGCTGAAAATCCGGCATGTATTATTATCTTTGCGCATGCGGAAAATTCTGACAACCTGTCTTCTGTTCCTTACACTTACCTGCTCCGCGGCGGCTCAAAGCCTCCGGGACTGGTCATTGTCGCAGAACGGCAAGTCGAAGTCATGCCTCACAAAAGAACTGAATATTCCACATCCTTTCTGCCAGACTCCGGACACGGTCAGCATTGTGATCATGGGAGACATGATGATGCATCGGGGCCAGATCGCAAACGCAAGGGTCGGAGAGGACTCGTTCGATTTTTCAGAGTGTTTCCAAAAGATTGAGCATCTGATCAAGGGTGCGGACATTGCCGTGGCGAACATGGAGTTCACTCTGGCCGGAAAACCTTACACCGGCTACCCATGCTTCTCGGCGCCGGACAGTTATGCCGAGGCGGTAGCGAAAAGCGGCGTGGACATATTCCTGACCGCGAACAACCATATTCTTGACAAAGGGACGAAAGGGATTCGGAGGACTCTGGAAATATATTCAAAGATGGAAGATGACGGGCTCATCAGGCACACCGGAGCCGCCGCTTCCGCCGAGGATGACTCGCTGCGGTTCCCGCTGAGGGTCGTTTCAAAGGGCATCCGCCTTGCGCTCATCAACTTCACTTACGGCACGAACTGCGGCATTCCGGAAGAGTTCCCGAAAGTCCACCGGATCGACACCACCGAAATAGCCGACGCAGTCCTAAGGGCAAGGGAATCAGGAGCCGACTTCATCATAGCGCTGCCTCATTGGGGCAATGAATATGTCCTCAGACATTCAGCCTCGCAGGGCCGGTTTGCGCGCTGGTTGGCGGAAAAAGGCTGTGACGCGGTGGTCGGGGCGCACCCTCATGTACTGCAAGACATTGAGACTCTGACAGTCTCTTCTAAGAATGGAGTTGGAGTGAGGAAAGTGCCGGTGATATATTCATTGGGAAATTTCATTTCGAACATGAGCGCCCCGAACACCCAGGTCGGGATGATGGTGACGCTGCGCTTCACAAAAGATTGGCTTGGGAACAAGAATATGCTGGAGCCGCTTCTGACGCTTACATGGTGCTCAAGGCCAGGCCACCTGACGCGCGGCTACACCACAATCCCTATCAAGGAATATGTCGGTAAACGTGACCTTTGGATCAATCCATGGGACTACGACAAGATGATCGCCTCCTACGAGAGGGTAAAGAAAGAAACAGGAATTATTGATTGATAATGAAAAAGACTATAACGCTTGATGCCATCGACCCCATCGAGATTTTCGGGGCAGGGAACAAGATTCTCGAAGAGTTCTGCTCTTATTTTCATGGACTTAAGGTGGTCGCCAGAGGCAACGAGATTCACCTTGAGGGCAAGGAGAACGACATTCAGGAATTCAACCAGAAATTCGCCGAGCTGATCGAGCGGCGGATGCACAAGATGAACCTCACGGCCTTCGATGTCGAAGACATCTTCGATGGTGAGAACTCACCCAACAATTTCAAATTGAATGGAGAAGCGGTCATCGTCCACAGCACGGAAGGAAAACCGATCAAGGCCCGGAACAAGACCCAGCAGGAGATGGTCAAGGCCTATTTCGAGAACGATCTTGTCTTCGCCGTCGGCCCTGCCGGAACCGGAAAGACCTACGTGGCGATAGCTCTGGCGGTGAGGGCGCTGAAGAACCGCGAAATCAAACGCATCATCCTGACACGTCCCGCCGTCGAGGCCGGAGAACGGCTCGGATTCCTGCCCGGAGACCTGAAAGACAAACTGGATCCTTACCTCCAGCCGCTGTACGATGCCCTTGGAGACATGATTCCGCCCAAAAGACTGCAAGAGTTCATCGAGGAGGGCACCATCCAGATAGCGCCGTTGGCCTACATGCGAGGCCGCACTCTGGACCGCGCCTGTGTCATCCTTGACGAAGCCCAGAACACGAATCTAGGCCAGTTGAAGATGTTCCTGACTAGAATGGGTATGAACGCCAAGTTTATCGTGACCGGTGACGCGACCCAGGTCGATCTCCCTCGCCGAGAGGATTCAGGCCTGCTGAGTGGCATCAGCCTCCTTAAGAACATCAAGGGCGTCAGCACAATCTTCTTCACCAACGAGGACATCGTCCGCCACCCGCTTGTGAGCAAGATCGTCAAGGCCTTTGACCGCAAGGAGGCCGAGGAATCGTCCGTGGCAGACAACTAATTGAATATCAAGAAATAAAAACAATCGCCTCCAGTCTGATTCGACTGGAGGCGATTGCGTTATCGATTATAAATCAAGCTTTTGCCTGCCACGAGATACCGATTAGTTGTTCAGGAATGCGTTGTACTTCTCGTATCCGGCCTGATACTGAGGATCCTGGTCACGGAAACGATAGTAGATCTGCTTGAGGTATTCGGCGATGGTTGACTTGATGGCCGGATCCTGACAAACGACATAGGCCTGCTCAAACGGATCGATGCACTTCTTGAGGGTCACCTCAAACTCTTGCGTAAGAGCCATGTACTTGGCGTCATCAAGTTCATTCTGCGCCTTCTCCTGAAGTTCCAGAGCCTTGTCATAGTACATCTGTCCCTTTCCGATGTAGGCGAAGACGTAGTTAGGATCCTTGGCTGCGGACTCATCGTAAGCCTTGGCAGCCTTGTCAAGGTCACCTATCTGCTTGTAAGCCTGACCCTCGACATAGTAGAGGGAAGCGTTGTCAGGAGAGGTGGTCTTGGCCTGCTGGAGGAGTTCGAAAAGTCTGTCGGTTCCCTCACCGCTGGTCATATAGTAGTTGATAAGACCGAAGACGATGCTCTCGCTTGTAGGGTATTTCTGGAAACCCTGCTCAAGATAATCCTTGGCGGCAGCCTTTCCGGCAGCGGTCGTGTCAATGTGAGAGACGCAATCGGAAAGTTTGGCGAACACCTCGCCATTGTCTCCATAATAGCCATATCCCAGACATTTGTCAAACATAGCCTTGGCCTTGGAGAAATTCTCAATGCTCCAAGATGTGAAAGCTGCATTGTACAGAGAGTTCGTGTCAATCTGACTGCAAGGCTTCTGCGCGGACGCCTCATAGGCGGCCTCAAAGTACTCCTCCGCCTTCTTGACATCACCGAGGGTGTAGGAGTTGTAGGCCTCCTGGTTCAGTTTCTCGGCGATGGCCTTGATTCCAGCGCTTATGTCCTTGTCCTTGCTGTGCTTCTCGTCAAGCTCGTAAGCCTTCTTGTAAGCCTCAAGCGCCTTGGGAAGAGCGTTATCAACGACCGGTTTAACGACCTCGATCACAGAGAGCTGGCCATTGGCGTTGAAATAGAGATTCTTGTTCTCATAAACCTGCTTGGTGTACTGCGCTCCGTTAAGGGTTACCATCTCTACAGCGGACGGTTTCTCATTCCCCATCGAAAGCTGAAGCGATGTCATGTCCGCACCGAGCCAAACATTTCCGGCAGGAGCTCCGTAAGCGTCAACATAGGCTTGGGCAAGTTTCATCCAAGTCGCCACCTTAGTGGCCTTCTTCTCGTTCTGGGAAGCGGCAAGGGCACTCTCGACCGCCTTGGCGGCTGAGTTCACGTTAGACTGGGCATCCGCTACCTGAAAGGAAGCGAGCAATGCCAAAACAATCAATGTCTTTTTCATGATTATTGGTATTTAGTTGTTTCTAAATAAACTATTCCAGCGGTGCCTCTGAAGTCTCTTCGGCAGCCTGTTGTTCCTCGTCTCCGCTCTTCTCGACAGTCGAGATGGCCGCGATGGAATCACCGTTCTTGATGTTGATCAGTTTCACTCCCTGGGTAGCCCTTCCTGCCACTCTGATGTCGGAGACCGCCATTCTGATTGTGAGACCTGACTTCTCGATGATCATCAGGTCATCGTTCTCTGTCACGTTCTTGATGGCGATCAGCTTGCCGGTCTTCTCGGTGATGCTGATGGTCTTGACACCCTTGCCGCCTCGGTTGGTGATACGATATTCATCGAAATCGGTCCTCTTTCCGAATCCGTTCTCGCTCACGACAAGCACGGTGTGCGCCGAAGCGTCCTCCGCCTTAGGATCGTAATTGATGGCTCCGATGACCTCATCGTCGTCTTCAATATTGATGCCACGCACTCC
>DCMG01000001.1:11927-24359 GCA_002321335.1 Bacteroidales bacterium UBA1628 | reverse complement strand
CATGCCAGTGCCAGCAGACAAAAGGACAATATTTTCTTCATCATAAAATCATTATTTATGTGGTTGTTATATCCCTTTCATTTAATTCGTGGTGTCTATACTGGTGCGGAATAGCTTATTCGGAATATGATGCCATCTTTTACTGTTAAATAGACAATGTCATCCAGATAATTGTAAAAAAGCGCATATTCAACAAAACCATTTCTGGGTTTAATCCATGATGCGACTATCGGCTTTCCGTATTTGAAATTGTCCAGTTTTGAGAGTTTGTCGCCTACCCGTATTCCACCTGGAATCCATGACGTCAAAGCTGCAAAATGGCTGTCACCTAAAGTAAAACTACTAAATATCCCATCATTCCTAAAATCCAAATAGCAATGCCCTATTCTGTAGTGCTCGTCGAAACACATTTCTTCCGTTCCCTCTTGTTTTATATATTCATCTGGTTTCCCGAATTTTGCCACGAACTGATCGTAATTCATTTTCTGCTCGACCTTTACGCCCTCGACGTCAATCCCTTTCGCAAAATACTCATTCCAAAAGTCCTGTGCATTTGTGGATAAGCATGCCAGTGCCAGCAGACAAATTGACAATAAATTCTTTATCATAACACTCAATTTTTATAGTATATTACGTTTCTCTTCCGTATCGCATTCGATTTCTATTATAGAACCACCAAGGATTCTCTTTGTGGATGGATCTCCATCATTCCAATTGACCGACCCGTTTATGATTTCCTCTGGATTGGCATAGGCATATCTTCCATTGGTACCCTTGACCTTATAGATAAGATGAAGATGCTTGTTGGTGACATTGTAGGCATTGCCTGTCCTTCCGGTGTATCCCAAAAGTTCACCACGGTATATTTTATCTCCCGGTTTATACACTTGTCCAGTTCGAGGGTTGACGGCAAGGGGTGTTCCTGCTTGCAAATGCCAATATCCAATCATTACATCGTTTCCGTTATATTGACCTTTTATAGTTATTCTATTTCCAGCATCGTTCGTATCTCCAGAGTAATTTGCGGGGTATCCTTTGTCATCAATACCCTCTGTTTCAAACTTGTTTGGCTGAGTTGTTACGTAGTTGTTTTTCGATATTTCCCCGTCGATCATGGCATAGACTGGTGTCCCCTCTTCCGCATAGAGATCCAATCCAGAGTGAAATCTGGCGCCACCGCTCCTGACATGCCCAAATGTGCCGCCCCGCAGTCCGGAGTACCCCGGGGAGGCTATTGACATATGGTTTAAAGGGTTGCCTACCCCGGTTATGCTATTGTGGCAAGGTCTGTTGACTGGATCAAATGGGTTGTCAGGATCTCCAATCTCAGGAGCGAAATATGCTGTTGATGTGATGTCACTTCTGACAACAAGTCTTACCAGAAACCCTTGACCGTGGAAATCTCCTGTCCAACGGTCGAAAAAGGCTTGGGCTTCCGGACATGCCTCGCAGAGTATGCTGCGTTGTTCTCTGTTTGAATATCTTCCTGAACCATACACTTTTCCGGGGCCAATGCTTGTCAGTGACACCATGTACCAGATGATGTCATCGTTTTTCCGTCCAAGGGAATCCGCCTGAATGTAACTTGGTTCTAATTCGTTTGAGGTGTCAACCTCCTCTGTTATGATGGCAGGATCAATTGGCCCGCCGTTTACTTCATTGTTCCCACTGCTTCCTCCACAGCCGCCTTCTCCTGAAGGATCCGGAACATTATCAAAATTCTCGTCTTCCATATCACAGTTTGAATCCTCATCATCATCCCCATTTTTTCGCCGTTCTCCTATGCATACACTTTCCTCCAACTCCTCGGCTCTGTTGCCTGAACGTGATTTTAGTGTTGAGTAAATACTAAGATAACGTATTTGTCGATAAAGCAGGGAATCTTTTGGTTGAATGATTCTTGCCACTCTTATTGGCCGCATTCCGTACGAGTTGATTCCCCTGAGTTTTCCGTCAAGGTCACTGAAAATGATAATGCCCTCAAAGGTTTCCTTATTGATGTAGCTGTAACTGTCCGGACCGTATCTCTCACAGTTCTCAGGTGTCGGCACAAGTGTCGAGACAAATACGTTCTTGACATTATTCACGGTGTCCACGGTCTCTACGAGAAACTTCCTAACCATGCTGACATCGTCAGGATTGCCATGCCGGCTATTTGACAAGACCGCTGTTTGCCCGTAGTCCAGATCATAGAATGGTATTTGGACAATATGGTAGTTCTTGAACACCATCGTCTCGGTCTTGCTGCGGTCAAGCAAAGATTCGAGGCTCACTAAATCGGGCATATCCTTGCTCGCTCTGGTACAATGAGGCTGGTGCATGATTCCTGGAAGCTTTGCATGGAGCAGATTGCCTGACCGTTGAACCAAGACGTTGTCAAACGGCTTGTCTTGCAAGGTGGTTGCTCTTTTCGCATAGGATGAATATTCATCCAACATCCTGCATGACAGGGATGAGGCGATGATTGCCAGGATGGTGATTAGTTTTAGTGTTGCCCTCATGATTCTTGGTTGTGTCAGTGGTAAATATTGAGCGCAATATATCAAATATTATCATTCATTCCAAAAAAAATGATTTAACGTTTTTAATGGTTTTATATCAGATGCTTGGCGTAATATGATAACCCACATTTGGCAAAGAGGTGGTTTTTCGGTATATTTGAATATTCAAAAAGCACTAAAAGATTAGAGGACATGAGGAAAATTTGGGTGATGGTCGCGGCGTTCCTGGCCGCGGGATTCGGGGCTTGGGCTCAGGATGATGAGAATTCGGGGCTGGAATGCACAAGCATCGTGGTCGGAAGGCTCGCCAGCACGGACGGGTCGGTGATGACCTCGCACACTTGCGACGGCACTTCGCACACTTGGGTGAACATCGTTCCGGCGAAGAATCACAAGCCTGGCTCGATGACTCCAATCCGCAAGAACTGGCGCAAGACCAAGTTTGTGACCGACACCGCAGGGGTCAAGGTTGTGGGAGAGATACCGCAGGTCGCGCATACATATTCATACGTAAACACTGGCTACCCGTCGCTGAACGAGAAGCAGGTGGGCATCGGAGAGACGACGTTCACAGGGCCGGACACCCTCATCAACAAGGACGCTCCGCTGCTCATCGAGGAACTCTGTCGTCTGGCGATGGAACGCGCCGCCACGGCAAGGGAGGCTGTCAAGGTGATGGGCTCCTTGGCTGAGGAATATGGTTACGGCGATGGCGGTGAGTGCCTTACTGTCTCCGATCCGAAGGAGGTCTGGCAGTTTGAGATTGTGGGAGTGGGCAAGCATAAGTTTGGGGCGGCCTGGGCGGCTCAGAGGATCCCGGATGATCATATCGGGATTTCCGCCAACATTCCAAGAATCGGCAAGATTGACCGCTCTGACACTGAGAACTTCATGGCCTCCAACAATCTTGAGCAGGTTGCCATAGACAACGGTCTTTGGGACGGTAAGGGGGATTTCGTGTTTTGGAAGATTATCGTCTGCTCTTATGCCCAAGGCAGGAACTACCGTGAGAGGGAGTTTCGGGTGTTTGACCTGCTGGCTCCATCGCTCGGTCTGAAATATGGCATGGATGATTTCCCATTCTCCGTTAAGCCTGATTCCTTGGTCGATGTCAGGAAGGTAATGGCGTTGTTGAGAGATACTTACGAAGGTACGGAATGGGATATGTGCAAGAACTGGACAATCGATGTGCCAGAAAAGAATGGCGTTCCGGCGCACAAGGAGATGAGCCCTCTGGCCAACCCTTGGCTTACCACTCCGATGCGCAACACGCTGAACAGCATCGCTCCTGGCGTGATTGATTTCAAGAGGACGCTTGCGGTGGCTTGGTGTTCATATTCAACGGTCATCCAGAGCCGCTCCTGGCTTCCTGACGGCATCGGGGGAGTCTGCTGGTTCGCAGTCGATAACCCGGCGCAGAGTCCTCGCATCCCGATTTTCTGCGGAAGCACGAAGTTGCCCGCCGCGTTCGAGAAATGTGGTCAGCGGGAGTATTACCCCAACAGTGTCCTGTGGGAGTTCCGCAGGGCCAACAAACTGGCTACGCTTTCGTGGCAGAAGACCAAAAAGGAGTTCACTGACAATGTGTTAGAGATGGAGGCGATGACGTTTGAAGGACTGCCGGAACTTGAGTCGGAATATTCAAAGGCATCCGGGAAAAAGAGGGCGAAGCTGCTGAACGCCTACACCGCCGGGATCCACGACAAGTGCGCCGCCCGCTGGAAGGAGCTGGAAGCGAAGTACTGGTCGATGTTCGGGAGAGGTTTTTAGTAGTTGTCAGTATTCTCAGGGAAGGTCAGCAGGTGTAAAGTTTCTTTACAGTGGGTGTTAAATTTCTTTACACTATTTGGAAACGGAATATTTGTTAATATATTCATAAATAAATAGTTGTGGCTTTTGGCACGAAAGTGGCTTGGCGAAAATGTCGGTTTGGGTGAATTGTGGCGATCAGTCGCCGCGGATCCGCCGGAAAATGAGGCAAACTGTTATTTAACGACTGATTAAAGGAGTTTTTATGTCAAGCACGTACCTGAAGTTCCTGTCGAGGAACAAGCTTTACACTTTCATTGAGGTTTTCGGACTGTCGGTGGCGTTGGGATTTGTCATTCTGCTGGCTTCGTATGCCAAGACGGAGTTCAGCGTCGGGGCGAAGCAGCCGCTTTCCAAACAGCTGTATGTCGTCGGTGCGGGGGACTCTTTCGGGATGACGCTCGGAACTTCCGAGGAGTTTTTCCCGTCCATTCCGGAGATCAAGGGCTGGACCAGAATCTGCTTTGTAGGAACTGCTGATATTATGGTCGGAGATGACTATTATCTGGCGGCTGAGGTTTCGATTGACACAAATTTTTTCAAGTTCTTTGACTACCGTCTTACGGGTTGTCTGAAGGACAAGGTTCTGGAGAACGAGGACGAGGTGATTTTGTCCGAATCATTCGCCAAGAAAGTGTTTGGAAATGAAGATCCAATAGGCAGGATATTAAGTGTCGATAAGAGTAAGTGGACAGTTGTCGGGGTAGTTGAGGATTTTGGGCCTGCCGATGTGTTCGAGCATTGCGATTTGTTCACGAGCATCAAACGTGCTCAGAAGCGATTTGCGTGGATGGACAATTTCGGCAACACTGTTCCGATTGTCTGGCTTGATGAAGGGACTGATGTGGAAAAGGTGCGTGATGATCTTCTTAAAAAGTATCTCGGGTACTGGAATTTCTATAAGGCTGACAATTCCGACAACGCCTTTTTGTGGGGAGCAAGTGTGACAAGGCTTGATAAGGTCTATTTTTCGGGTATGGAGTCCTACAATTGTTTAAGAACTGGAGACAGGAAACAGGTTGAGTTACTGTTTATTGTGGCTCTGGTGCTGCTGATTTCCGCCATATTCAATTACATCAATCTGACTGTCGCGCAGACGGGAAAGCGAGCCAAGGAGATGGCCACCAGAAGGTTGCTTGGTGAAAGTTCAAGGAATATAGTGGCGAGGTACATCGCCGAGTCATTCGCCTTTACGGTCGGATGTTTCGCCGTAGGCTGTCTGCTTGCATATTCATTCAAACCGCTGTTTGACAAGATTTTGAGCGCCGACATTGTGCTGATGCCTGATTTGACCACGGTGCTTTGGGCTGTTCTGGCATTGGTTGTCATCTCTGTGATCTCGGCATTGCTCCCGGCGATGCTTGTCTCTCGCTTCAAGCCTATTGATGTGGTGAAAGGGGAGTTCCGTTTCAAGAACAAAATGATTTTCGGCAAGGTGTTCATCGTGCTTCAGACCGTGTTCAGCACCGTCCTTATCGCTATGGCGATCACGATGGAGGCGCAGGTGAACTGTCTGGTAAACCTTCCTGTAGGCTACGAGACAAAGGACGTCATTCAAGTCAATTCACAAGATGTAGGCTATAGGAGAGGATCTCAGGAGGCTCTTCGCGCCAGATTGAAGGCTTTGCCGCAGGTGGTTGATGTGGGACTTGGGATTACATCTCCGATATCCTGCGGGGCGAATGGCATTCACGATGAGGACAATCAGCTGATTGGTTGGATGCGTATGGCCCAGCTGGACACGACTTCGCTTAGGATTCTGGGAATCAAAGTCTTGGAGAAGTATAGCGAACTCTCTTCACCGAAAGTGCTTCTGACAGAGACATCCAAGAGAAGCACCGGTGTGACGGCAGAACATCCTTACGTAGGCGGAAGCTACACGAAAGGGGAATATGAAATCTGTGGCATCATCCCGGATTTCCGCGCAAACAACGCTCTCTTCGAGCCTATGGAGAATGAGCGTAACTCCATAAGGATCATAGACGAGAATTATGATTATGCATTCCTTCAACTTCTTAAGATAACAGGTGACCGTTCCGAGGCCATGGCGGCGGTCAAGAATGTCTGCCGTGAGTTTGCGAAGGAGACCATTGGCGTTCCTGTGGAGATGTGGACTTACTATCTGGATGAGCAATTGGTCGATGATCTGAAGGGTACCAGGAACACGATGCTGCTCGTGATTTCTTTCATGGTCATGGCCATTTTGATCTCCGCTCTCGGACTTTTCGCGATGTCGCTCTACTTCACAGAACAGCAGAGCCGCCAGATCGCAGTCCGTAAGGTATTTGGCGCTGAAGTCAGCTCTGCTGTCTGGACATTGTCCAAGTCTTTCATGATCATGAGTGCTGTGGCTGTCGTGCTTGCCGCTCCGATAGCTGTCTGGGGCATAACCTACTATCTTCGGGGATTCTACACCAAGATCGCTTTTCCTTGGTGGGCCATTGTCCTCGCATCTTTGATCTCGATGCTGATTTCCTTCCTCTCCGTCGTAGGCCAGACCTACGCCGCCGCCACTAAGAACCCGGTCAAGACCCTTGGTCAGGATTGATCCGCATGGTCGCTTCGACAGGCTCAGCGACCACGAAACAGTACCTGATCCGTGTGGTCACTGAACCTGTCGAAGTGGCATGAGTTGAAGAGGGGGGTAAGAACCCGAACTTTTTACGTTTCTTATCAAAATTTACGTTTTTGTTGCGTATTATTGCGGACAAAGACTTGGACTATGATAGGAAACGTTACTTTTTCTGATGTCCTCACCGCTTTGGGAGACCTCATTATGCCACGGGAGTGCATTGTCTGCGGGAAATCTCTCGCTCTTCGAGAGAGGCACCTTTGCATCGGATGCCTTGCCGACCTGCCGAGGACATATTTCTCGAATATGCCCCACAACCAACTTGCCGACAGATTCAACTCATTGATTCAGCGTGATATTGAGTCCAGAGGAGTCTTTGAGGAATATTCCTACGCCTCTTCCTTGTTCTTTTACCGCTCCCAGACCGGTTACAGGCTGATTACCCAGAGGCTGAAATATCATTCTGACTATGCCGCCGGGCGGTATTTCGCTTCGATGCTTGGCCGCGAGATGGCCTCGTCGCCGATTTACTCCGATGTGGATGCCGTGATTCCGGTGCCTCTGCATTGGACAAGGTTGTGGTCCAGAGGACATAATCAGGCCGAAATCATCGCGGCGGTCTTGGCTGAAAGCCTTGAGGCCGATCTTCGCACCGACATCCTTTATCGTGTCCGCCGCACACGTACGCAGACCAAACTCTCGGTCGAAGGCAAAGCCCACAATGTCGAAGGTGCTTTTAAGGTGAGGCGGCTGAAATCCGCCCTTGAATATTCACACATCCTTTTGGTGGATGATGTTTTCACGACCGGAGCGACACTTCATTCCTGCCATAGGGCGTTAAGGACGGTATTCCCTCCTGATGTGCGCATCAGTGTCGCCACCCTGGCGTGTGTCGGAATGTAAGATATGTTACGTTTTGGTTACGAATCGTAAGGAGAAACGTTTTAGGTGATGGCTTTGCCTGAACTAAGCGCCTTCTGTGCATTGTATCGTATGCTAGTTAAAACTGACTAAAATTTATCTTATTGTTTATAGGGTTGGAAATAAAACGGTTAAGTCGGAATATTCGTAAATTTTTGCAAAAAATATTAAAAAATGTTTGCAAGTCTCAAAAAAAGCAGTACCTTTGCACTCGGGTTGAGCAAGGAGGTTCTCTCCCCGATCAACCTATTGGTTATTAGTTTTAGTGTTATTAATTATGTGGTTAGAGTGAGAGTCCACGCGAGATGCGTCGACGCTCATTTTTTTTGTTATACACTATCCGTTCGCGACGATTGCCGGTCGCTGAGTTTGTCGAAGCGCCCGACAATTAGTAAATTTGTGATAGAAATTTAATCAACAATATGATAGAACTTGGAATCAAAGGCCGTCAGGAGGAGATTGTGACGGAGGAACTTACCGCAAGCCACATCGGCAGCGGAACCGTGAGGGTGTTCGCCACCCCGATGATGATAGCCCTTATGGAGCGCACAAGCCGCCTCAGCGTCAAGCCTTATCTTGAGGAAGGGCAGGAGACGGTGGGAACTAAAGTTGATGTCTCACACGTTTCCTCTACACCTGTTGGACTGAAAGTGTGGTGCGAAAGTGAGGTTGTGGAAATCGATCGCAGAAGGATTGTCTTCAAAGTTGCCGCCTATGACGAAAAAGGGCTCATAGGTGAGGGCACCCATGAGCGCTTTGTGATAGATGTAGCCAAATTTCAGGCTAAGACCGAGGAGAAACTCCACTAGCAGTTCATAGCACCGCAGCAGTGGATGACCTGGCCGGAAACGTAGCCGGAGAGGTCGCTGGCGAGGAAGAGGGCCACATTGGCCACATCTTCTGGAGTGCCCCCTCGGCGAAGCGGAATCTGCTTCACCCAAGCGTCACGCACTTCCTCAGAGAGGGCGTTGGTCATGTCCGAGATGATGAATCCCGGGGCTATGCAGTTGGCTCTGATGCCGCGTGGCCCCATTTCTTTGGCGATGGACTTGGCCAATCCTATGAGACCGGCCTTGGAGGCAGAGTAGTTGCACTGGCCGGCATTGCCTGAGACTCCTACCACAGAAGACATGTTGATGATGCTTCCGCCTCTCTGGCGGGCCATGATAGGTGTGATGGCGTGGATGAAGTTGAACGCTGACTTGAGGTTTACGTTGATGACGGCGTCCCACTGTGCCTCGCTCATTCTGAGCATGAGACCGTCCTTGGTGATGCCGGCGTTGTTCACGAGGATGTCAATCCTGCCGAAATCGGCCAGAATCTGATTCACCACGTTGTGAGTCTCCTCGAAGTTGGCGGCGTTGGAGGCGTAAGCCTTTACCTTGTGGCCGAAAGCCTCGATGTCCTTGACTGTCTGTTCTCCAACCTCATTGATGACAAGGTCGGTGAAAGCCACGTCCGCTCCCTCGGAAGCGAATTTCATGGCGATGGCCTTGCCGATTCCTCTTGCGGCGCCCGTTATCAGGGCAACCTTTCCGTCTAAAAGTCCCATAATATTCAGTTTAATTTTTCACAAAAGTAATCTATCTTGCCGCGATGAGCAAGTCTTTAGGTCGCTATTTGGTGAAAGAATGGATGATGTGGCGAAAGGCACGGATAAAATGGTTATCTTTGCCGTGTTTTGACAATGATTTTATAAGAAATGAGTGAAATACGTGACCCTCAGCTCTGGGAAAGCGGAGAGCTGAAGATAGAATGGGTGAGGCATCACATGCCGCTGCTTGAAGGTTTGGAGAAGGAGTTCAAGGAGACGAAGCCGTTCAAGGGACTGAAGGTGGCTCTGTCAGTGCATCTGGAGGCCAAGACGGCACATCTTTGCGAGGTTCTGGCCGAAGGAGGAGCCGAGATGTATGTCACCGGAAGCAACCCTCTCTCGACCCAGGACGATGTAGCAGCCGCTCTTGTGCATGAGGGGCTGAACGTCTTCGCTGTCCATGGGGCGACCCCTGAGGAATATGAACACGGCATCAGGCGCGTCATCGAGTGCGGCCCGAACATCATCATAGATGACGGCGGAGACCTCGTCACGATGATCCACGAGAACTATCCGGAGCTCATCCCGAATGTCATCGGAGGCTGCGAGGAGACCACGACCGGGATCCTTCGCCTTGAGACGATGAACCGTGAGAAGAGGCTGAGGTTCCCGATGATGCTTGTGAACAACGCTGCCTGCAAGCACTTCTTCGACAACCGTTACGGCACAGGCCAGTCCGTCTGGGACGGCATCAACAGGACCACCAACCTGATTGTGGCCGGGAAATATGTCGTTGTCGCCGGCTACGGCTGGTGCGGCAAGGGCGTGGCCATGAGAGCCAAGGGCCTTGGCGCGAAAGTGATTGTGACGGAGATCGATCCGATCAAGGCCATGGAGGCGGTGATGGACGGATTTCAGGTCATGAGCATGGCACAGGCCGCATCGGAGGGAGACATATTCGTGACCGTCACCGGCTGCGACGACGTCATCACCAAGGAGCATTTCCTTGCGATGAAGGACGGTGCCATCTGCTGCAACGCCGGTCACTTCGACTGCGAGGTGAATGTCGCCCAGCTCAAGGAACTCGCTGTCAGCGAGAAGCCTGCGAGACAGAATATTCAGGAATATGACCTTCCGAACGGCAGAAAAGTTTACATCATAGCTGAAGGCAGACTTGTCAACCTGGCCGCCGGGGACGGGCATCCTGCCGAGATCATGGACATGTCGTTTGCCATTCAGGCCTTGAGCGCCAAGTATCTGGCTGACAATAGGATGGTTCTGGCAAGGGACCTTGGAGAGATGCTTCACTGCGTGCCTGAGTCCATTGACCGTGAGGTGGCTTTCAGAAAACTGAAGGACTGGGGAATCACGATCGACACGCTGACTCCTGCCCAACACAAGTATCTTTACGGAGAATAAAGTGATTGATAAGGAATAGTTTGGCGAGTCCGCTAACCTATTCCTTTTGTAAATGATTTCATAAATAGTAACACTATGAGCCTAATTCCTATCTACACCTGGACCAAAGGCATCAGAAACTTTGATCATAGGAGAAAGCAGTTTTCCCAGCAGCCTTGGGCGCAAGGGGTATTGCTTCTTTGCTGCGTGGTGGTAGCGATGCTTTTGGCCAACCTTCCGTTTACCAAAGAGTTCTACCACAATTTTTTGGAAACCGAGATTTCATTGAGGTTTCATATCCCCGGACATGAAGGATTTCTTTTCCCGGACGGGATGACAGTCGAGAGCTTCATCAACGACATCCTGATGACGGTCTTCTTCTTTACCGTCGGTCTGGAGATCCGGCGTGAGATGAAGAACGGAGAGCTGTCAAGCGTGAAGAAGGCGATGATGCCGGTGATCGCCGCGTTCGGAGGAGTTGTGGCTCCGGCTTTGATATTCACAGCTGTCAATCATGGTTCAGCCGCCGCTTCCGGATGGGGTATTCCTACCGCAACGGACATCGCGTTCGCTGTTGGTATTCTGTCAATCCTTGGCGATCGGGTGCCGGTGTCGTTGAAAGTTTTCTTGACTGCGCTAGCTATTGCTGATGATCTCATCGCCATTTTGGTTGTTGCTCTGTTCTATGGTGGTACAATCAACTTCGGGCTATTGAGCATTGCGTTCGTTCTGATTGCTTTGGTGCTGCTGATGAACAAGTTAGGTGAGAAGCGAGGATGGTTCTACTTGGTTCCGGCCATCGCGATCTGGTCGCTCTTCTACTATGCCGGCATCCACTCCACGATGTCAGGTGTGGTGATGGCTTTCCTAGTGCCGATGACCCCTCGGTTCAACGAGGCCTACTTCCACAGAAAGCGTCTCCAGTACATCCGCAGGCTTAATGAATATAATGGGATAGCCTCCACCTCCTCCGAATTCCCTAACGGTCCGCAGAGACATTGCCTGAGGCGCCTGTCCGCCATCTCCAGAGATTCCATCGGAATGAGCTACCGTCTTGAGCACGCCCTCGGCCCTTGGGTCAACTTCCTGATCATGCCGATCTTCGCCCTTGCCAACGCTGGTGTCGAGATTCCGGATGTGTCCTATTTCAACGTGTTCCAGTTCGATCAGGCTCTGGGCAGCGTGAGCATGGGAATATTCCTTGGCCTTGTTCTTGGCAAGCCTCTTGGAATCTCCCTTGCCAGTTTTATCGCTGTCAAACTTCATGTGGGAGAGATGCCGGCGAAGGCCTCTTGGGTCATGCTGATCGCTGTGGCCTGCCTTGGTGGTATCGGATTCACGATGTCAATCTTTGTGGACACCCTGTCATTCGGTGACCAGGCTCCTGAGATCACTGCCCGTCTTCGTGACATGGGCAAGGTGGCCGTGCTGATGGGTTCCCTCTGCGCCGGCATCCTGGGCAGCGTCCTGATCAACATCGTCCACGGCATCGAGTCCCGCAAGGCCGTCAAGGCTTGAATTGCTTCTGAATACAATAAAGGCTGACCGTGATGACGGCCAGCCTTTATTTTCCTCAATTAGAGAGGTGACCAGCCTTACTTGTTGCTTGAAAGCGTGGTCACTGAGCCTGTCGAAGAGGCTCTTCTCAATACCTGTTACTTCTTCGGTGAATCAAGAATCTTCACGTCATCTCCAGG
>DCMG01000001.1:0-11882 GCA_002321335.1 Bacteroidales bacterium UBA1628 | reverse complement strand
GGCATTTCAAGCCAGAACCAGTTCAGAGCGACATCACCGTTCTTCGTCTCACCTACAGCGGCGTAGAAAAGGTTATCGCCAGCCTTCCAACCCTGTCCGTTGTCATTGAACTTGTGAATGGATGTGTTGGCATAAACGCCAGGAACGTGGTCTTCGTAGTCCCAGACAACGTAGTTGGCGTAGGTGCTTTCTTTGGCGAGACCGTTCCCGATCACATTTTGGTTCTCTGTCGTTGTGTAATAATTGGCGGCCTTGCTGTTAGGCACATTGTGGGTGATCAAGGTGTTCTTCTCGGCGAAGACTCTGTACTCGAAAGCCACAGCGACCCAAGGATCGGTGGCGGCAACCTCAGTCGTGAACTCAAACGCAGACTCATTGGACTCAACGAGACCAGATTCGGCTGAAGGAATTGTTTGAACGTAAATGATGTAGGACGTGGCGGCGGTCAGACCGGCGAGAGTCACAAACGGATCCACGAAAGCCTTGTCGGCGTCGCTGTTGAGGTTCTTGGAAGGATCGTCCTTGGCTACGATTCTGTACTTGTAGGTCGCACCGTCAATCACGCTCCATGTAACGCTCACTCCCACATCTGTTTTTGCGCTGGTCCTGAAGGTAGGCGCCTCGGCGCGCGGAACGATACCGGTCTTGAATGTGACCTTGGCCTCTTCAGAGTTCAGATAGTTGGTCTCAGGAGCGGCCACAGCCGTGATTGTGAACTCATACTCTGTGTCTTCCTTGAGGTCTGTGAATGTCTTTGATTCACCGGTGAAAGCTGCATCTTCCGCAACCACAACTGTCGGCTCGGCTGTCTCGTACAACTTCCATGAGTAGCCCGCGGCGTTCTCGACCGCAGCCCAAGAGACGGTGCTCTCTGCGGATGTCGCTACCACGGCGGCCTCTGGAACCGGTGTTTGGAGTTGGATTTTCTCTGCTTCCTTGTCGCATCCCGCAACAACGAAGACTACGGCCGCGATGGCGGCCTGTGCGAACAGATTACTTTTCATTGTCTATTTTTGTTAAATTCGTTGCCGAAGTTATAAATAGTTTGGGAAAATCCAATGGCAAATTGAGATTAATGCACTTTCTGGTGACATTTTTGTGCTTTTTCGTGGCTGCAGGGCTCCAATTAGCCATCTCGGGCAACGATTTCGACCGAAAATGTCGCTCAAGGGATCGTTTCCAATGAACTATACCTTTTATATTCCGAGTTCGTCTTTCATTGAGCGGAGAAGGTCAAAGGCCTGAAGCGGAGTGATGTTGTTCAGGTCCACTCCGGAGAGTTTGTCGCGCAGGGATTCGAGCGTCGGGTCGTCCAGCTGGAAGAACGACAACTGAAGGCTGCCGTCGCTCTCAAGGGTGCCGGCCTTTGTCTGCACCGGCTTCTTGATCTCGCCCTTCTTTGCGCTTACAAGGTGCTGAGAATCGTTCATTTCCAGAGCTTTGAGAGTGTTTTCGGCACTTTGGATCACCTCTTTCGGCATCCCGGCCATCCTCGCGACGTGGATGCCGAAGCTGTGTGCGGTTCCGCCCTCCTTGAGTTTGCGCAGGAAGATCACCTGCGAGCCGACCTCCTTCACGGCGATGTGGAAATTCCTGACTCTTAAATATATCTCCTCAAGGTCGTTAAGCTCGTGATAGTGGGTGGCGAAGAGCGTCTTTGCCCCGTGGCCATATTCATGAATGTATTCGACTATCGCACGTGCTATCGACATTCCGTCGTAGGTTGAGGTGCCTCGGCCGATCTCGTCCAGAAGCACCAGGGAACGCTCCGAGAGATTGTGCAGGATCATCGAGGTCTCCAGCATCTCGACCATGAAGGTGGACTCGCCACGGGAGATGTTGTCGGTCGCGCCGACTCTTGTGAATATCTTGTCGAAATACCCTATCCTGGCGCTGTCCGCCGGCACGAACGATCCGATCTGCGCCAATAGGACAATCAAGGCTGTCTGCCTCAGCAAGGCGGACTTACCTGCCATGTTCGGACCGGTGAGGATGATGATCTGCTGCTTCTTGTTGTCAAGGAATATGTCGTTGGGAACATATTCCTCACCTGCCGGCATCAGCGTCTCGATGACAGGGTGGCGGCCGGCCTTGATGTCAAGGGTCAGATCCTTTGTCATCTCCGGCCGGTTGTAGTGGTTGTCCTTGGCAAGTTGGGCGAATCCGGCCAGCACGTCAAGGCGGGCGATGATCCGGCAGTTGGTCTGGATAGCCGGGATGTTCCTCTGGATCTCGGCCACCAGATCCCCGTAAATCTTTGTCTCAAGGGCGTAGATACGGTCTTCGGCGCTGAGGATCTTCTCTTCATATTCCTTGAGCTCCTGGGTGATGTAGCGCTCGGCGTTGACAAGCGTCTGCTTGCGGATCCACTCCGGCGGAACGAGATCCTTGAAAGTGTTACGGACCTCGATGTAGTAGCCGAAGACATTGTTGTAACTGATTTTGAGCGAGGATATTCCCGTTCTTTCGGCTTCTGACTGCTGTAGTTTCAGAAGGTAGTCCTTGCCGCCCGAGGAGATGCTCCTCAATTCGTCAAGCTCCGCGTCGACTCCGGATGCGATGACCTCGCCTTTGCCCACAGCGGCGGCCGGCTCGGCGGTCATTGTCGCGGTGATCCTGTCAAGCAGTTTAGAGCAGTTTCTCATCTTGCCGATGAGCGAGTCCAACGCCTTGATTCCGTGATCTTTGCAGAGTGCGGCTATCGGTTCCATCTGAGCCAGTCCACGCCCCAGTTGCATCACCTCGCGTGGTGCTATCCTGCCTGTGGCCGCCCTTGAGATGATCCTCTCAAGGTCTCCTATGTCGCCGATGTGTTCTTGGACCTTGTCAAGGTCGTCGCCGGCCTCAAGGAAGTGCTGTAGGACATCGTAGCGGTTGTTCAGCTCCTTGATGTCCATTATCGGCATCGCCAGCCACCCGCGAAGAAGCCTCGCTCCCATCGGGGAGGAACACTTGTCGATGACGCTGACCAAGGAGACTCCTTCTCCGCCTGCGGATGAATTGAATATCTCCAAGTTCCTCATCGTGAACTTGTCCATCCACACGAACTTGTCCTCATCGATCCTGGAGATCGAGCAGATGTTCTTAAGCCCCGTGTGCTGGGTCTGCTCAAGATAGACCATCAGCGCGCCGGCCGAGCATATTCCCAGAGGAAATCCGTCCACAGCGAATCCTTTGAGTGACTCGACTCCGAACTGCTTCTTGAGCCTTTCTACCGCGGCGTCGTAGACGAACGCCCACTCCTCGATCGTGGTGATGTAGAGATTGTCCCCGTACTTTTCCTTGACACCTTTCTCGTAGCCCCTCTGGACCACAATCTCCTTAGGGTTCAGTGAGGCGATCAGGGTTCCGATGTAGTCCAGCGAACCCTGGGCGACCTGAAACGCTCCGGTGGAAACGTCCAGGAAAGCCGCTCCGCATTGGTCTTTGTCAAACGTCAGACCGGCCAGGAAGTTGTTCTCCTTCTGGTTCAGAAGCTGGTCGTTGAACGCCACGCCCGGGGTGACCAGTTCTGTGACTCCGCGCTTGACCAGTTTCTTGGCGAATTTCGGGTCTTCCAGTTGGTCGCAGACGGCCACCTTGTAGCCTGCCCGGACGAGTTTCGGAAGGTAGACGTCGATGGCGTGGTGCGGGAATCCGGCCATCTCGATGTAGCCCTTGTCCCCGTTGGATTTCTTGGTCTGGACGATGCCCAGAACCTTGCTGACCAGCACCGCGTCATCGGAGTAGGATTCGTAGAAGTCTCCGACCCTGTAAAGCAGCACCGCTTCCGGATGCTGTGCCTTCACAGAGAAAAACTGTTTGATCAGCGGAGTGTCCTCCGGTGCCTTACCTTTCGCCATATCAATGTTTTATGTTTGCCTAACAATATAAACTCAGATGCCTCCTCCACCGAAGAGGCAAGATTACAAATTTACAAAAAACCTATGAATATGCAGAAAGAGATTTCCGTTTGCTATCTACGGCTGCTATACATCCAACCGGAGTATGTCACGGGTGAGGCCGGTGTACTTGGTCTTGGTCTCGGCGACATGGAAACCTTGGGCGAGGAAGTTGCGCTCGCTAGGGACGTTCTGCGGATCAACCGTGGCGACTATGTGTTTGACTCCCGTGCTTTTGGCCAGTCCGATTGACCAACCGATGAAAGTGCGCTGGAAGCCTCTGCCACGATATGCATTGTCCACAGCCACGGCGTCGAAAGTGAACACCTCGGAAGGGTTGAGGTGAAGATCCGAGGCAAGGCTGCGCTCGCCGTCACGGTTGCTGACGATGACGCTGAAAGCCGCCATCCCGCCTTCGGGCGAGAATATTCCCAACACATAGTCAAGCTGCATAGACTCAATCAGTTCCTCTCGGCTGAGAGGGTAGAAGAGATTCTTGTTCTCCATGCCGGCAACCACTTTCCGCTGGAGGTTCTCCACCGCGCTAAGGCTGTCGAATCCAAGCCTTTTCATAGAGAAGCCGTCCGGGAGGGTGGAGATTACTTTGTTATACTCAGAAGTCCCGTAGTCAAACAGATAGAGCTTGTCCCGGAGGTACTTCTCCGGGAACATGAACTGGTGGCTCGGGACGTGCCTCTGCCAGCCATTCGCCCCGCTGTTCTCCTTTTCGCGATGACGGATCCAGATCTTGTACAACTCGAAGACCTGCACATAGGAGGAGGATGTCGGCAGGATGTAGTTCTCCTGGATGTACGGGTTGTTCATGAACAGGAAGAAACGGTAGCCGAACAGGTCATCCAGGTCATCGATGCTGGCGATGTGGTGGCGGTAAAGAAGGTAGAGGTTCTCGAAGAATGTGCAGTACTGTGCGACCTCCACGCTGGAGACATCTTTCCAGCGTTCGTAGCTGTAATCTCCTTCGAGCTCTCCGTTCTCCAGCACCTCATAGACTTTCATAAGGCGGTCGCTGTCATGGAAATAGTTGTTCAGATTGATCAGCATCTCGCTGCAGGTGACCTCCGACCCGTTCTTCAGCTCGATGGCTATGAATATGGTGCCGATCAGGGTAGCGGCCAGCGAGAAGATTCCCACTGTCGCCTCTTCTCCCGTCCGGAACGTGTGCACGATCAGCAGGCACAGAAGCACCAGCAGAATTGAAGCCAGTATGATCAGAAGCGAAATGCTTGTCTTGTACTTTATTGCTCTCATAATCTATGAATATTTTGGAGTCCGGGTGCGAAATGCCCTATCTTGCCCCCGGAATGGATTTCTTATGGCCTTTGGGGTGCAAATATGGCTGTTCCGCACCCGGGGAAGGGTTCATTCATGACGATTTCTTTCAGGTTGCGGGAAAACTCCTCGTACTCATCCGGGGGTATCTGCCGTCTGGAAGACAGAACGACAAGCGGGTGAGGCTGATAGCCTTCATGGTAGGCTGGATGTCTGTGCCGGAATCCGTTTCGCCGGAATCCGCAGCTTTCGTGGAATCTTAGCCTGACCCTTGAGATGTCGTCCACGATCGGGTCTATCTCCAGAATGACGGTTTTCGGTGTCGAGGCGACGAACGAGTCCAGCATCCGTGAGCCGTAACCCTTTCCTCTCAGCGTTGTGTCAACGGCAAGATGCTCGATGTAGATCTGCCGGTCAAACTCCCAGTAAGAGATGAATCCTACGAAAATGTCCCCGTCCAGATATTCGCAAAGATGGTACTGGCTGCACCTGAAGGCATATTCCTGCTGGCCCGAAGTCCTTTGCTCGAAGATCGGGAAACTGCTTCCGTACAATCTCCTGAACTTCTCGAACCGCTCGTCCTCCGAACTTTTTATCTCGATTCTGCGCATGGCCTTGATGTCTAATACTGACAAATATAACAAAAATCGACTATCTTTGTAAATTAACGTAATAGTATGCCTGACTCAGTGCATATCAAACTCAAAATCATGAGCGACATGAAAAGGGTGCTGATAGTGACATATTACTGGCCGCCTTCCGGCGGATCAGGGGTGCAACGATGGGTGAAATTCGCGAAATATCTTCCGGCGAACGGCTGGCAGCCAGTCATCTACACTCCAGAGAATCCGGAACTTACGACAATCGACAAGACTTTGGCTGATGAGATTCCGCCGGAGGCCGAGATTGTCAAGAATCACATATTCGAGCCATACGGAATTTACCGTAAGCTGATGGGGCAGGGGAGCACCACCGACCTGAAGACTTTGACAGCGGCAAACGCCGGGAAGGACGAGGTCAATCCGATCAACGGACAGAAGAAATCCTGGAAGCAGAAGATTTCCTTGTTCATCCGGGGCAACTTCTTCATTCCTGACCCGAGGGTGATGTGGGTCCGGCCGTCGGTACGCTTCCTGAAGAAATACCTTGAGGAGCATCCGGTTGACGCGATTGTGACGACGGGGCCGCCTCAGTCGATGCACCTGATTGGTCTGCGACTCTCAAAGGCCACCGGGCTCCCTTGGGTCGCTGATTTTCGTGATCCGTGGACCAGGATGTTCTATTTCAAGCATCTCGGCTTGACTGCCTTCGCGGAGAAAAAGCATCACAGGTTGGAGCAGGCTGTTCTGGACGGAGCCACGAGGGTCGTGGCTGTCTCTCCTCTGGTTCAGGACGAGTTCAAGGCGATGACAAAGACGCCTGTCGAGTTGATCACGAACGGTTACGACGAGGAGGACTTCAAGAAAGACGTTGACCTTGACGAGAATTTCAACATCACCCACACAGGTCTGTTCGCTTCGGACGGCAATCCTGAAACCCTCTGGAGGGTCCTTGCTCAGAAGTGTGAGGAGGATGAGGAGTTCAGGCGCTCCCTGAGAATCAGACTGGTGGGTAAGACGGACAGGGAGATCACAGATTCCATCGAGGCGTCCGGACTTGGGGGCAACCTCAAAGACTTCGGTTACCAGGATCACGAAACGGCTGTCAGAGAGCAGCTTAACGCCACAATTCTGATTCTTCCGCTAAGAAAGGAACCTGAATATCGCGCCGTGCTGCCTGGGAAACTTTTTGAATATCTCGCCTCGCGTCGCCCGATTCTGGGAATAGGCCAGACCGACGGGGCGATGGCCCGGGTTGTCAGCGAGACGGCTTCCGGAGTGGTTTACGACTGGGATGACGAAAAGAAGATCCGGACATGGATTGATTTCTGTTGGGAAGAGTTCAAGAATGATGAACTTCATGACAACACTTCGGACATCTCGCGGTTCACGCGCCGCAACCTGACGGCGAAGTTGGCTGAGCTGCTGAATCAGATAACTGAAAAATAATATTCATAGAAAATGAACAAGACTTTGATGAAGAAGATTGGAATATATGCCGGGATAGTGATGCTGTTTCTGGCGCTGGCCTATGGTTTTGTGCCGGAGGTCCTGACAGGCAAGGTGGTCAACCAGAGCGACATCACCGGCTACAGGAGCATGTCGCAGGAGGCCGTTACTTGGAACAAGGCACATCCGGACGATCCTACTTACTGGACGGACTCCATGTTCGGAGGAATGCCGACGACCTCGTTCGCTCCTTCAAGTGACGGAGACTGGACTCAGCCGTTGTACAACCTTTTCATGAAGGGTAAGAGACCTGCCAACTGGTTGTTCATTTCCTTGCTTGGGGCTTTCCTGTTGATGCTTTCGCTTGGTGTGGACACTGTCTTGGCCATCGGAGGCGCGGTCGCCATCACGTATTGCTCGTACAATTTCCAGATCATTCAGGTGGGGCACAACACCAAGATGCAGGCGATAGCGTTCCTGCCTTGGGTACTGGCCGCGGTGATATTCACTTACCGTTCCGCCCTCCGGCCTTGGCTGAGTTCGACCCTTCGGCGGGCTCAGGGACCGGCCAAAGGCTGGAAATCCTGGCTTCCGAAAACCTTGCTGGGCTCCGTCCTGTTCGGCTTCACCCTGAGTTTCCAGATCAAGGCCAACCACCAGCAGATCACCTACTATCTGGCCATCATGATAGTAATCTATGCGCTGTATGTGTTCCTTAGAATCTGTTTCGACAAACCGTATCACATCGGCAAACTCAGTGACCGGTCGGTCGTTGAGCCTGTCGAAACGGCAGCTGGCAAAGATGCTGAAACCGCAGGCTCGCCAGCTCGTAAAAACGCTTTCGGCCGCTTCTTCGCTGCCAGCGCATTGCTTCTGGTCGCAGGCCTCGCCGGAATCGGCACCAACACCATCAAGCTCGCCCCGCTTTATGAATATACCAAACACACCATGCGCGGTGGCTCGGAACTCTCTCATCCTGAGGGCGGGGAGATCAACAGCACAGGCCTCCAGCTGGACTACGCCACTGCTTGGTCTTACGGCTGGGAGGAACTCCCGAACCTGATGATTCCGAATTTCAACGGCGGATCGTCAGCTGGCTCGGTAAACCCGGACAAGTCGGAAGTCGTGAAACTTTTCAGGCAGGCCGGACAGGGCAACGCCAACGAAATCGCCAAGTCCCTGCCTCTTTACTGGGGACCTCAGCCGTTCACCGCCGGACCGATGTATATGGGAGCCATCACGGTCTTCCTGTTCATTCTCGGTCTGTTCCTATATAAAGGCAAGGAAAAATGGTGGCTTCTGGCCGCGACGCTTGTGGCGGTCTTCCTCGGCCTGGGCAGCCACATGATGTGGTTCACTAAGCTGTTCTTCGACTACGCTCCGATGTACAGCAAGTTCAGGACCGTCTCCATGGCCTTGATAGTGCTGCAGTTCACCTTGCCGATGCTCGGATTCATCACCCTCGACAGAATCCTCAAGCGTGAATATTCAAAGAAAGAATTCCTGAAGGCCGGATGGATCGCGCTTGCGCTGACGGCGGGATTCTGTCTCCTCTGCGCACTGATTCCAAGCGTGGCGGGCTCCTTCTCCGGAAGGGGAGACGCACAGATGCAGGACATAATCGTGGATGCTTTGAAGGCTGACAGAAAGCATATCCTATCTGTGGACGCTCTTTGGTCGATGGTCTTGATTGTCATTACGTTCGGCCTGATTCTCTGGGCCTACAGCGTCCCTAAGAACGCTCCGAAATCCTACGAAAGCGACCCTCACATCGGAGGCGCCCGCAGGATGGAAGCGATGGTGGGAATATGCCTCCTCGTATTTGTGAATATGTTCGCGGTCGGCAAGCGTTACCTCAACTCGGACAGCTTCACGACCCCTCGCCAATTCAATAATCAGTTCTCCGCCAGGCAGGTGGACAATCTGATTCTTGAGGACAAGTCTCCGTCCTACAGGGTTGTCGATCTGAGCGCCGACATATTCAATGATTCGTTCAATCCTTATTGGCACAAGTGCATCGGTGGGTACAGTCCGGCGAAGCTGCAACGCTATCAGGATTTGATCGACCGTCACATTGTCAAGGAGTTGCAGAGCGTGGCGGCGAACACCCGCAGTGCAAAGACCATCGAGGAATTCCAAAGTGGAATCAGGAATATTCAGGTGCTTTCAGCACTGAACACCAAGTACTTCATCCTTGGCGCGGACATGCCGCCTGTTGAGAATCCGGAGGCTTTCGGCCAGGCGTGGTTCGTGGATTCGTTCATTCCTGCCGGAACCCCGGACGAGGAAATCGCTCTGATTGATTCTGTTGATCTAAGGCACACGGCCGTGATCGGAGACGATTTTGCAGAGGCCAGAGCCGGTTTCGCCAAGGTGACTTCGGAAGGCGCTGCAAGCGGTTCTGTCAAGGAATCCGCTGAGGGGTCTGTTGAGGAAATCACGGATGGTTCTGCTGTGATGTCTGTCGATGGCTTGTCCACAGACTTCATCCGGATGACTTCCTACGCACCGAACGAGCTCAGATATCATTACAGCGCGTCGGTGGCCCGCACAGCCATATTCAGTGAGATCTATTATCCGGACGGATGGACCGCCACGGTTGACGGCGCTCCTTTGGATCTGTTCCGTGCCGACTGGATTTTCCGTGCCGCCAATCTTCCATCCGGAGAGCACGACATCGTCATGCGCTTCGAGCCAAAGGTGTACACAGCCAGCGAGAAAGCCTCTAGAGCATCCTCTCTGACACTGTTCATTCTTCTGGTTCTTTCGCTCTCAGGAGTGTTCCTTTCCAGAAAATCGGCATGATTTTGAGGCAGCTTGTTTCACAATGTGACTAGGCAACGTGTTCCTTTATGAGGAAGACTAAATAAATAGTTCTCAGAGAATTGAATATTCGGAAACGAGGTCGAGGTTGAACTCGCCGAAAAACAAGAAAAAAGGGGCTTGACTAATATTTTTTAGTCAGCCCCTTGTTTGAAATTAAACCTTATAGGAGAGGAGACATCACTTTCAGGCGAAACTGCGGATGGCACTCTCGATGAGTTCGGCGACGGAGGAGCGGCTGAGGTCTCCCTCTGTGGCCTCTTCCGGGATGGTCTCAAGGACAGGAGCCACGAACGAGATCATCTGAAGGACTTTGGCTTCTTCCTCCGGGATGCCTCTGGAACGCATGTAGAACTGCTCGTCTTCGTTTAGTTTCCCGACGGTGGCGCCGTGCGAGCACTTCACGTCATCGGCGTAAATCTCCAGCCGGGGCTTAGTGTTGACTCTGGCAGAATCCGAAAGCAGAATGTTATGGTTCTCTTGAAACGCCTCGGTTCTTTGGGCGTCAGGAGCGATCACAATCTTGCCGAAGAATCCACAGCGGGCTTCTCCGGTAGCCAACCCGTTGAATGTCTGCCAGGAACGGCAGTCTCCGGTGCGGTGATGCATCGTGATGTCGAACGTCACGTCATCGTGACCGGAACACAGGTATATTCCCGAAAGCCGGACTTCGGAATGCGCTCCGGTCAGGTCGATTGTCAGCGGAATCCGTGCTGATACTCCCGGCAGCACTATCACCGTCAGATCCAGCGTCGCGTCCGCCCCCACCTCGATGTTGGCCGGAATTCTGGACAGGCCGGTCACTTCGACAGGCTCAGTGACCAAATCAGAGGTTGGCTCGGTGATAGATTCCGTGGCCGTCTCAGTGAACGTTTTGACGGTTGGTGAGCCTGTCGAACCAACCACCGCCCCAATGCAATCTGGATTAGCTCCGGTGGCAACATCTGCGGAGCCGAGCACAAAGACTTTACGAATATGCTCTCCGTCAGCGATCTTCATTCCCGGCACAATGGGCGAAGGAATATAATTGCCGTGGTCTATGTTTTTAGAACTGTTCAAAGCCATCCTTTTCAATCTTGTCTATCAGTTCGTAACCGCCGGTGGCCACGATGCGGCCGTCCTTCAGGACATGCACGACATCCGGCCTGACATATTCAAGAAGCTTCTGGTAGTGGGTGATGACGATCGCCGACTTTTCCGGAGTGTGCAGCGCGTTCACTCCGTCGGCCACTATCTTGAGCGCGTCCACGTCCAGTCCGCTGTCCGTCTCGTCAAGAATCGCGAGGGTCGGGTCGAGCATCGCCATCTGGAAGATCTCGTTCCTCTTTTTCTCTCCGCCGGAGAAACCGACGTTGACCTCACGCTTGGCGAACTCTGGCTTCATCTGCACGAAAGCCATCTTCTGCTTCATAAGCTTCAGAAAATCACCGGCTTTCATCGGTTCCTTCCCCTGCGCCTTCAGTTTTGAGTTGATGGCTGTCTTCATGAAGTTGGTGATGGACACGCCCGGGATCTCAATCGGGTACTGGAAGGACATGAAGAGTCCTGCCCAGGCCCTTTCCTCCGGCTTCATGGCCAGAAGGTCCTTGCCGTCGAACTCAATCGAGCCGGCGGTGACCTCGTAGTTCGGTTTGCCGGTCAGGACTGAGGACAGGGTGCTTTTCCCGGCCCCGTTCGGTCCCATCACAGCGTGAATCTCACCCCGGCGGATTTCAAGGTTGATGCCCTTGAGGATCTCCTTGTCTCCGACGCTGGCGTGCAGATCGGTTATTTTCAGTAATATGTCTGTCATATTCATTATGTTTTGCGTGGAGGCTATGCTCCTCGTTATCAATCTTTT
>DCMG01000128.1 GCA_002321335.1 Bacteroidales bacterium UBA1628 | reverse complement strand
ATGCGGTCTGCAGGCGTTTCGGCCACGAAGCCGAGTACCGGTTCGCCTTGGTCGGAGCGTGCGCGATAGATGCTTGTGGCTCAGCCTTTCCTGAGGAGACCCTGAAAGTTTGCCTTAACAGTGATGCTGTCCTGTTCGGTGCCGTTGGTGATCCGAAATACGACAATGATCCCACCGCGAAGGTCCGTCCGGAACAAGGGCTGCTTGCGATGCGCCGGGAACTTGGGCTTTATGCCAATCTAAGGCCAGTGGAGACTTCCCCTAGTCTGCTGGACAGATCTCCGCTCAGGCCGGAGATAGCCTTCAGGGCGGATTTCGTCTGTGTTAGGGAGTTGACGGGGGGCATGTATTTCGGAGAGAAGGGCCGCCTTGACGGTGGTGACACTGCCTATGACACCAACATTTACCACCGTTATGAGGTTGAGCGGATCCTGCGGAAGGCATATTCATTGGCAACGATTCGCCGCAAGCATTTGACGGTGGTTGACAAAGCCAACGTTCTGGAGTCTTCGAGACTTTGGAGGCAGGTGGCACAGGAAATGGCTCCGGAATATCCTGAAGTCCAGACTGACTATATGTATGTGGACAACGCTGCGATGAAACTTATCACCGATCCTCGCTTTTTCGATGTGCTTGTGACTGAGAACACTTTCGGGGACATCCTGACTGATGAGGCCAGCTGCATCTCCGGCTCGATGGGGCTCCTTGCCTCCGCCTCGATCGGGGAGCATACAGGTGTCTATGAGCCTATCCATGGCTCCTATCCTCAGGCAGCGGGACGGAACATCGCCAATCCGCTTGCCACGATCCTCTCCGCAGCGATGATGTTTGAGTATGCTTTCGGTTTGAAGCAGGAAGGTGCTGCCATCCGCAAGGCGGTCAGCGAAAGTATTGATCGTGGTTTCGTCACAGAGGATCTGGTTTCATCCGGAGCGCATCCTATGGGTACGTCAGAGGTAGGCGACAAAGTCGCTGATTTAATAGAGAATAATAATTAACGAATTGATATGAACGAACTTGATTGGGGAAGCCTTGGCTTCAATTACAGAAAAACAAATGCCATTGTCTATAGTCGTTTCAGAGACGGACAGTGGTCGGAACCGGAACTGACTGATGATTTCGATTTCCGTTTCAACGCCTTTGCCGGAGTGTTCCACTATGGCAATTCTTGCTTTGAGGGCCTTAAGGCTTTCCGTGGCAAGGACGGAAAAGTCCGTATCTTCCGCCCGGACGAAAACGCTAAGCGTCTTCAAAGAAGCGCGGCCCGCCTTTCGATGGCGGCTCCGTCCGAGGAACTTTTCCTTAAGATGTGTCAGATGTGTGTGAAGGCCAATCTTGATTTTCTTCCTCCGTATGGGCATAATGCATCCATGTACCTTCGCCCTGTGCTCGAAGGCATTGACCCTCAGCTTAGCATCTGCTCCTCAAGCGAGGTGCTGTTCTCGGTAATGTGCGCCCCTGTCAGTACCTATGCCAAAGCAGGGGTGCTTACTCCGGTCTCCGCTGTCATCTCCCGCGACTTCGACAGGGCCGCTCCGAACGGTACCGGTTCCTACAAGATAGGGGCGAACTATGCGATGTCCCTTTACCCTTACAATCTTGCTCATTCCCAGGGCTATACAGAACTGCTGTTTCTCGATCCCGCCACCAAGACAAGGATTGACGAATTCGGCTCGTCCAATTTCATAGGCATCAAGGGTAACACCTATGTGACTCCGCTTTCTGATAGCGTACTCCCTTCCATCACGAACAAGTCCCTTCGCACCATCGCCGAAGACCTCGGAATGAAGGTAGAGATAAGACCGATTCCTGTCGAGGAACTCGCTGAGTTCGATGAGGTCAACGCCTGTGGCACCGCAGTGGTGATTACCCCAATCCGTTCCATTGATGACAAACCGCTGCTTGAAGGCTCAGAGGTCTCCCGCACTTACACAATGCCATCAGGCTCTGAGTGCGGAAAGATGAGCCGCACCCTCTATGACCGCATCCGCTCCATCCAAGACGGCATAGTCGAGGACACCCACGGCTGGTGCGTCGAGCTGTAGGGTGATTCGCCACTGCGCTCTTAAATGGAATGTGGATATAAACCGAGGGGTGAAGCGGAGAGCCTTACGGCTCAGAGTGAAGACTGACTACAGAAATCACCCTAATGACTTCTGTAGTGGCTTCGCACTCTCTCAACCTTGCCGAAACGCACTCGCCTGTAGGCTCGTACCCTGACAAGTCTGATAATCTCCACCTCAATGGCGACTATCACAAGATGTTGGCTTGTTCTCATTTTACTAGCGTTATTTAAAAATAGTGAAAAAGGTGAGAGAACAACCGTCCTTGTTTGTGGTACCCCCTCGGTATGTGACATAAAAACAAAAAGCAAGCATCCCTTTTAGGGAAAAGATGCTTGCTTTTACTTTCCTTTTTCCAAATAACGTTAGTTGATGCAAATCTAAGGATGTTTTTTCATTTTGTCAAGAGATTTTAGACGAAAGTTTAATAATGCCTAAAAATATCCTATATCAATGCTTCAAGTTTTCATGCGTTGATTTTTTGCAAATTATAAAATATACTTTTAAATAAAGGTATGAAAATCCGTTTGAGGATCCGGCGATCCGATGATTATTCAGACTTTTCTTTTGTCGTGAATTTTGTGTAAGTTTGCAGGTTAAACAGACAATCAGGGAATGTTCAGGAAACTTGCGGACAGATTGAAGGAGTTCAAGCTCACGATGAGGATGAAGCTGACGCTGAGCCTCAGCGCGATAGCTGTGACTCTGCTTGTCTCCAGCGTGATCTCTATAATGGAGTATTACAAGATGAGCAACTATGTGTCGGATCTCATAGCGGACAACATCCGGAGCGTCAATGTGGCCCAGAAGCTGTCCGAGGTCACTAACAAGTACAATCTGGATCTGCTTACGGTGATCGGAGACGATGCCGTCGGCACGCTGCCGGATTTCCATCAGAAGGAGTTTATGGCGCATTGTGACTCACTTCGCAACTCATTGACCTCAGACAAGATGGTGCCTCTGACGGATTCCGTGGTCTATGCCTATTCGGCTTACATGCTGACTTCTTTGGAACTCAATGACGTGCTGCTTTCGGATTTCATCGACACGAGGGCTTGGTACTTCGACAGATTGCAGCCAAAGTTCAAGAGGCTGAACTACTACATTGATGTGCTGAACGGGGCGATCTACGATGACCTGAAGAAGAACTCGCTGACATTCCAAAGGGGGTTCTACAGAAGCATCATTCCGGGGGCAGTGGCTGTAGGTGTGGGGCTTCTTCTTGTGCTGATGCTGCTCTTCTTCCTGCTGGTCTATTATGTGAATCCAATCTACAGGATGCTGGCCGGGCTTAATAACTACCGGTCATTCAATAAGAAATATTCCTACTCCTTTGAGGGGGATGATCAGTTGGCGGAGCTCAATGACGGCATCACGGAGCTGACGGGGGAGAACCAGATGCTGCGTAAGCGTGTGGCCAACCTTCGGGCCAAAGTTGCTTCGGGGACGGTCGCTTCGGTCCCCGAACCTGCCGAGGTGACAGCACCAGTCAAAAACAACAACTAAAAGAATATCCGAATGAACGTCAAGGTGATTTCCAGAAACGTGGGCTACGCACTGCTCGTCAGCGCGCTGTTCATGTTCCTGTCCATCCTGGTCTCCGTGGCGAACGGCAACGACAGCGCCTTGGCCGCCCTGATGATCAGCTTCACGATCACCTTCACCGTAGGAATATTCCCGTTCATATTCGTGAGAAAATCAGCCGCCATCACGCTGAAGGACGGCTACATGATCATCGCTCTCTCGTGGCT
>DCMG01000085.1 GCA_002321335.1 Bacteroidales bacterium UBA1628 | reverse complement strand
CCGTCCACAAGGTCGTAGAGCGACCGGCAAGCCTGTATGCATTCCCCTCGGTTTGCACTTCGGCCCGCAATCTGTTCCGACATGTAGCATTGCCCGCTGTAGCAGACACACAGGGCTCCGTGCACGAAAAACTCCAGCTCGCAGTCCACCGCCTTGCGTATGGCCTTGATCTGTTCCAAGGACATCTCCCTTTCCAGAACAATACGCGACGCACCGATGCCCTCGTAAAACCGAGCTTTCTCTGGAGTTCTTATGGCGCATTGTGTCGATGCGTGGACCGGCAGGTCTGTCAGTTTCCAGACCGCAAGGTCCTGGGCGATGACGGCATCCACTCCTGCGGCCTTTGCCTCGGCGAGCAACCTTTCCGCTTCTGCGAGTTCATCATCATAAAGAATAGTGTTGAGTGTCAGAAATATGCGCGTTCCGAATCTGTGGGCATATTCAGTGAGCCTCCGGATGTCCTCCATCGAGTTTCCGGCGGCCTGACGAGCCCCGAACGCCGATCCGGCGATATACACGGCATCGGCACCGCAGTCAATTGCCGCGATGCCGATGTCAGCGTTTCTTGCCGGAGCAAGCAATTCGAGAAATTTCATTACTTGCTGAGGGAAGCGATCATCTGCTTGGCCTGGGCGCCGAACTTAGGATCGTCCTGAACCTTCTTGTAGAACTCAAGGGCCTTGGCGTTGTTCTTGGCTCCCTGATAGAGAGCGGCGACGGTGAAAGTGATGGCCGGAGCGTTTTTCGCATCCGGTTTGATCTCAAGATATTTCTCGAAGAAATCGATGGCGTCAGCGTTCTTGCTGAGTTTCTGGGAAGCCTGGCCGGCGATCAGGTAAGCATTGGCGTTCTCAGCATATTCATTGGCCTTCTCGGCGGCCTTTACAGCGTCAGCGAGCTTGCCTCCCTTGAATGCGGCGTTGGCCTGCCTTACATAGATATTGGAAATCTGCTCCTTGGCAGTCTCTTCCTCTCCGTTCCAAGCCGCATGCTTGAAAGCCTCGATGGCCTCTTCGGTCTTTCCCTGGGCTCCGAGAGCCTGACCAAGATAAAGGGCGGTCTTGCCGGCTGTGGTGTCGATTGCGTAAGACTTTGCAAAACCGTCAGCAGCGGTGGCGAAATCCTTGATCTTCAATGCGTCAACACCCTTCTGCATCCACATCTGAGGAACTAGTTCCTTCGCCCTTTCAACAACCTCGGCGTTCTCATATTCAGTGGCGATCTTTTCGACTTCGTCAAGTTTGGCGGCGGCCTCGTCGTACTTCTTGTCCTTGATCAGATCCTTGGCGATCTCAAGGGCGACACCAGGGATGGCGTTCTTGCAGTTTGTCACGAGCTCATCGGCGTCGGCACCTATTGTCTTGCCCATTTCAAGAGCCTTCTGGAAGCAGTCAAGGGCTTCTGTCCAATTCTTCAAGGAGATGGCTGTGGCTCCACTATTGTAGAGTTCGGTAGCCTGGGCCATGTCCTGAGCGGATGCCATGCTTGCTGCCATGAAAGCGGCAGCGATCGCGAGAATAAACTTTTTCATTGTATTAAAATTTATGTTTAACTATATTCCTGATAACAGCAATAACCACAAATGTAATAAAAATTTGTGTCAATTGCACATTATTGGCTATTTTTGTCCAAACGGGAGGTATCAGTAATGCGCAACTTTATCAAATCAGTCTTGTGTTCTGTGCTGCTCGGTTTCTCAATAATGATGCCAGCGCAGAATCTGCCCGCTCTCCAGAAGGACGGCGCGGTCACGACCGGCAATCTCACCAACGGCATAACTTACTATCTGGTGACGAACCCTTCGATGAAAGGAGTCGCCGATTTCGCCCTTGTCCGCAAAGGCGCGTGCGACACTCTGTCCGCGAGGAAGGAACTCTCGTCATTGCCGCACTTCAACAAGACAATACCATATAAGTTTTTGTCCCGTAAGGGGATAGGCTGCCGCTCTGAAGGGTACATCTCCTACAGGGACGACGCCACCATATTCAGATTCGATGATGTCCCGGTCTTTGATCAGGCTGCATCGGACACCACGCTTCTGATGCTGTTCGACCTGATTGCCGCCCAGCCGCGCCAGCATGCCATCATCATCGCCGGCGACATCAACACCGCCGCCATCAAGGAAAGGATGAACGTGTTCTCGCTGATGGTCCCTTCACGCAATCCGTCCTACAAGAAGAAGGAATATGTTTGGAGACCATCCTCCGGGGCTGAATATTCATTCATTCCGTCGGTGCGTTCTTCCGTGACGGTGGAGTTCCGCTCGCCGAGAACCCCAGACGACCAGATGAACACGATCCAGCCGTTCATTTCGGAATTATTCTCCGGCTCGCTGCGGGAGATTGTCGCAAGCCGTCTGCGGGAAAGCTTCATTTCCAGAGATATACCGGTGAAGTCATCTGTTGTTGAATATGTCGGAAGTGCTGATTGCGCCGGCGACGAACGTTTTGCGGTGAGTGTCATGACAGCTCGTGACCAACTGATGCCGGCTTCAATGGCGGTCGCCTCTGTCCTTTCGGAAATTTGTTCCAAGGGAGTCGGCGCTGATGAATATCTGGTCGCGCGCAATGCCGTCCTGAACGGTTTTCTTGGATCTCAGACAAATGAAGCCTTGGTTCTGCGCTGCGTTTCATCCTATCTTTACGGAGCCGATCTAGCATCTCCGGCTACAAAGGCCAACTTCTTCTCTTCAAGGAATATGTCCACGAAGGCCGAGACCGAGCTTTTCAACGGTTACGCCGTGGCGATGCTGTCCGAAATGGAAAATCCCAAGGTCACATGGACAGGAAATGAGGAGGATTATGACGAGTGGCTTTGGCCGTCGCTGTTCGGTTCGGTGACAGAATGTGTCTCAATGCTGGAGAAGCCGCTATACAGATGGCCGGTGGTGGCAAAGGACACGTCAGATTTCTGGAACGAGAAGAATAAGGTGAAGGTAAGGTCTGTGACCGCCGAACCGGTGTCCGATGGCGAGATGTGGACTTTCTCCAATGGTATGAAGGTGATTTACAAGAAGATGCCAACCAAAGGGCGATTCAGTTACTCCATGATGATCAAGGGTGGTTTCTCCATTGTCAGGAACCTGCCTCGCGGGGAAGGGGCGTTTTTCTCGGATATGTTCGGACTTTGCGACATCGCCGGTATGTCCGGAAGCGATTTCGACAAAGTGCTCCGAACAAACGGTGTGGATATGTCCTGCGCCGTATCTGCATCTGATCTGAGGCTCTACGGCTCCGCACCATCAAACAGATTCACGCTGACACTCAAGGCGTTGCTGTCTGCGGCCAACCAGAGGAAGCCTTCTACGTCCGCTTTCAGGTCGTGGAGAAGGATGGAACTGACCACCCTCAAGCCGGCCTATCTGGACAGCCTTATGTATCAGGACTACAACTACTCTTCTGTCAAGACACCTTCCGGCCTCACCGCCAGAACGATGGAAGATGCGTCCGATTTCTTTGACAATCAGTTCGTCAGAGTCAATGACGGAGTTTTGGTGCTGGTCGGAGATCTGTCAGCGGAGTCCGTCCAGAAAATCCTATGCCAGTATCTCGGCGGCTTCAGGGTCAGCAAGTCATCATCTGTCCGCCAGTTCAATCCGTACAAGATGCGGACGGGAGCCACGACATATTCCCGTGTCGGAACTCCTGTGGAAATCAGTCTGGCCTTGGCATGCGCCGAACCGTTTACGACAGAGAACTACATGGCCTTCAAGGTTGCCGGCCTGGCTCTTCAGCGCAGACTGACCGGCGTGATGGCCGAGCACGGGTTCAGCGTCAGGATGGCCGACCGTTTCAGTGTCTGGCCTCAGGAGGCATTGGAATTGATATTCACATGCTCTCCTGTGCCGGAGTCCGGTCTTCCATACGGTGTGGACAGCGGCTCTGACCAGCCGATGAAGTCCCTTGTTGCCGCGCGAAAGGTGATCGAGGACGTGCTCTCCAAGCCGGTGAACGCCGCCGAGCTGGCTTCCTGCAAGTCTCTGCTTACCAACAGCTACTCGACTTATCTCGCTGATCCAAAGAACTATGTGGATGCCATCCTTATGCGCTATTCGGGCGGAAAGGATGTGCTGACCGGCTATAACAACAGAATCGGCAGCGTCTCTGCCGACAAGGTTAAGGAAATCTTCGGAGCCCTGTCCGAAGGAATGAGAATTGAATATGTCGTCAAACAATAAGTTCGGAACAATAATCCAAATTGGCGATGTCCTTGTGTCGGAGGATGTTGTCACTGAATATTTCGCCTGCGACTACGCTGTCTGCAAGGGTTGCTGCTGCATCATCGGTGACAGCGGTGCCCCCCTTGAAGAGTCCGAGTTGGAGCCTCTGGAGGAGAACTATCCTGTGTATTCAAAACTGATGAGGCCTCAGGGCCGCGCGCAGATAGACAAGGAAGGCTTTTTCTCCATCGACCGTGACGGGGACATTGTGACCCCGGTCGTGGATCAGACCGAGGAGTGCGCCTACACCACCTTCGACGAGAATGGCAACTGCTTCTGTTCCATCGAGAGATGCTTCTTCCAGGGAACATGCAGGTTCCGCAAGCCGCAGTCATGCTGGCTCTACCCGATCCGCGTGACCAAACTTACCGGCGGCGGACAGGCCCTGAATCTGCATCGTTGGGGAATATGCAAGGATGCCTACGAGAAAGGCCGCCGTGATGGCATCCACGTCTACGAGTTCCTCCGCGAGCCCCTGACCTCTGTCTTCGGCCAGGATTTCTACGAGGCCCTCTCCTTCGCCGCCAAGAATATCCTTGACAAGGAGTAGCCAGCCTTATTGCACCTGTGATGGTTGAAATAGAGGCTACCGGGTGCAAAGAACAATGTTTTGCACCCGGCAGCCTGATGGTTTCGCTGACTTGGCGGGTCAGCATATTCGGTAATGGCTACTCGGCCTTGTCTTCTTGAGCCAGAATGGCCAGGGCTTCGTCGTAGTCGGCGGCGTTGACCTTGACCTCGACGGGATCAACATAGTTCAGTGAAACGTAGGAGGAATTCTCCCCGAACACAGCGGCAGGGATGCCGTTCTCATTGAGCATGCCCGCGGTGATGTGGGCGCTCATCGCGTTGTCAAACTTCGCGACAGTCTTGAGTTCTTCTGCCATAATCTTTGAATATTAAAGGGTTATACTTATGCTTCAGTGGCTTCAGGACGCCACGTTGGCATATTCATCACTCTATTCCTCATCTAGCACACGGAATTTGTACTCCAGTCCGCCGACGATCCGCACCACCTCCTTGGTGAGACCTTCCACCTCAAAGCCGCCGAGCTCGCGGGTCATCGTGATCCGGTCCTCAAACATCTTGAACAGGGCGCTGAACTTGGAGCGGAGACGGAAAGTCATGTTCTCGCCGTCTTCGCTTTCGAGACGGTAGCCGCGCAGCTCCATATATTCAATAATCCCGCCACGAAGGTCTGAATATTCACCTTTCAGCATGACGGATCTTTTGATGAAGCCGAACCTTGGGTAGAAGGCCGACACGAATGCGAACAGCAACGCAATCTGCCACAGAGATTTGTAGCCGTCACGGAACATCAGGCTGACATCAGCCTTGACGACTCCGAGGAACACAAGCGCGGCCATGATGACCACAAACAGGATTGTGAAGTAGAAAAAGTATTTGACCGATCTGATAAAATATTTCATAATAGTCCGATTTTTGCTATCGAGACAAAATTACGAAATGTTTTGTTATTTTTGTGTCATTAATCATTAAATCGAAAGACTATGGCAGAAATAGATCCTATCCAGGAGCGCCGTGAGCGCGAAGAGCAGGAGAGAAAGAATGAGAGTCTCAAGAAGACGATGTGGATTCTTGTGGCTGTGGCGGTGATTCTTGCCGCGGGACTTGCCTACATTTGGTTCTCAAAGTCCAGCCTTGTAAAGGACCTTAACGCTGAGAAGGACGACCTTACGCAGCAGATGATCGCCTTGAAGGGCGACTATGACAGCCTGTCATCCGACTACGCTTCCATCAACAGCCAGCTGGACTCATCCAAGGAAGAGGTCAACCAGCTGATAGAGAGAATCCAGAAGACTGAGGCCACGAACCGCCGCAAGATGCGTCAGTACGAGAAGGAACTCGGAACCCTGCGCAGCATCATGAAGAACTACATCGTGCAGATCGATTCCCTCAACACATTGAATCACAAGCTGACCGCCGATGCCGCTGCTGCCCGTCGCGAGGCCGCTGAGAGTCGTGCCGAGAACGCTGACCTCAAAGGGCAGGTCGAGAATCTTTCCGGTCAGGTGGCGGCAGGTTCCGTCATCAAGTCCAGAGGCTTGAGTGTCGCCGCATACAACGGCTCAGACAAGGTCACCGACAGGAGCAGCAGGGTGGTAAGGCTTCTCGCTTCCCTCAGCCTTGTCGAGAATGATTTGGCTCCTAAAGGACCTGTAAGAGTGTACCTCCGTGTCAAGGATCCGGACGGAATCCTCCTCACCAACAGCACCCAGACCTCATTCACCTTCAATGGCCAGACCATGGTCGCCTCCGCTTCCCGCGAAGTGGACTACGAGGGCAAGGAGGTTGACCTGAGCATCTACCTCAACGACATTCCTTCCTATCAGTCAGGAATATACACGGTCGAGGCCTACACCTCTCAGGCTTTCCTCGGCAAGACCGAACTCTTGCTCAGGTAGTCCCGTGATCTACCTTCACGTTCCTTTCTGCGGCAGTTTCTGCACCTACTGCGACTTCTATTCGGAAATATGCAGGACCAGTCAGGCGTTCAATGAATATGCTGACGCCGTCATTGCGGAGATCCATTCCCGGCAGGAGGAACTTTCAATGAATATGTCCGCCAAGGATGCGGTCAACACCCTTTACATAGGAGGAGGCACCCCGTCGGTGCTTCCTCTTGATGTTTTGGCCCGGATCGTCAAGGCTGTTGTATTGTCAGGTGCGCTTCCTCCGGTCGCTGAGCTTGTCGAAGCGACCTCTCATTTCGATGAGTTCACCGTAGAAGTGAACCCCGAAGACATAGTGGAAAAGGGGCACGAATATGTCCACGGACTCTTAGCTCTGGGGGTGAACCGGATCAGCATGGGCATCCAGTCCTTCGATGACGGAATCCTCCGCTGGATGAACCGCAGACACGATGCGGCGCGAGCCGTTGAGGCCTTCCGGATTCTCCGCGAATGCGGAGTCCGGAACATCAGCATTGACCTGATTTTCGGCCTTTCACAGTTGACGGACGAAATCTGGAATGACACGATTGAGAAGGCCTTGTGCCTCGTTCCAGAACACATTTCGGCCTACCAACTGTCAATAGAGGAGAGGAGTGCCCTTGCCAAGATGGTGGCTGACGGCCGTTACGTTGAGGCCACTGATGAACAATGCCGCAGGCAGTACGATGCCCTGTGCCATTGCCTTGGCCGGTCCGGCTATCATCATTACGAAATCTCCAATTTCGCAAAGCCCGGTTTCGAGGCCATCCACAACAGCGCCTACTGGCGCAGGGTTCCGTACATAGGCCTCGGCCCCGGCGCCCATTCCTTGGTCGGCAATGTCCGCTCCTGGAACAGCCAGAAACTTCCGCAAATGGCCTCGAACGGAAGTCTGACGACATATTCAAGAAGTTCCGAGGTTCTCTCGCCGGAAGACATCCGAGTCGAGAAGATCATGCTCTCCCTCCGCACCGACAAAGGCCTTAAGGCCACGGAATTATATTCCTTGGCAGACCGCTCCGTCATTGACACCCTTTTGAGCGAAAGCGCTTTGGAAGTCCACGGCACCCGAATCCGCATCCCCGAAGACCACCTCTTCACCTCCGACGAGATCATCCGCGAACTGATCTAATTCTCCGCTCGCCCCTACTTCAGATACCGCTCCCGGATCCAGACATCCAGGAAGAGGTCATAGACTAGATAGACACTACGGTTGTAGGTAAGCCGCCCCTTGTCCCTTTGACCTTGCCACAGATATATTGGACTCTGGCGTACCCTGTCGTGATAAATGGTTCTATCTAATGCACAATGTTTTACATTATGAATTGGACGTTTTATCATTTTATGATAATCACTTTATGATAAAATTACGCTTTTGCTGAGAACAATTTAGCTTTTTCGTGTGTATTCGGGAATCTTATTGTTGTGTAGTAGCATTGCATAGTCAGGGAGAGAACTGTGTTTGAATGTTTTGAAGGGTGGTTGGGTTATCATTCGTGGCATTTAACTGAGTGAGATTCAGAATTATGGTATGGTGTCCCTATGCCGTTTCTGCCACCAGAACAATTGATCTTATCCTTGATTACCAACCATTTATCTGCCACGTCCTCGTTCTCAATGAGTGACGCTTAATTCCTTGAATATCAGCATGAAATCATCTTGTCTTTAGTTGAGTCAACCTAAAGGCATTCATTTAATGCATTGAATATCATCGCCTGGTTCGCCACGCAATCCCGTTATCTTTGCTTTGGAGCCATCCTCACAGGTGTTGTCATCTGCGAAAATATTGCTATATTAGCATCGTTTTAGGCCTTGAGCCCAGAACTTACATATTGGTGAAAGTGTTTTCGCACTGTCCTTAAAGAGAAAATGTGGTAATTTTCAACGGAATAGGGACTCCGACAACACCATTCATCTGTATTTCGCTTGCGTGTACCCTACACTCAACGATACAGGTGTGGGGATTGTTTCCGTTTTATTTGCTTTTGGGCTTTGTCAGAGCCTCTTGTTAGATAAACGAATCGGCTCCACACTTTCTTTGTGTATACTAACTTAATCGGCATCCGGGGCTGGGCTGACATATAAAACGTGTGGATTATGCCCGAAAACGTAAAACGAGCCAATTTGGAAAGAAGCATTAAGGCTCAACTCAGTCACTATGAGTTCGAGAATCATGTGGCTTGCATTAATGTTGAAAATTTGTCTGCTGACAGATGCTTGGATTGTAATGGTGATGTGCTATCAGATTACTGTCTTGAAGATTGTTGTCAAGGACATTTTAAAGGAAATGGCAGAATTCGTTTACCAATGGTAGATAATGAAGATGGAGGCTTAATTGAAAGTTGCGCAGAATTTCCCGGAACCTATGAAGTGATAAATTATAACCACGAATCCAGACAATTTACTACGAGAATATCTGTTGCTACTTATTGTAAAAGATAACTCTTGATTATGTGTGAAATCAGATTTGACATGACTGATGATGAACTTAGAGCGCGGATTGATACATACATCGCTAATATCCATCAGTTAAGAAACCAATTGAGAAACCAGATAGGTTTGCATTTTTTAGACAAAAGAGGGTTTCCAAGTATTCGAAATGACGCTTTCGACCAATGGAAGCATATTATTTCAAATAACATTGCATCTCTTCATACTTGTGGATCTGTTGATGATTTGATAGGTATGCTGTGGGATATAAAGGATAGTAGTGGCATAGTTGGTATAGGTGAGGTGACGGTACACCGGACCGCGGAAATTCTTGCCAATTTGTGGGAGTTGGACATGAACGCAAACTGTTGGTCAATGACCTGCAATTTCATGAATTCATTTTGTTGCAGAAATAACATCACAAAAGAAGTTCTTGTAGAAAGAGTAGCTGCCGCTGATGATAGATTAATCGAAATGACACTAATGGATAGAATCATCTTTGTGAATTC
>DCMG01000041.1:12600-17802 GCA_002321335.1 Bacteroidales bacterium UBA1628 | reverse complement strand
GATCCAGAACATCGCCAACGGACGTATCCAGAAGTTCTTCAAAGAGTCTACCCTTGAGGAGCAGGAGTTCGTGCAGTCTGATGACAAGAAGACTGTGGCTGAGTACATCAAGTCTGTGGATCCTGAAGCTAAAGTTGTAGCTTTCAAGAGATTCTCTCTTAGCGACTAATTGTCGGTTCAAAAGATATGGAAGGCTGGCCGGTCGGTCAGCCTTTTTTTATAACTTTGCACTATGGAGAACAAACGGTTTCTGGAATGTTGCTGCACTGATGCGGCAGAGGCGGTCGAAGCCATGAATGGCGGGGCTGGGAGAATTGAACTCTGCGAAGACCTGTCTTGCGGGGGAGTGACCCCGAGCCGAGGCAGCATCGAAGCGGCCTTAAAGGCGGTGAATATACCCGTGAACGTGCTTGTAAGAGCCCGTGGCGGGATTTTCGTTTACAGCGATGATGAGATCGAGGCAATGGTGAATTCCGTAAGGATGTGCCGGGAACTGGGTGTGAACGGGGTCGTGGTCGGTGCGCTGAGAAATGATGGAAGCATTGACACAGAGGCTGTAAGGAGAATGATGGCCGTGGCTGGAGGGCTTCACGTCACTTTTCACCGTGCCTTTGATGAATGCGCTGATCCGTTCACAGCCTTGGAGGATGTCATTGCTCTCGGATGCGACAGGCTGCTTACAGCCGGACATGCCTCGAACGTGAACGTCGGCGAGCCAATGCTCAAGGAACTGAACCGCAGAGCCGCAGGGCGGATCATAATTCTGGCTGGCTCAGGCGTCAGGCCTGGCAACATCGCCCGTCTGGAAGCGTCAACCGGAATATCAGAGTTCCATTCATCATCCCACGGGCCAGACGGGAGAACCTCATCTGATGTTGTGTCCGCCATGGTTCGCAGGTGCTGATTGGCGGCGCTTCGACAAGCTCAGCGACCATTCCCTCGACGCCTGAGAATATGTGGGTGAGGCCATAATCCGATCACTGAGCACTATAATCCGGTCGCTGAGCTTGTCGAAGTGACCAGCGAATATGAATTAACATCAATGAATATGTCTGAAAAACAACCGAATATCCTTCAGGAAGAAGTCTCCTTATGGCAGATTTTCCTGGTTTTCGCCAAACTTGGAGCTTTCACGATTGGCGGTGGCTACGCCATGATTCCCTTGATCAGGGACGAGATGATAAAGAGGAACTGGATGACAGACGAGGAACTTCCGGACATCATCGCGATGGCCCAGTCCGCTCCGGGTGTGCTGGCAGTGAATATGTCCATATTCGTCGGCCATAAGCTTCATGGAGTGAAAGGAAGCGTCATCGCCACCCTCGGCTCGGTGCTCCCGTCGTTCATCACTATCCTGCTCATCGCCATGATATTCACGAACTTCAGAGACAACCCGTTGGTGGAGAGAATATTCAAGGGCATCCGTCCTGTTGTGGTGTCTCTGATCGCCGTTCCGATGATCAACATGGCAAGGAAGAACAATAAGACGTGGTGGGCATGGGCGATCTCCGCCGTCACTCTTTTCCTTGTGGCTTTCCTCAGTTTCTCTCCGATCTACATCCTGCTTGTCCTGATCGTAGTGTCAGCGGGCGTTGCTGTCCTTAAAAACAGAAAGGAGGTGAATAATGACTGAGTTGACCCTTATTCTCCAGCTTTTCTGGGTGTTCTTTGTCATAGGACTGTTCACGTTCGGCGGAGGCTATGCCATGCTCTCCTTTATCCAGACACAGGTCGTTGTGGCCCACGGATGGCTGACCGAAAGCGCCTTCACTGACATCGTGGCCATCTCCCAGATGACACCGGGACCGGTGGGTATCAACTGTGCCACATACGTCGGCTATGAGGTTCTGCATCAGGCAGGCGCAAGCCACCTTGTCGGAATCATCGGCTCTCTGTCGGCGACTTTTGCGGTGATACTCCCGTCCTTCATGATAGTGTTGGCGATAGTCAAGTTCTATACGAAATTCAAGAACAGCCGGGTTTTCGCCAGCGTTCTTGGCAGCCTTCGTCCGGCTGTCGTCGGCCTTATCGGAGCCGCCGCCCTGATCCTGATGTTCAGCGTTGATTGGAACGGTATCACACCGCATATCAGCATTGTCAATGAGAATTTCCCGGACTGGATCAGCTGGGGGCTGTTCGCCGCTGCTGTCGTCGCCTCGATGGTGTTCAAGGTTGGTCCTATCAAAATTATCATCGCCGGCGGAGTTCTGGGACTGTTGCTGTATTGATAACCGAAAGATTTTCGTATCTTTAACATTTGTTGGCAGGTACGGTGAATGACTGCCGGCATTTTGAAGTATGATTTGGAACATGAATCAACATTAAAATATTCAAAAATGAAGAGAATCATCTACATCATCGCATCCGCGCTGCTCATCGCATCATGCTCAATGAAGGCGAAGGAAGCCGAAACAACGATTAATGTCATTCCTTATCCTCAAAGTGTCGAGGTCGGGAAAGGCACGTTCAAGGGCGCCGGAGCAAATTTCAACTGTGACCAGGCCATAGACGGGGAGAGTCAGGCCATCATCAAGGAATTCGCTGACAAAATCACGTTCATCAGCGGAAGAATATGCTCTTACGCCACTCCTGTCGGCCTTTCAAAGGACTCCGGCAAGGTGAAAGGCTTCATATTCCTCAAAGACTCCACACTTGGCGAGGAGGAGTATTCAATCAATATCACAAAAGCGAACTGTACCGTCCGCGCCTCTTCGTGCAACGGTTTCCTTTACGCTGTCCAGACTCTGAAGCAGCTGACGAGCGTCAGCATATTCAGTGAGACTCCGGATGCTTCAGAGAAGTTCCTCTTCCCTTGCGTGAAGATTCAGGACAAACCGCGCTTTGGCTACAGAGGCATGCATCTGGACTGTTCGAGGCATTTCTTTTCTGTTGAGGAAGTCAAGAAGTACCTTGATGTCATGGCCATGTACAAACTCAACCGCTTCCATTGGCATCTGACCGATGATCAGGGCTGGCGCGCAGAGATCAAGAAATATCCTAAACTCACGGAAGTCGGCGCTTTCAGGAACGGTACTGTCATCAAGAAGGATTGGGGCTCCAACGACGGCGTCCGCTACGGTGGCTATTATACTCAGGAGCAGATGAAAGACATCGTCGCCTATGCGGCGAAACTCGGCATCGTTGTCATCCCTGAGGTTGACCTTCCAGGCCACATGATGGGAGTTCTTGCCGGTTACCCTGAACTTGGCTGCACCGGCGGCCCGTACGAGGTTTGGACGACATGGGGAGTGTCCGATCAGGTCCTCTGCCCGGGCAAGGAAGGTATGTTCACCTTGCTGGAAGACGTATTCACCGAACTGATGGACATCTTCCCTTCTGATTATATCCACATCGGAGGTGACGAGTGCCCTAAGACAGAATGGGAAAAATGCCCTGCCTGCCAAGCCAGAATCAAGGCTCTCGGCATCAAAGCTGACGAGCACCACACAGCGGAGCAGTACCTCCAGAGTTATGTGACAGCGCGTGTCCAGAAGTTCCTGAACGACCATGGCCGCAAGATCATCGGCTGGGATGAAATCCTTGAAGGAGACCTGGCGGACGGAGCTACCGTGATGTCATGGCGAGGCACTGACGGCGGCATCAAAGCCTCTGCGATGGGCTTCGATGTCATCATGACCCCTAACACCTACTGCTATTTCGACTATTATCAGTCTCAGGATCAAGACAAGGAGCCTTTCGCCATCGGAGGCGATCTTCCGCTTGAGAAAGTTTACGGTTATGAGCCTCTTGAGGGTCTTGACGCCGAACAGCAGAAGCACATCCTTGGCGTTCAGGCCAATCTTTGGACTGAATATATCGCCACACCTGAGCATTTGGAGTACATGCTCCTGCCTCGTATGACCGCTTTGAGCGAAGTTCAGTGGTGCAGACCGGAGGATAAGAATCTGGACAGGCTGAAGGCCGCTCTTCAGGCCGAGTCCTTCAAGATCTTCGACATACTTGGCTACAACTACCGCAAGTTTTAATTCTAGGTGAATATGAAAAAGAACATTTTTACAATCCTGGCCTTCGTGGCCGCTGCCGCCATGATCTTCGGTTGCGGCAACAGTGCGAAGAAGGCCGCCGCTGAGGCTGAGGCCGCCGCCGAGCAGGCCCGTCAGGATTCAATCGCGGCCGCCGAGGAGGCTGCTAAAGCAAAGACAATCATGGAGACAATCGCCACTTTGCCGGAAGAACCGGTTTTTGACATCGAGACAAATCTCGGAACAATCAAGGTCAAACTTTACAGCAAGACCCCTTTGCACAGGGAGAACTTCGAGAAATTGGCTCTGGGGGGCTTCTATGACAGCCTTCTGTTCCATAGGGTAATCAACGGCTTCATGATCCAGGGTGGGGATCCTTTCACCCGCGACACATCAGCCGCTGCTGTGGCAAAGTATGGCCAGGGAGGTCCTGGCTACACGATTCCTGCGGAGTTTGTGCCTGAATATACCCACAAGAAAGGCACTCTCGCCGCCGCTCGCAGGGGAGATGTGGCCAATCCGAAGAAGGAGTCGTCAGGCTCGCAGTTCTACATCGTGCAGGATGCTGCCGCATGCGCGCAGCTTGATGGAGCGTACACCGTTTTCGGAGAGACCGTCAGCGGTCTTGACATCATTGACAGGATAGCTCAGGTCGCCACCGACCAAAGAGACAAGCCATTGATGGATGTCCGTATCAAAACCATCAAGCTGGACGAAAGCTGTATGCCGAAGGTTGAGTCTGCCGCCGAAGAGGAGGCTCAAAATTCATCGAAAAATGCACAATTACAATAGCCAAAAGGTCGAAAAATTGCATTTCTGCCATTTAGGGCAGAAAAACGGAACTTTAGGACAATTTTTTCTTCCTTACTATTGCTTGTTTTATAAAAAAGATATACCTTTGCAACGAATAGTTTTTTCATAGGTTAAGTTTTAGGTTAGAATTGCGAACGGGGTCTGCTGCGACAGCAAACCCCGTTCATCTTTTATATGTCTAAGTGATTGATTATGATGTTGTTACCCCCCCCCTATGCGAAAATTCGGCCTTGCACAGGGTGTTTTTCTTTTACTGAACGCCTTTGGCCGTGCCGGAAAATAATGGGAGAATTCGGATAAAAACTCAAAAACATCGAATATTCTTAGGCCTTTTTCGTTTCGTTTATGCAAGTCTTGTCCATGAGCAGGGAATATGGTCAAAAAGGGAAAGACTATCCGAAATTTT
>DCMG01000041.1:4755-12566 GCA_002321335.1 Bacteroidales bacterium UBA1628 | reverse complement strand
AAAATTTCGGATAGTCTTTCCCCTTGGGGCTTGTCAAGTCACATTGACAAATTCGGTGTCCCTCTACTTCTTGAGGGATGGTGTGGAGTCAGGAGTGAAGTCGTTGGTGGAGTTGTTGGTGTCGATCAGCTTGCCGTCGTCACCTCTCTTGCGGAGAACGGATTTGCCGTAACGCTCAGGGTCTTTGTCGATCTTGCCGCAGTGTGTCCAGCCGGCGTCGATGGACTCATCCCAGCTGGTGTACTGGAAGTTCTCCTCAACAGCCGTGTTCACTCCGTCCAGAACCCAACTGTTAGGAATCTTGTAGGCCTTGGCGATGCTCATCTCAAAGTCTCCGGCAAGTGAGTGGTTGATGTACTTGCCTTCCCACTTATAGTTCTCAAGATAGGAATCCATTGTCATTCCATAAGGCGGCAAGGAGATGATGTAGCCCTCGTACCCTCTGTCGTGAAGGATCCATACCGAAAGAGAGTATGTGAACCAGATGTCAAGGTTCGGAACGTCTGGATTATCGACATCCTGATTGGAGGCCGAGGTGGACTTGTCGTACCATTCGAAGTCAGCATTGCTCAGATTGAAGGAATTCGGGTTGGTAGCCAGATGGTTCTGGGCGTTGTTCGCGATGATAAGGGATTTTCCCGGCTCTACAGGAACATCGTGACCATTGCCAGGGATGACATAGACGGTTCCCACTCCGCAGGCCTCTTTCTTGATCGGCTCCAGGAACTCGAACGGGGTCTTGGTAGAAGAAGGGTATTTGGCCTCGGAGATCATAAGACCGTCAAGATAGAGAAGTTCATCGGAGTTGTTGGTGATTTTGAAATATTGGTCTCCGTGGAACTTGTCTGGCTTTCCTGTGGTAGGGAGTGCGTTGCTGGTGAAGAACACCTCCTCGATCAGGACTTCTCCCGGTTCGATGTCCCTCCAGCTCTGCTCAAGGGAAACTTTCTCCAGTTCCGCTCCGGCTGTGGTAGAGAGAACAATCTCGGCGGTGCGGTAAGCGTCCGTCCTGTTGGTGTCCAACTGAAGGATCACGCTGTCCTTTCTGGTCTCGGCGACAGTGATCCAGTCCGGAGTCTCCGCGACTTCATAAACATAGCCTTGAACGGCAGGGAAGGCGACTCTGCCACCTCTACCTCTTACCTTCAAAGCGGATGATTCCGGCTGCTCCGGCGGAACAGGGCCGTTTTGAGTGATCTTGAAAGATTGGAGTCCGAGGGATGTGTCGAATGTCAGCGTCGAGGTTCTTGGTGTGGCATCCTCGTAAGGCTCAACCGTGACGGTCACCTCGGTGTCTGAATTACCGCTGAGGGCTGAGACCGTGTACCAAGTGTCGGCCTGTGGCACTTGCGCCGTCCAGTCTCTGTTGGTGGAGATGAACACGGTCTGCGTGCCTCCGTTGGCGTCAAACTTCAGCTCTTCGGTTGACAGGGTGAAGATAGGATCTTCATCGTTGCAGGCCGCAAGTGCGAGCGCTGCTGAAAAGATTAAAAGTAACTTTTTCATAATCTGTTAGTTGTTATAGTAATTATTGTTCGTTGTCTAAAACGCCAGTCCTATGGCCACGGTCAGAAACTCCGCATGGCCGAATCCATCGATGAATCTGAACGAGAACTCCGGTCGGAGGAAGGCGGCGGTGTTGTGCCCGAAATCGCGTTGTATTCCAAAACTTAGCCCGGCTGTGGTTCTGCCCGATGAAATCATGGAATGGAAGTGCTCCAAATAGTACAGTATCCTTGAATCAGTGTATCGGGCGGGAATAGACAGGGATCCGTCCAGCCCGAATGTGCGCCGGAATTTCACGTTCGCGCCAAACATCCATTCCTTGTGCTGCCTTCTCAGACCCAAAGTCAGGCCGGCGTCCGCAAAACTGAAGACCATCTCCCTTTGGGGAAATACATACTCCGCGGACGAGCGGTAATATTCAAAGACAGGCTCAGCGCAGACAGTTCCTGCCGCAGAAGGAACCTCGACCGCTCCCTTCAGATCCGCTGACAGGATTCTGTCACGGTACATCGTCAGCGACCCCAGCACAGCATATTCCTTGTTCTTGCCCGTGTCAATGATGTTCTCCGTGCTTTGCCTCAGCTCATAGCCTATTCCTGCGAGGATATTCCATTTCACGGGACCGCTCAGACGTTTGTAGCCGATGAGACCGTCCAGTTTCTGAATCCACAAATCAGTGATCGGCACCTCGTTGTTGGCGACCAACAGACATTCTATGTCCAGACTGTTGTAGGAAAGCATGCCTGTCCATCCGTCCGGATGGCCCGGTATGACTGCCGCAGAAACTTCCCAACCATGCCCGTCATACCGGCTTGACGTGAAATCTCCTGCACCATCGAATCTTGCGAAACGACTTCCGAGACCAGTGAAATGCAGTTCGGATGTGTTGGCGCCAAGCTGGTCGTAGAAACTGACATCCTGAGACTGCTTGTAAACCCTGAACGCGGTGTTAAGGTCAAAGACATAACCTTTTGCGGTGATTCCTCCTGTAAGGATGGCATTGAGATCCGAGGTGACCGACCTTGGCCTCGGATCCACCTGGCGGTACTCGTGCAATGCCCTGTAGCCTCCGTAAACCCCTATGTGGGCTTTGCCAAGAAGTTTCGACCATGCCCCGAAGAATGAATATTGCTCTTTCTGGAGGTCGCCTCCCACCGTGTCAACCATCACGTCAGGATATAGCAGCTCGAAGTCGGAAGTGGAGTTCCATAGTACATTCCTTTTCATTCCTCTTGAATATTCCGCCCCGGCCCTGACCGCCGAATGCCCTTGCAAACGGATCAAGGAATTGACGTTGACAGATCCTTGGTCCAGTCCGTCTCCCTCCTGCGGCAGCAGAGCGTCATCCTCACGGCGCAAGTCATAGACCGCCTTGATCTCTGAATATGTCGGGATGTCCCACAGCAGGAAACTGCCTGCATTGTGGCCGGCTATTTCGCTCCGCCCCAAGGCACGGGCAGGGGACAGATACCTGTCAGAAGTCGAATTGACACCAGCCTTCTCTTGTCCCAAGGCCGGTGCGATGGCTGTCAGGAGTGCGAACAATATGATGCTGATCCGTTTCATTTCAGTACTGTCAATTCAAGGTTCAAAGTCTCTTTGTCGTTCAGCAAGGTCACGGATGTCATCGGTGAGTTGTAACCAGAGAAACGGATCTTCTTGCGCTGCCCGTCGCTGAACACGGCCTTGCCGTCGAAAGAGATCATATAGATTCCTTTCCTGAGCCTGACCGTGGCTGTCCCCACCTGAAATGTCGGGATTTCATATTCCTGCTTGGTGTTGAGGTCACGTATGAACGAGCCGTCAAGGGAGTTGTCCACATCGACTCTTTCGATTCCGGCGTTGACAGACGGACAGGTCACGTTCAGGGTCACGATTGTGAAGACATTCTGCCCTGAGTCTTTCTCGCATCCGCAGACAAGGATCGAGAGCGTCAGGAAAATGTTCCGTATGGTTTTGTAAGTCAGCATATTCGTTAAAGTTTGAAGTTCAGTTCCATCCCGAAGTACGGCAGTACGGAGCGGCGCACGAGGATGCCCATATTCGTCCGGTAGTCAGGTGAGACATCCAGAATCTTGTTCACAAACAAGGCGCAGGCGATTTTGTCGTGGTAAATCTTCTTTGTCGCCTTGAGGTTGATGTTCATGCTGAAAGGGATCCTGAAATAGATAGACATCGAAGGGGTATATTCCCTGATCATCTGGGCCAGGATGCCGTTTGCTGCGGATTCATCCGTGAACGGGTGACTCTCCAGATTCTTGTCGATGTAGGAAAGCGGCCGCGCGTCCTTGGCCATGTTTTGGCTTCCGGTGAACCATTGGCACTGGAACGATGTCGAGAAGATCATGCCGAGGCTCGGAATCTGGGTGTCGAACATGAAATTCGTGTTGAATACCTCGCGCAGAAGCCCGTCCGTGTCCTTGTAGTAACCTACATAAGGATAAGTCTTGCCGGCAACGACCACGGATGGTCTGTAATATGTCGGCTGGCTGTTGCTGTACCTTGTCCTGAACCATGCGCCGCTGACGGTGACCTTTGTCCTGATCGGCCGGATTCTCGGGGCGGACAGTGTGAACTCGACACCTTCCTTCAGAGTGCGGCTGCCGTTGGTGTTGAAGGTGTAGCCGATGAGCAGTGTGTCCCTAACCCAAGGAGTCGTCTCCGTTGAAGGAGGACCTGTCAGGGTGCTCTTGTCGATCGTCTCCTCCAGATAGTCCTTGTAAATCACACGTGTGAACTCGCTGCCGTATCTGAATCCGGAGGTCATATCCTCCCTGAAATAGTCTATGTTGAACGAAAAGTCTCGTCCGATCCGGACATCCGTGGCGATTTCCCATTTGAAATTCCTCGCGGCCTTGAGACTGAAGTTGGTCGGGTCGATCTTCATCACATAGACATTGATCCTTCGCAGGTTCTCTTCGACCGGCCAGTAGTTCATCTGGGTGATGTCGTAGTAGATCGGGTCCGGGTAAAGCTGATCCATAGTCGGGAACTTTGTATGCCAGCCGGCTCCGCCGGACAGCCCGACCTTTATGTCCTTCCCGAAAGCCTTCTCCAGTCTGAGGTTCAGTCTAGGGTCGAAGTACGGCTTGAGATTGACGGAATATTCCTTGCCGGCTCCAGCCATCGCCGCGACCCTCACTCCGGCGAGCCATTCGGCCTTGAATCCATCCCCGAAAGCCAGGGCTGAATTGTCCTCGATGAAGACTGACATCTGGTGCGTGGCAGGGATTGCGGAATAGTCCCTCGGGCGTACGTTCATATCCACGGAGAATGGTCTCTCCGGATCGAATATGGTTCCTTTCCCGAAGTTCTTGCTGACATTCCATTGGACTCCGGCCTTGAAAGTGTTTGTCGTGTTCCCGGAATCCATGCGGAACTTTGCTGAGCCGTTCAGGTAGGCGTAGAACGGCTTTCCATCGACCTTCAGCGTCGCCTCGTACTTGTAGGGCACAATAGTGACATCGAACTCGCCCTCTTTCAGACTTGTCGAGAGAGGCATCGGCGAACTGTATTCCACGAACTTCCATCTGCTGATCAAGTCTTTCTCGTAGGTCAGGGAACCGGTGATGTCAAGGTTCTGAAAGAAGGATTTCAGGCTCTTGCTCCGTACGGTATATTCCCCGCCCAACGCGAAGCGGCTGTAGTTGGACTTGTAGGTCTCGATCGGGCCGCAGTCACCGAAGTCGAGATTCTTGTCTGATTTCTGGTTGTCGAACGATCCTGTGTAGTCCAGGCTTCCGCTGAGGGTTCTGACATATTCCCCGGTCCAAGTCTTGCCTATCCTGTAACTTCCGGTGAGCCGCTTGTAATTCTGCCTCGTGTTGCGCGGATCCGCTCTGGAATCCAGAAAGTTGCCGCTGAAGTTCATCGTCAGCTTGTCGGTCTTGCCCCACTCCATATCCTTGCCGAGGTAGAAGAGCTTGCTCTTCATGTCCGCCTTGAAGCGGGCTCTGGTGTCGTTGCCGCCCTTGCGCCTCTTGATGTTGACAAGACCGCTGGTGAGGTCGCCATATTCAACAGAAGGGATTCCGCGGATGATTTCAACGGATTCCACGTCCTCCGTCGTGATGGTCCTCATGTCGACTCCGGCGTTGACGAATGAAGATCCATAGTTGCTGAAAGCCGGGGTGGTCTGGAGGTTCGCGTCATTGTTGACAGGAACCCCGTCGATGAGAAACCTGGTTCCGAGGGAAGATGTGTTGTAGTTGCCTCCGGAGACCGGAACCGCCCTCAGGTCGATTGTCTTCGGTGTAGAGAATGAAGGATCGACAGAGCGTCCTCCCGGAAGCAGCTCAAGCAGGTCGGCGAAACTGGACGGCTGGATGTGCGCGATCGCGTCCTGCCCGATCCGCGACGAACTTGTCAGTCCATGGCTTTCCGTGGCGGTGACCACCACCTCGTTGATGGCGAACGAATCCTGAATCAATGAATATCTCCCGTCTTTCCGCACGGCTGTTGTCAATGTCTTGTAGCCCATGCATGAGATATGCAGCGTCCCGCCAATGGCTTTGAGTTTGAATATTCCCGATGAGTCAGTGATGTCCCAGACGGCTTGATTCCCCTTTACGGTCACGGCCGCTCCCGCGACAGGTGAACCGTCAGCCTGATCGATGACCTTCCCGGAGATGCCGTCAGTATGGCTCTTCGAACCACTGGTTTGGGCGGACATGCCGATGGACAACGTCAGAGATGCGGCGATGATCAGTAACTTGTATATTTTTGCTCCAAACACTTCCCGAATTTTTAGAGTGCAAAATTATACCTGAATGAAGGCATCGTCAATGCCAATAAATTAGGAATAAAACCATCCGATTTAACCATTTGTATGTAATGCGTGTTCTGTAATGTATTGATTGATAGGTAAATGCTTATTTGTCTTGCGTTGTGTACAACTAAAGGGAATCGCTCTTTTTACTGATAATTAGTGATTTGTCCGCCACCGCATACCAATTGTTAGCGATTGCGTAAATCTTGCAAAATGAATATTTTTGTAGCAATTTTGGATAATAGTGTATTGAAGGGATAATCCCTACTGTATTTCGCATGAAACTTTCTGAACTAAAAACCGGTGAGGTGGGTGTCATCGCAAAGGTGAACGGCCACGGTGGCTTCCGGAAAAGGCTCATAGAGATGGGCTTCATCAACGGGAAGCGGGTGGCTGTCGTGCTCAATGCCCCACTGAAGGATCCTATTGAATATGAGATACTTGGCTACAAGGTTTCGTTGAGGCGCTCCGAAGCCGCCCTCATAGACGTGATCAGTGAGGACGAGGCAAAGGCTGCCGTGGACGCCAAACAGGATCCCGTCCCGATCTTCGAGGATGACTGCGACGAGATCGCGGCTCTGAATCTGGAGATGGAACGCCTTGCCAAAGAGAGACATCACGTGATCCGTGTCGCACTTGTCGGCAACCCGAACTGCGGGAAGACCTCGCTCTTCAACATCGCCTCCGGAAGCCATGAGCACGTGGGCAACTACAGCGGTGTGACCGTTGACGCCAAGGAGGGACACTTTGAATATAAAGGCTACAAGTTTGTCCTCGTGGATTTGCCGGGAACATATTCATTGTCAGCCTACAGCCCTGAGGAACTCTACGTCCGCAAGAATCTGGTGGAGAATGTCCCAGACGTTGTCGTGAATGTGGTTGACGCATCCAACATCGAAAGGAACCTCTACCTGACCACACAGGTCATCGACATGAACCTTCGTGTCGTCATGGCTCTGAATATGTATGACGAGCTTCAGGCGAGGGGAGACAAACTCGACATCAAGCAGCTCGGCTACCTTCTCGGAATGCCGGTCTGCCCGACAGTCAGCCGTGACGGAACCGGGATCCCTCAGCTGCTGGACACGGTGATCCAGATCTACGAGAAGCATGACGAGAGGCTGGCTCGCCACATCCACATCAATCACGGCAAGGAACTCGAAAGGAGCATCGACAGCATCAAGGCATTGATCCAGAAGAATCAGGACATCCGTGGCAAGTACTCCACTCGTTACCTTGCGATCAAGCTCCTTGAAAATGACAAGCAGATTGAGGACGTGATCGGAACCCTTCCGAATGCAGGTAAGATCCTCCGAACCCGGGACGAGGAAGCCGGGAGGATCGAAAAGATGCTCCACACGAACGCCGAGTCAGCGATTGTTGATGCGAAATATTCATTCATCCACGGTGCCCTTGCCGAGACTTACGCCCCTCATGTGGATTCCAAGCCGAAGAGGACCATCACCGACAGGATAGACGCTGTCGTCACCAACAAGTGGGCGGCGTTCCCTATATTCATATTCCTGCTTTACCTCAT
>DCMG01000041.1:0-4644 GCA_002321335.1 Bacteroidales bacterium UBA1628 | reverse complement strand
CAGTTCGGGGATTTTGTGGCGGATTTCATGAAGGACGGCTGGCTCAAGGACCTTCTCGTGGACGGTGTGATCGCCGGAGTTGGAAGTGTCCTTGTGTTTTTGCCTAATATATTGATACTCTATTTCTTCCTTTCTATAATGGAAGATTCGGGGTATATGGCCCGCGCCGCTTTCATCGTTGACAAGCTGATGCACAGGATCGGCCTTCACGGCAAGTCATTCATCCCGATGGTCATGGGCTTCGGCTGCAATGTGCCGGCGATCATGGCGACCCGCGCGATCGAGAGCCGCAAGAGCCGTCTGATCACCATCGCCATCATCCCGTTCATGTCCTGCGCCGGCAGGCTTCCGATCTTCGTCCTGCTCGTCGGAGCCTTCTTCCCTCACAATTCCGCCCTCGCCCTTTTAGGAATATACTTCCTCGGTGTCTTGATGGCTATCCTGTCGGCGGTCATCCTGAGTCGTTTCATAAAGGAGGACGACCTCCCGTTCGTGATGGAACTTCCGCCTTACAGGGTGCCGACCGGCAAGGCGATCTGGCGTCACACATGGGAAAAGGGCAAGCAATATCTTGAGAAGATGGCCACGACAATTCTGATCGGTTCAGTCGTGATCTGGTGTCTGGGTTATTTCCCTCGTTCCGACAAGGGGGCGGAGTACCAGCAGGAGCATTCGTACATCGGCCAGCTCGGCAAGGCTGTCTCTCCGGCCCTTGATCCGCTCGGCTTCAGCTGGAAGATGGACATCGGCCTTCTGACCGGGGTTGTCGCCAAGGAGTTGGTGGTAAGTACGTTGGGAGTCATGTACGCTTCCGATGAGCCGGAAGTATCCGAGGCTGTCGAGGCTTCTGACACTGACGCTCTTGTTGCGGACACACAGCTTCAGGGCACGCTCGCGCGTTCGGTCAGCCTGCCTGCCGCCGTCGCCTACATGATATTCATATTGCTGTATTTCCCTTGCATAGCGACATTCGTGGCGATCAAGAACGAGACGGGAAAGTGGCGCTGGGCCATCGCGGTCTGCGTCTACACGATGGTCGTGGCATGGATTGCCGCCTTCATCGGCTTCCACATCACAGCTTTGCTTATTTAATACTGTTACCTGCATTCACGAATATGAAAAAATACACCACTGAGATGTCCGTGTCGGACATGATCGACATTGATTACAGCCTGCTTCAGGTGATTTCCAGAATGGGTCTTGACCTGAAGTACGCCGGGATGCCGGTTTCAGAGGCCTGCCGGAAATGCGGCATAGACCCAGACACCTTCATCCTGATCTGCAACGTCTACTCGTTCCCTGATCATGTGCCGTCATCCGCCGAACTTGCGGCCGGCAGTGTCCCGGACATAATCGAGTACCTTCATGTCTCACACCTCTACTATATGGGACGTGCGCTGCGGGGCCTTGAAGAGTCTTTCGACAGGCTTGTGGCTCCGTTCGACGAGAGGCAGAAAAAAGTCGTCCTGAAATTCTTCAACGACTACAAGGATGAGCTGGACAAGCATTTCGCCTACGAGGAAGAGGTTGTGTTCCCCTACATCGAGACCCTGCGGCGCGATGGAAAGAGGGCTTCTGAATATTCCATCGAACAGTTCGAGGAACACCACGAGAACGTTGAGGAGAAGCTTGAGGACATGAAGAACATCGTGATGAAGTACCTTCCGGCGGAATGTTCCAATGAACTGAAAATCATGGTGCTGCTGTCTATTTACCATCTGCATGACGATCTGAGGCGGCACACTTATGTGGAGAATAATATTCTTGTTCCGATTGTAAGCAGACTGGAGCGCGATGGAAAATAAGAAGACTGTGACTTTGATCGTGCCGTCTGACATTGTGGCCAGAGGGTTGGAGAGTATTCTTTCCGAGCATGGTGAATTTCAGGTTCAGGAGAATCTGGTTGATTGTTCCAGAGCCAGCGAGGCCAGGCTTCGTAATCTGGCGCCTGACATCATTATCATAGATCCGTCTGTCTTTGATTTTCAGGGCAGGAGGGAGGGCCGTCTGGCGATAGCCGAACTTTGTGACGCTTCGGTGATCGCTTTGGAGGGATCCGCTGTGACTGAGGATGTCCTGAAGCAGTACGACGGGGCGATTTCGTTGTACGATGATTCTTTGAGTATTCTGAAGAAGATTCACTCTGCGGTCGATTCCCGGCAGCCGGACATCGTTTCTGACGGAGATGAACTTTCGGCTCGCGAGAAGGAGATTCTGGTTTGTGTCGCCCAGGGGATGCTCAACAAGGAGATCGCCGACAAGTTCAATCTGTCCATCTACACGGTCATCACCCACCGCAAGAACATCACCCGCAAGACCGGCATCAAGACCGTCGCCGGCCTCACCGTCTATGCTATCCTCAACAATCTCATTGACATTAATTCTGTTCAGTAGCATTCTTTTGCGGTCACTGAGCTTGTCGAAGTGCCGCTATAACATCCTCTAAAGGATAGGCAATACCCCGCTCAACCAGAATTTTGCACGTTACCAAAATTCTTGGGTCGAGCGGGGTACTTGCCTATTGGGGAAATTTGATCTATAGCTCTTTTAATAAATCTTCGGTTGCTGAGCCTGCCGAAGCACCGAAGTACTATTCCAGATTGATTTCAGCGAAGACAGGGTAGTGGTCGGAGTAGCGGACGCGGGGGACGGTGTGTGACACGGCGCTGAAATGCGATGGATAAAGAATATAATCGATGCGGATGAAAGGCCAGAGGAATGAATATGTCGCCCCGAAGCCTTTGCCGGCTTCCACGAAAGAGTCGTCACGGCCTTTCTTGAGGCGATTGTAAGTGTACGACATCGGATTGTCGTTGAAGTCACCTGTGACAATCGTCTCAAGCGTGCAGCCCTCGATGTCAGACATGACCTTGTCAACCTGCTCTGGCCTCCTTCTGATGGACTTTTTCATCTTCTCCTCGGTCTCCCACATCAGTTCGCCGTCCTTGTCAGCCACAGACTTCTTGAGTCTGGCCAGAGAAACATTATAACTCTCGAAGTGACAGTTATAGACCCGGATCTCAGAACCTTCCCTGACCTTCAAATCAGTGAATATCGCCATATTCGAGCTCTTGTCGAATGTCAGTTTCCCTTTCCGCGCGATAGGAAACTTGCTCAGCGTGACATTTCCGTAACTACCCTTGTCGGTCACAAACATGAAGTACCCGACATTATACCCTGGGAAACGCTTCTCGAAGAACCGTGACACATCATATTCACCGGGCAGATTGACCTCTTGAAGGCACACGATGTCCGCATCGCTTTTCATTATGAACCTCACGACAGAGTCCGCGCACGCTGTCCTGCCGCCCTCCTCCTTGAACTTAGGAGATCTTCCCAAGGCGAAATGCCCTACGTTGTAAGTCAATATCTTGACCGTCTCTGAACCCCTATCCGCCGCACCGGATGAAAACTGGAAATACCGTCCGATGAATATCAATGAAGGCAGCAATGCCAACAGCGGGATCAGAAACGATCGGGATCCTTTTCTGATGGCCAAGATAAGGAACACCATATTCAGGATAGCAATGGGCACAAACAATAACCCGAACACGGTCATGTACCATGCCTTGGCCGGATTCACGACCATTGAGGCGTAGCTGAGCAGAAGCAGAAAAGCCGCAAGCAGCATCAGCATTCTTGCGATGATGCCGCCGGACGAATCCTCATGTGCCTTTCTGCCCATAACGAATCAGTCTGTCACCTGCGCCAAAGCTTGCCTGATTTCTTCCAGTAAAGAAGCAGCAGGAATCCGAACAGCATTCCTCCGAGGTGGGCGAAATGCGCCACACCGTCCAACGTTCCGGTCACTCCCGTGTAAAGCTCGATGACGATGAATATCAAGACGAACCATTTGGCTTTCAGAGAAATGGGCGGGAATATGAGCGTCCAGACATCATTCGGATAAAGCATTGCGTATCCGATCTGTATTCCGTAGATCGCTCCTGAGGCTCCAAGCGTCGGGGTACGCAGAAGGTTGATCTGTCCGGTCGTCAGGACCCCGGCGTTGGCGGAGGCCATGGCTTCCATCTGGAAATATTCCACAACCGTGTGGGTCAGGACAGCTCCAAGGCCGGCCACGAAATAGAAGATGAGATATTTCTTTGACCCTATCGTCCTTTCCAGCGCCGAACCGAACATCCAGAGACAGAACATGTTGAAGAACAGATGCCAGAAGCCTCCGTGCATGAACATATAGGTTATCGGCTGCCAGATGTGGAAGAACGGAGATTTCGGGTAGAACATCGCGAAGGTGCTGACCATGAAATTCTCGTTGATCATAGTGGCGATGAACATCACTATGTTAATCAGCAGGATATTCCTTGTCACTGGTGGAATCCTGTTGAGGAATCCGCCTATTCCGGATTGTCTGTCGTCGTAGTAATATGCCATATTCTTATATTCAAAAAATTAAAATAACTTTTCAACCTGCGCGGTCGTCATGATCGCCATGATCCTTTTACCGTTGCCTGTCAGCTCGGGGTTGCTGCTGGAGAGCAGTGTGTCCAGCAGGTTTCTCGCTTCTGCCGGAGAGGCCAAAGGGGCGAAGCCTGACGCTCCCAGAAGGGCTATTTTCTCCGCCATTGCAGATTCCATCACTCCCGGCAGCGAGGAACTGTCGTCCGAGAGGATCAGCAGCAGGTC
>DCMG01000042.1:2133-7150 GCA_002321335.1 Bacteroidales bacterium UBA1628 | reverse complement strand
TCTTGGTCTGCCCTTCGAAGTTTGGTTCCTGGATCTGGATGCTTATCGCTCCGATTATGCCTTGACGGCAGTCCTCCGGAGCGTAGTTTTTCTTATAGAACTCCTTGAGAGTCTTGGCGATAGCTTCCCTGAAAGCGGCCAGATGCGTTCCTCCGTCTCGGGTATTCTGCCCGTTGACGAACGAGGCGATGTTCTCCCCGTAGGAGTTGCCGTGGGTCAGCACGACCTCGACATCCTCTCCGACAAGGTGGATCGGCTCGTAAAGAGGAGTCTCGCTGATGGAGTCTTTGATGAGGTCAAGGAGACCGTTTTCGGATTTGTATGTCGTTCCGTTCAGCACAAGAGCCAGCCCTTTCTTTAGATAGGAGTAGTTCTTGACCATCGTCTCGACGTAGTCCATGTTGAACTCGAAGTTACCGAACATCGTGCTGTCCGGGGTGAAGATCACAAGCGTTCCGTTCTTCTCTCCGGTTTTCTCCTTTCTGCCGCTGTCCACCAGTTCTCCGCGCACGTAACTTGCCCACGAACTCTCACCGTCTCTGAAGGACTCCACATAGAACCTCTCGGACAGAGCGTTCACCGCCTTTGTACCCACACCGTTCAGACCAACGGACTTCTTGAAGGCCTTGTCGTCGAACTTTCCTCCGGTGTTCAGCTGGCTGGTCGCCTTGATGACTGAGCCGAGCGGGATTCCTCGACCGAAGTCCCTCACAGTGACCTGTTTGCCCTCGATCTTGATGATGACCTGCTTGCCGAAACCGGCGGAGAACTCATCGATGCAGTTGTCCACAATCTCCTTGAGCAGCACATAGATGCCGTCCCCCGGGTTGGAGCCGTTGCCAAGTCTACCGATGTACATTCCAGGACGCCTGCGGATGTGTTCGACACCTTCCAGGGTCTTTATGTTGTCGTCAGTGTAGTTGTAATTCTGTTCTATGTTCGCCATTCTTTTCAAATCGCATAATCGTACAAAATTACAAATTTTAGACGGGATTTGAAAAAGTATCTTTTATATGGTAAATTTGCCGATGGAAAGGAATTTGCATTCATTGAATGTTTGTCTGAAATGTCCTTTGAGTCAAAGGCTCTTCAAACAAATCCATAAATTACGCTGTTTATGAATATATTCAAACATATTGCCGCCGCGCTGCTTCTGCTTGTGTCCGCAAGCGGCCTGGCTGCCGCCCAGGGCTCCGGCAAGGACAACACATTCGGCGGGGTCGTCCAGCTGGACAAGACCGTGCACGATTTCGGGGACATCCTCGTGTCGGACGGGCCGGTCACAGCCATATTCACGGCCAAGAACGTAGGTGACAAGCCGTTGCTGATCTACAATGTCGTGTCCTCCTGCGGCTGCACCAATGTCGAATGGACCAGGAAACCGATAAATCCTGGTGAGACCGGAACCATCAAGGCTACCTTTAAGAATGACGAGAAGGGAGGCTATCCGTTCGATAAGTCGCTAACGGCATATTTCTCGGGCTTGAAGCAGCCAGTCATTCTGAGACTTAGGGGCGTGAGCCACGACAAGCAGCTGTCCTTGAGGGAACTTTATCCGATCCGCTTCGGCAATCTGGCCTTCAAGAAGGTGAACATCAAAGGAGGCCACCTTTCCCAGGGGCAGCAGAAGAGCGGGACCGTGACAGTGGCCAATCTTGGGAAACAGCCTATCACAGTAAAGTTTTCCGATGTCAGCGAGGGATTGTCGGTCAAGATATCTCCAAACCCTGTTCCCGCCAATTCCACGGCGAAGATCTCGTACACGGTCACCGCTGACAGGCGGCATTGGGGAAAGAATTACTACTACGCCACGCCGCTTGTAGACGGCCGTCAGTACAAGGCTGTGGTGTCGCCATCGCCTGAACAAGAACCTGTCGCCGCCGGAGCCGAGGCCATTGTGGCGGACCCTAATCCAGAACTCGGGGCAGGGAAGTGCCGCATAGGAATATTCACGTACACCAAAGAGAATTTCTCCAATCTGACTGAAAAAGAACGGAATGATGGCCCGAATCCGATGGCGGACGAGAGCACTTTCTCCTTCGGCAAGGTAAAGGCCGGAACGAATGTGGACTGCAAGTTCACGTTCACCAACAAAGGCAAGGCACCTTTAAGAATATATAAGGTGGATTCCGAGAGCTCTCACGTGAAGGCCAAGGCTTTCGCTGACGTTCCAGCCGGAGGAAAACGAGAACTGGAAGTGACTTTCGACACGAAAGGATTCCCGGCGGGGGAGTGCCTGATCGTCTTGACCTTGACCACGAACTCGCCTCTCCGTCCTATCATCAACCTTTATCTCACCGGCTGGGTGACCGCATGACCATGATTGTTTCCGTTTTACTTGACGCCTTGAGGGGCTCGGTGTTGATTTCCGGCTTGGTTGTCGTCATGATGATGATCATCGAGTCGTTCAACGTGGAGTCTGACGGCAGGATATTCAGATCCCTCAAGAAGTCGGGCTTCGCCCAGGTCCTCGTCTCCGCCTTGCTCGGTTCCGTGCCCGGATGCGTCGGAGGTTTCGCCGCCGTGTCGCTTTACACGCACCGCATGCTGAGTTTCGGTGCTCTGGTGGCCATGATGATCGCCACGACTGGGGATGAGTCCTTCATGATGCTGGCGATGTTCCCCGGAAAGGCCGCTTTCCTTTTCCTGATCCTTTTCGTTCTTGCCGTCGTGACCGGTCTGCTGATCGACAGGTTTTACTCTAAAGGTAAGCCGCTGCCGACCCGCCTTGAGGATTCCTTTGAGCTTCACGGTGACGGATGCGAGCATCAGGACGGGCATCATCACAAGGAGGGTAGACATTTTGGCAGAACAAGAATATTCCTGTTTGCCGGTGTCGTGATATTCATAGCCGCCCTTTTGCTTGGACTGCTTGAGGAAGAGGCAGAATCGGAGCTACTTGGCGTTTTCAATGAGGAGTGGACTTTCTGGGTTTTCGGTGCGTTGAGCATTGTCGTGTTGGCCGCCCTGCTTTTCGCGTCGGATCATTTTGTTGAGGAGCATCTTTGGGAACACATTGTCCGCAAGCACCTTCCGAGCATATTCCTTTGGACTTTCGGGGTTCTTCTGGCCATCGGGATTCTTTTCAATTTCATAGACCTCTCGGCTTGGATCAGTGACAACATAGCACTGATGATCCTGCTGGCCATAGTGATAGGCTTGATTCCGGAGTCCGGGCCGCATCTTGTCTTCGTGACCTTGTTCGCCAGCGGAGTCATTCCGTTCCCAGTCCTGCTGGCCAATTCCATCGTGCAGGACGGCCACGCCTCGCTTCCGCTTCTTGCAGACAGCAAGTCCTCCTTCCTGAAGGCAAAGGCCATAAAAGTCGGGATCGCCCTCATCGTTTTTGTGGTATGGGGTTTGATATTGTGATTTTATGGTTTATATTTGCATAATGTTTCCAGATTTCCGGAGACAGGCAAAAAGACAACAATTTTATTATTTGAATTATGGCTTACAAGATTTCAGAAACTGATTGCGTAGCTTGCGGCACATGCGCAGGCGAGTGCCCTCAGGGCGCTATCCACGAGGGTGACGTTTACACCATCGACCCTAACGCCTGCATCGACTGCGGCACCTGCGCTGACGCCTGCCCGATGGGCGCCATCCACCCGGCTGAGTAATCAGGCATCGCAAGATTTCAGAAGAGGGCGACCAAAGTCTTGGCCGTCCTCTTTTTTTCGTGCTACTGGTAAATAACATTGTACGCATTTCCGGCCAATATCATTGTATGCATTTCCGGTCAATGTTATTATGATGTATTTCGGGTCTTGACTGTTGGGCTGTTGGATTTCTTGACAGACAAAAACTTGTTAGAACAAGGTTAATCCGTAATCTTGGTAATTTCTTTCGTAAATAATCCACCAATACTTTGGAATATTGCTTGTAATTTTGCAGCGCAAAATATTAATACATTATAAAACGCTATAAGGATGAAAACAAGATTATTATTTTTCGTGGGCTTGTTGGTTGTTGCAACCAACAGCTTTTCCCAAAATGCAAAAGGCAACGCAGTGTACAATGCTCCTGTAGTACAGGAACAGAAATTGAATTTAACCAATGAGTGGGACAAAACATTTCCAAAAAGTGATAAGGTGAGCCACAAGAAGGTTACCTTCCACAATCGCTTTGGCATCACACTTGCCGCTGACATGTATATCCCGAAGAATACCACTTCCACAAGAAATGCGTCAGGCAAGCTGCCTGCCATTGCGGTGAGCGGTCCTTTCGGTGCGGTGAAGGAACAAGCCTCAGGGCTTTACGCCCAAACACTTGCCGAGAGAGGTTTCCTTACTATCGCCTTCGACCCTTCGTTTACAGGTGAAAGCGGTGGCATACCTCGCAATGTGGCATCGCCCGACTTGAACACAGAGGATTTCAGTGCCGCAGTGGATTATCTCTCCACCAACGAACTTGTCGATGCCGACCGCATCGGAATCCTGGGCATCTGCGGTTGGGGCGGTCTTGCCATCAATGCTGCCGCCAACGACCCTCGAATCAAGGCTACAGTTGCCTCCACCATGTATAATATGACTCGCGTCAATACCAATGGATACTTTGACAAGGGCACGGCAGAGCAACGTTATCAGATGCGTGTAGAGTTGAGCAAGCAGCGTACGGAGGATTACCGCAATGGTTCGTACAAGCGTTCGGTCATGAATCCGAAACCAGCAGCCGACGCTCCACAGTTTATGAAAGATTACTACGATTATTACAAAACAAAGCGTGGTTATCACGAACGTTCCATCAATTCAGGACAGGGGTGGAACTTGACTTCCAATCTGGGATTCATGAATTCTCAGATATTGCAATATGCCGGCGAAATCCAAAATGCAGTATTCATCGTTCATGGTGAGAAAGCACACTCACGTTATATGGGTGAGGATGCCTTCAAACTCTTGAAAGGCGACAACAAGCAACTCTACATCGTGCCTGGTGCCAGCCATTGTGACCTGTATGACAAGGTGAATGTGATACCATTTGATAAAATCGAACAGTTCTACAGAACTTATCTAGT
>DCMG01000042.1:0-2041 GCA_002321335.1 Bacteroidales bacterium UBA1628 | reverse complement strand
GGAATGAAAATAAAATCTTCAAAACTACGTTATATGAGAAAATCGTTTATCTTTATATTGTTGGCACTCTTCGCATTGAATGTGCAGACGGCTTGCAGTTCCGAACCCGACGAGGACGGGCGAAACCTCACGGATGCGGATGGAAACAACCCAAACTTAACATCAACAAAAATGAACATTACAATAGACAATCACGTGCTGGCAGTAACTCTTGTTGACAACAATGCAACGAGAGCATTGGTGGAACGCTTGCAAGAGGGAAATGTCAGTTACAGTTCTTCAAGTTATGGCAATTTCGAGACCGTTGGCAACATCGGGCTCTCTCTGCCTACGAGCAACAGCAGTATCACAACACAGGCTGGTGATGTTATCCTCTACCAAGGCAACCAAATCTGTATCTTTTATGGTTCCAATAGTTGGTCTTACACCCGATTGGGACGAATATCCAATGCCTCTGAGACGGAACTTCGCAGTTTGCTGAGTGCAGGAAATGTGAACGTCACGCTGTCATTGGCAGACGATGACGCCACGGGCATTTCTTCTGTAAACGCAGAAAGTAAACCAAAGGGTAGCAAATATCTATAGCCTTACCGGAGAGAAGCTGGCTAAAGCTCCACAAAAAGGCATTTATATAGATGATGGTGTGAAGAAAGTAAAATAGAACATGTATCAAAATAGGAGATAAAGGTATGGGCGAAATCATCCAACTCGACAGCATCAAGACTTATAACGAACTGTATGGTCTCCCGACAGTTCATCCCCTGGTCACGGTCGTTGACCTGCGCAAGGCGCGCCACATGGTGAACCATGCCAAGATGCACTATGGAGTGTATGCACTTTTCATCAAGCACGGCATCGGTTGCACGCTCAGATACGGACGCCAGAACTACGATTACCAAGAGGGAACAGTAGTGAGTTTTGCCCCTGGCCAACTGGTACAGGTGGACTATGAGGAAGAGGAACTGAGTAAGGATGTGAGTGGACTGATTTTTCATCCCGACCTTATCTTTGGTACCTCTCTTGCCGAGAAAATGAGCAAATACACCTTCTTCTCATATGCACAAAGCGAAGCTCTACACATGTCAGACAAGGAACAGAACATCCTTGTGGAGTTGCTCCACCGCATACAGGAAGAGATGGAATACCCGATAGACCGGCATAGCCGTGACTTGCTTTGTGCCTACATCGAGTTGTTTTTGGATTATTGTCTTCGTTTCTATGACCGCCAGTTTTTGACACGCAGCAAAGTAAACAGTGACATTCTGCAACGTTTCGAGTATTTTTTGCACGATTATTTTGAGAGCGGAAAGGCCATTCGTTTGGGACTTCCGTCCGTGGCTTACTTTGCTGACCAAGTTTGTCTCTCTGCCAATTACTTCGGCGACTTAATCAAGAAGGAGACTGGAAAGACAGCACAGGAGTACATACAGTTGATACTTGTGGATGAAGCCAAGAAGCAACTTCTTGGCTCCACCCTTGGCATAAATCAGATAGCGGAGCGGTTGGGGTATCAAGACACGCAGCATTTCATCAGAATGTTCAAGAAACGTGTGGGGCGGACACCTCTTAAATTTAGAGTGGAAAATGAAAATTGACCATTTATGATGATTTCACTTCATTCCTATTTATGCTGGGATGGATTGCATACCATACCAGCATATTTAAATTGCCTCCTGTACTCATTCGGTGTACAGCCAACTTCTTTCTTGAACAATCGAGTAAAATGCTGTGAGTATTGGAAGCCAAGGCTGTAGACAATTTCCGTAATCGTATTCTCGGAAGACACAAGATAGGTCTTGCCCAAGTCCACCACTTTGTCGTGGATAAAGTTCAAGACTGTCTTGCCTGTTTCTTTTCTCAGCATATCACTAAGTAGTAAGCCTCCGGTGACGCCCGTATTGCACAAATCGGACATTTAGCACCGAGTCGGTACGAGTAGGGGCGAGTCGTGGGCTATTGGGTACGAGTCGGGCCGAGTTGATTCGAGTCGGTCGCGAGAAGGTCCTGTTCATTTATGTTTTTCCAATTGTAGGGCAGGAGT
>DCMG01000132.1 GCA_002321335.1 Bacteroidales bacterium UBA1628 | reverse complement strand
CAGGCGTCTGCGGAGCCGCACGATCTGGGGCGTGACGGGGGCTTATGCTCTCTACTACGTCTGCAGGATGGCTATGAGCGTTGTGAAGCAGCCGTTGATCGACGGGGGAATATTCACAGCCGCGCAACTTGGAATCATCGGCTCAGCGTTTTATTTCGTCTATGCTTTCGGGAAGTTCGCCAACGGGTTCATCGCGGACTATTGCAACGTGCGTCGCTTCATGGCCACCGGACTTCTGATCTCAACCGTGGTCAATCTTCTGATGGGAGTTCTTGGGTTGCTCCAAGGTTGGGCCGGCACATCCACGATGCTGCTGTTCATTGTGTTCGCTGTCATCTGGGGAGTCAACGGTTTCTGTCAGTCGATGGGCGCTCCTCCAGGTGTCATCAGCCTCTCACGATGGTTTCCGCTAGAACGCAGAGGAACATATTACAGCATCTTCAGTGCTACGCCTTATTTGGGTAAGTCATTGTCAGTATTCGCTTTAGGGCTGATTGTCGGCTGGGCTGGATGGGAATATGGCTTCATCTTCTCCGCTGTGGCCGGAGTGCTCGGTTCGGTGATGATCCTGCTGATGGTCTCTGACACACCGGAAAGCCGTGGCCTTCCTTCGGTGCAGACGTTGACTGGAGAGAAACCTCAGAAGACGGACTCCATGCCGATCAAGGAACTTCAGAAAATGGTGGTCCGTCATCCGGGAATATGGATAATCGCCCTTTCGAGCGCCTTCGTGTACATCACCCAGCACGCTGTCAGCGAGTGGGGAGTGCTTTTCCTCCAGAAAAGCAAGGGCTTTTCTCTTGCCGGAGCGACACAGATCATAGCGTTCTCCGAGGCTTTTGGAATAGCCGGAACCGTGCTGGCAGGCTGGCTTTCCGACCGGGTTTTCAAAGGGAACCGTTTCATTCCTGTGCTGATCTCCGGACTGCTTTGCCTGCTGTCGCTCGGAGCATTCCTTTTCACCGGTGGGGGATATTCATTGAACATCGTCTATGTGTCGGTGTTCAGTCTGGCTATCGGTGTGGTCTATTGCACTGTGGCCGGCCTGATGGCACTTGACATAGTACCTCGCAAGGCCACCGGAGCTGCCCTTGGGATGGTCGGTCTGGCAAGTTATGCCGCCGCCGGTGTACAAAACATCGTCAGCGGTATCATGATAGGGGAGAACGAGTTCGATTTCGCTCCTGTCTCCGTGTTCTGGATTGTGGCTTGTCTCTTAAGTTTCCTTATTCCGGTTCTTTCATGGAGGTCACTTCGACAGGCTCAGTGACCTAATCAGATCTTCACCACATGCCAGTGCGGCCCGAATCTCTCGAACGAAGCCCTGTCCAGCATCTCGCGGTCATCCGGATGCGCGATGCTGATGAGAAGCTTGGCGCGCTCCTGGAGCGACTTGCCGTACAGATTCACGGCACCATATTCAGTGACAATCCAATGAGCGTCAGCGCGCGGGGTGACAACTCCTGCTCCTGGGTACAGGAAAGGGACAATCTTCGCCTTCCCCTTGTTGGTGCGTGAAGCGAACGCCGTCATCGACACTCCACCCTCTGACATCGAGGCTCCCTTCACGAAATCCAGCTGGCCACCGGTGCCTGAGAATATCCTCGTTCCGATCGAGTCAGCGCAGATCTGCCCGGTCAGATCGACCTCTGTGGCGGAGTTGATAGCCATCATGCAAGGGTTCTGGCAGATGACCCAAGGGTCGTTGACGTACTTTATATCCTTCATCAGCACGTCAGGATTATGATCGATGAATGAATATACCTCCTGAGATCCCAGCAGGAACGAAGCCACGATCTTGCCCTTGTCGATTTTCTTGTTGGCACCGTTCACGACACCTTTCTTGATAAGGCCGAGAACCCCGTCCGCAAACATCTCAGTGTGTACGCCAAGGTTTTTGTGGTCAATGAGTTGTGCCGCTAGCGCATTAGGCAGTGCCCCGATTCCCATCTGGATGCAGGCTCCGTCAGGCACGAGTTCCGCGCAGTTCTTCCCGATAAGAACCTCGGTCGGAGTCGGTTCAGCGAAATCCTTGGAAACCAGCGGTGTGTCATCCTTGACAAGGTAGTCGAAAACATCCAGCGAAACCAAATCCCCGTAGGCAAAGGGCACATGAGGGTTCACCACAGCGATCTTCACCCTTGCGGTCTCGATGGCAGCCAATGAGCAGTCAACCGAAGTTCCCAGCGACACCATCCCATTCTCGTCCGGAAGCGACACCTGGACCAAGGCGGCACCAAGTTTGATCGCTCCACTGCGGTAAAGTTTCTGAGACTCACCAAGATGCACCGGCACATAGTCAGCGTACCCAGAATTCACGTTAGGGCGCACATTCGGGCCGATAAAGAACCCCTGCTCAAAGAAGATTCCTGAATATTTTGGATCTGAATATGGAGCCGGCCCTTCGGTGTGGAAGTGGTGGAAATGCAGATCCTCGACCTCTCCGGCATCTGCCCTGCGCACAAGCGCGTCAATCAAAATGTGCGGCACGCTCGCCACACTGCTTAAATGAATATGATCGCCCGACTTTATGGCCTTGACCGCCTCGTCAGCGGAAACGTAGTTGTATTCTTTCATTTTATATTCATATTGACCGGTTATCCTGATGCCGCGATTTGATAAGGCATGACAACACTATGGATTGTCTGCTTATTTTGCGTCTGCCCAAAGAACCATTTGCTTCTTGGCTGCCGCGAAATCGCCGGGCAAAGATAATGCTTTTGGAACTTTATTCAAATTTCTGTCATTTGACTCTGCCCCTGTCGAGATGGCAAACAATAATTTTGCTTTTATGACTAAAATGGATAAATTTGTAAGATTAAAATGTTATAATATTAAAAGAAAAATATTTATGTCACGTTTTCTTGACCCGCCAAAGGCGGGAAAACCCTTGGCAGAGGACAAGGTGGACAAAACCTATAAGGCAATGCGTACCAAGGTCTTTCTGGGTGCATTTTTCGGCTATGCGGCCTATTACCTTGTACGCAAAAATCTATCGCTCGCGGCTCCGGACATGATCCATGACGGAATCATTGACGCCGGTAAAGCCGGACTTGCGATGTCTGCGGTATCCATTGCCTACGCCTTCTCCAAATTCATCATGGGAAGTGTTTCCGACAGGTCTGACGCAAGAAAATTCCTTTGCGTCGGCCTTGTGCTCTCGGCTCTGACGATGATCCTCACCGGTGTGATTCCTTTTGGAGCGAACACAGCGGTGAACACCGCCATCATATTCACACTCATGCTTGTGGTCGGCTGGTTGAGCGGCTTCGGATGGCCTCCTTGCGGCAGAATCATGGCGCATTGGTTCAGCCAGAACGAACGAAGCTTCAAGATGAGCGTGTGGAATGTCTCCCACACCATCGGAAGTTTCTCGCTTGGCTTCCTCGCCATCGCCGGAGTGATGATTTTTGACGCTTGCGGCGTGGCGCAGAGCTGGAGGGGAGACTTCATATTCCCTGCCGTCGTGGCTCTTCTTATCGCGATCTTCTGCTGGTGGGCCATCCGTGACACGCCTGAGTCTTGTGGCCTCCCATCAGTTCAGGATTGGAGAAAGGACTGGTCCGGAATCAAGTCCAAGGGCTCCGCTGACGAGAAACTTCCGTTCAAGACCCTGTTTGTGGACTATGTGTTCAAGAACAAGCTTCTGTGGATCGTCGCCATCTCCAATGTGGCCGTCTATATGGTCCGCTACGGCATCGGTGACTGGGCTCCGACCTATCTTCAGGAAAAGTCCATCATGACCGCCGCCGAGAGCAAGGTGGCATTCTCCGTGCACAACATAGTTGGCGCTGTCGGCACGCTTGCCTGCGGCTGGGCCACATCCAAGATATTCAAAGGCCGCTGCGCCCCGATGAACGTGATCTGCATGTTCTTCTGTCTGCTCGGAGTATTGCTCTATTGGATGGTCGGCTCCGGTATGGTCGCCGAATGCGCTTCTCCGGCTTTCAAGAAGACTATGATCTACATAGCCTTGTGCCTTATCGGCTTCTTCATCTACGGTCCTGTGGCCCTGACCGGAGTCCAGGCCCTGAACCTCGTGCCTAAGAACGCCGCCGGAACCGCCGCCGGTTTCGTAGGTCTGTTCGGTTACCTCCTCGGAGACGCAGTCTGCTCCAAGATTCTTGTCGGCGGAATCGCCGTAGGCTCCTCTTGGGACACCGCCATGCTCTCCGTCGCCGTCGGCGCCTTGATCGGTGTGTTCCTTTGCGCCCTTCTCATCAAGAGCGAGAGAAATCTGGCGAAATCCAACGCTTAGACATTTTTGTTAAACAGCCAGTTTAGTTAAATTGAGATATTATTTATGAGAAAAAGCTTCTATTACAGAACTTTGTCGTTTGTCATAGCTGTCATTGTCTGTTTGGGGTCGCTGGTTCAATGCGACAAGACCGGCAAGGATGATGACGGCGTGTCAGATGTGTCGGAGATTCTGTTTTCCTTGCCAAGCCAGATTGAGGCCGAGCCGTCAGGTCTGGTCAGATTCCGTGTGCTTCAAGAGAAATCCCCGTTGCAGACTGATGATTTCCTTTTCGGCAAATTCGCATGTACAATCGAGAGTGTTTCCGCCAAGGAGTTCAATGTGAGGATTCCCCAGAACCTTACAAGCGGTAAGTATGAAGTATCCATCCGCCGTGGGCAAAAGAAAAAGTCTTTCGGTGAGACAACTTTGACAATCAAATCGACCACCGATCCTGATTTCACTCCAGACAAGGGGACAACCGTATGGGGGAACGTGTTGTGCGATGGTGTCGGAGTGGCAGATGTGGTCGTTTCTGACGGAATTCAGGTCACCAAGACAAATGCCAAAGGAATATACCAGCTTAAATCAGCCAAGAAGTGGGGCTATGTGTTCATCTCCGTTCCGAGTGGTTATGAAGTTCCGTCACAAGGTGTTCTGCCGCTGTTCTATTCTTATCTTTCCGGGAAGGCCTCGCAGGTGGAGCAGAAAGACTTCTCTTTGACCAAGGTTGGCGACCAGACCAAGTACAAGATGTTCTTCTTCGGAGACATGCATCTAGCCAACAGGACAAGTGACAAGGCTCAGTTCAGAGTGTTCGCGAGTGACTTGACGAAGTATATGCAGGCTCACGGTTCCGAGAAGATGTATGGAATGACACTGGGAGACATGACATGGGACCTTTACTGGTACAGGAACAAGTTCAGTTTTCCTGAATATCTGGATGAGATAAACCGTGACATCAAGGGACTGCAGATTTTCCACACCATGGGAAACCATGACAACGATTTCAAGATAGCTGCTCCTGACGCAGACTTTCTGGCCGCTGCCGAATATGTGAAAAATCTCGGCCCTTCATTTTATTCATTCAACATCGGCAAGATTCATTACATTGTCCTTGATGATATCGATTGCTCGAAATACGACGGAACGGAGAGCCGCAAATATTCAAAGAGCCTGGCGCCAGAGCAGATCGAGTGGCTGAAGAAAGATCTTGAATATGTGGACAAGTCCACGCCTTTGATCATCACCACTCATGCACAGATATTCTATCCTGTCTCCGGAAACATCTTCAAAATCGATCATTCTGAGTCCAACACCAGGACATTGTTGGCTGCGTTGAGTGGCTATAATGTCAATTTCGTTACAGGGCACACTCATGTGATATTCAATGTGAATCCTGCGGAGGCTGTCAAGCTGTCCGCCGAGAATTGCCGCGAGCACAACGCCGGATCCGTCTGCGGATCATGGTGGTGGTCCGGAAACCTGACCGCCGGAGTATATGTCGGTACTGACGGATCTCCTGCGGGTTACAGCATCTGGGACATTGACGGTACCGACATCAAATGGAAGTATAAGGCTACCGCCTGGGACGAGAGCTACCAGTTCAGGTCATACGACCTCAATCAGGTAAGTTTCTCTTACGAGAAAGACGTCCCCAATATGCCTACCAACAATGTCGAACTGACAGACAAAGGTTTCGGGAAATATGTGAAGGCTTACCCTAGCAGTGAGAAGAACGAGGTTCTGATCAACATCTGGAACTGGAATTCCAAATGGTCCTTGAGTGTGACGGATGAGAGCGGCAAGGAACTCACCTGGGTGAGAACGTCGGCCTATGACCCGCTCCACATCGCGGCTCTTTCCGCGAAGAGGTACAACAATGCCGGCCTGACGTCACGTCCAAGCTTCACCACAGAGTTGTGGCATCATTTCTTCAAGGTGAAGGCTCCGGACACCGACACTGATCTCAACATCAAGGTGACAGACGAGTTCGGAAACGTCTACACGGAAAAGATGGTTCGTCCGAAGGCGTTCAAGATTGAGGATTTCGCCAAGAGATAGCAAAACCGGCTAAAAATCATTTGTCAAATTATAATTTATACAAACCAAATTTTCATCCTTATGAGAGTAATAAAATCATTTGCTGTCTCTCTGGCGCTGATGCTGGCTTGCCTAACGGTTGCCTTCGCCCAGAATCAGAGAGAGGTGTCGGGAAAGGTTCTCGACGCTTCGCAGCAACCTCTTGTCGGGGTCGCGGTTCTCGTTGACGGAACGAGCAACGGTACAATGACCACCGAAAACGGATCTTTCTCGTTGAAGGTGCCGGCCGGGAATGTCACTTTGGAAGTGTCATCCCTCGGCTACACCACAAAGAAAGTGTCCGTCCCTTCTACACAGGCATCTGTCACTATCGTCTTGGAAGAGGACAACATGATGCTTGACGAGACCGTTGTCGTCGGTTACGGTACACAGAAAAAGGTGAACCTGACCGGTGCTATATCAGTCGTTGGTGACAAGGAACTTAAGGACCGTTCGGCTCACAATCTTGTCACCATGCTTCAGGGTTCCGTTCCGGGACTTAACATCACAACTCAGTCTGGAAACCCTGGAAGTACTGGCAAGCTGAACATCCGTGGATTCACCTCCATCAATGGCGCCGACCCTATTGTGATGATAGATGGCGCTTTGGGCGATCTTGAGGATGTCAACCCGAATGACGTTGAGAGCATTTCTGTCATCAAGGACGCCGCCGCCGCTGCCGTATATGGTGCCCGTGCCGCCTACGGTGTGATTCTTGTCACGACCAAGAATGGCTCGAATGAGGACGGCAAGGCCACAATACGCTACAATGGTCGCTGGGGATGGGAGGAACCAACCACTTCCACCAACTATGAGAGCAGGGGGTACTGGTCTGTATATACCCTTGACAAATTCTGGAGCGCTTCAGAGGGAAGCAATTACACCCACTACACAGATGCTGATATGCTTCAGCTCCTTGCCCGTGTGAACGACAAGACAGAGAATCCTGATCGTCCGTGGGTAATAAAAGACGTCCGCGGAGGACAGGAACAGTGGGTTTATTACTGCAACACTGACTGGTATCACGAAATGTTCAGGGACGAACATCCTGTTCAGCAGCAGAATGTATCCATCAGCGGAGGAAGCAAGAATGTCAAGTATTTTGTCTCTGGTGGATATGACCGTCAGACAGGTATCATGAAAGCCACCGAGCCTGATGTGTTCAAAAAGTACAACCTCAGGGCCAAGATCGATGCGAAACTGAATAAGGTGCTCAGGTTCTCTAACAACACATCGTTCTATTCTTCGAAGTACTCTTGGATTGGAGGAGATGACATTCAGGATGTTTACCGCAACCTTCGTCATAATCCTGCTTCACTGCCACTGTTCAATCCAGACGGGACAGGATTGTATGCGAACCCGATGATCAACACAAAATATAATGTGGCGAACGGTCGGCATATCATTTTTGCCATGGGTAAGCATAAGAACTATGACAAGAAGTTCAACTTCACAAACACGTCAGAGCTTGTGTTCACTCCGATAAAGCAGTTCAACGTTACGGCTAATTTCACTTATAGGATAGTCAGACGCGATGAGATGCATCGCCAGACCAATGTCCCTTATGGAATCCGTCCGGGCGTGACCGGAGTATATTCTACCGGTATCGGCGAAGACAAGTTGGTTGAACGCAACAGAAATTACGAATACTTGTCAGGCAACGTTTTCGGCACATACGAAAACATATTCAATGATGCTCACAATCTCAAGGTGATGGGTGGTTTCAATTTTGAGACCTATCACTACAAGAACGTTAAGGAAACTGGTAAGAATCTGTCAGATGAGTATCTCAACGATTTCGCTCTTGTCATTCCGGACGCGAGCGGCGCTAAAATCATTGAGTTGGAGGGAGGACAGAGTGAATATGCCCTTATGGGATTCTTCGGTCGTCTTAACTATGATTACAAAGGACGTTATCTTTTCGAGGCTTCCGGCCGCTATGATGGAACGTCCCGTTTTGCCAAAGGGCATCGTTGGGGATTCTTCCCTTCTGCTTCGGCGGGATGGCGTGTTTCTGAGGAACCGTTCTTTGAGCCTTTTAAGGACAAGGTGAACAATCTTAAGGTCCGCGCTTCATTCGGCTCGCTTGGCAACCAGAACGTGTCTGACTTTGCCTACATGCGTACCATCTCGTTGTCCAATATGAGCTACACTTTCGGAGAGGGCACGTCAAAGGCGACAAAAGCTGACATTTCCGCCCCTAACTCCAGCTCCCTTACTTGGGAAACATCACAGCAGTACAATGTCGGTGTGGATGTCTCGATGTTTAGAAGCAGGCTTGACTTCACGGCGGAGGCTTACATAAGGGATACCAAGAACATGCTGGTCAAGGGCAACGCTCTTCCAAGCGTTTACGGCGAGACCGCCCCTAAGGAGAATTCTGCCGACCTTCGTACCAAAGGTTATGAGATTTCACTCGGATGGAGGGATTCTTTCAAACTTGCCGGAAGCACCTTCAATTACAGTGTCAGGGGATCTCTCAGTGACTATGTCTCTCACATAACAAGATACGCCAACAATCCGGACAAGCGCCTTAACGACTACTATGTGGGGCAGAGAATAGGTGAACTTTGGGGATTCGTTGTTGATGGTTTGTTCGCCACGGACGAAGAAGCGCAGGATTATCAGAATAACGTTTTGGACGCTCTTACATTGATTGGCAACGGACGAATGAGGGGAGGTTTCCTTGCCGGTGATCTTCGTTATGTGGATCTGGACAACGACCAGAGCGGACCTAACGGAATCAATCAGCTTTCTTATGGCAGCAATACAGTGGCAGACCCTGGCGATCGTAAGATTCTGGGAAATCAGCTTCCTAGTTTGATGTACGGACTCAATGTCGCTTTCGATTGGAAAGGATTTGACATTTCAGCTTTCTTCCAAGGGACAGGCAATCATTACTGGTATCCGGCTGGAATGAACATTTCCTTCTGGGGACCTTACTCGTATCCTTACGTGACGACTTTCCAACCACGTGATTTCATGCAGAATGTCTGGACAGAGGAGAATCCGGACGCTTATTTCCCAAGGGCAAGAGGTTATTCTTCAACCGGTGGTGAGCTTAAGCTTATCAACAGTCGTTACCTTCAGAACATCAGATACCTGAGATTCAAGAACCTGACTGTGGGTTACACTGTTCCTAAAAAATTGACCCAACTGATCCATGTTGATAAGGTTCGTTTCTATTTCTCAGGCGAGAATCTCGCATACTGGTCACCTATCAAGAAACATACTAAATATCTTGATCCGGAGTCCGCATACCGTCGTAAGACAGATGTTGACGGAAACGGAGTGTACAAGAACTCTGACGCGTCTGACGCCGCTGCGTATCCTTGGCAGAAAACTCTTATGTTCGGTGTAGACATCACTTTCTAATAAGGGAGAAATTATGAATATGAAAAAATATTTTTTACCTATATTGATCCTTGCCTTGACTGTCACATCTTGTGATTTCCTTGACAAGACACCACAGTCAAAACTTGCGCCGGAGAATTACTTCCGCAACGAGAACGATATGAAATTGTTCTCCAACTCATTCTATGCCAGTTTGTTTGCCAATACTCCTTATGATGATGTGTCCGATCTCGTCTTCACAAAAGGCGCTTTGGCGGATGAACTGATGGGCTACACTCGTACTGTTCCTACCGGTGAAGGAACCGGGGGGTGGAGCTGGAAAGTTCTTCGCAAGATCAATACTATGCTCGGCAACATGGACAAATGCGACGATGAGGCTGTGGTAAGACAGTACACTGCCTTGGCAAAGTTCTTCCGGGCGAAATTCTATTTTGAGAAAGTGAAGACTTTCGGCGACGTACCTTGGTACGATAAGGAACTGGGATCCACCGATGAGGATTTGTATAAACCTCGCGATACCAGAGAACTTGTCATGTCCCACATGATTGAGGATATTGATGAAGCGATAGAGAATCTTCCTTCGGCTGTCAGCACTTATCGCGTGAACAAGTGGGCCGCTTATATGCTCAAGGCTCAGTTCTGCCTCTTTGAGGGAACCTACCGCAAGTATCACAACATCTCATATTCCGACGGCAGATCTGCTGATGATTATCTTAAACTTGCCTACGAGGCCGCTGAGAAGGTAATGAACTGTGGCGTTTACAAGCTTGCCCCAGACTATGGAACTCTTTTCAGAGAAGAGAACGCGGATGTGAACGAGTTCATTCTTGCCGTCAAGTTTGACCAGTCTATCGGACGGTATCACAACGGGACTCAGTACGCCATTGAAAGAGGCGCCGGGTTCTCCAAGAAGTTCGTTGACAGTTTCCTTATGAAGGACGGATCCCGTTTTTCTGAGAAGGATGGTTGGGAGACCATGACGTTTGTAGACGAGATGAAGGACAGAGACCCGCGTCTCGGAAAGATCGTGAGATTGCCTTCATATGTCAGGACAACCACAAACGGTGGCATTTCGTACGGCCCTAACCTTAAGGAAGGCACGGCCTCTGGTTTCCAGATAGACAAGTATGTGATGGATGAGTCGATTCCTACAGCCCAAAGGGCCGATATGTCCTATAACGACCTTCCTGTCTATCGTCTCGCGGAGGCTTACCTGATTTTTGCTGAGGCCAAGGCAGAACTTAATATTCTGTCTCAGGATGACGTTGACAGGTCTGTCAATCTGCTTCGCGACAGAGCCGGGATGCCTCATCTCAAGCTTGACGGCCTTACGGTTGATCCATTCTTAGTCTCAGACGATTATGGTTATCTGAACCTGAAGCAAGTCAATCCTGCCAATATGGCTCAGATTCTTGAAGTACGCCGTGAGAGGACAATCGAGCTTTGCATTGAGTTCAGCAGCCGTTGGGACGACATCAGAAGGTGGAAGGAAGGTCAGTGCTACACTCAGCCTCTTCGTGGCATTTACTTCCCGGCGCCCGGCGCTTACGACCTTACAGGTGACGGAAAACCGGATGTCTATCTGTACAAGACATCAAATGTGGATCCTGAGGCGGAAAAAAAATATGGTACCTCTGTCTCTTATTTCCAGATTCAGGAAATCATGATTGATGATAATTATGTCAGCTATTCCAATGGCGTGGTCCTCAGCGATCAGGATCATGGCTTTATGGAATATCATCGCAAATATAACCGTGTCTTTGATGAGGCTAGAGATTACTTGTATCCTATTCCTGTCGGTGACAGGCAGCTGAACATGAACCTTACCCAGAACCCTGGCTGGAATGACGGTCTAACTTCAGGTGGCTCAACCGGCGAGGACACTGATAATGGAAACAACTAACGGGTTGAACAAACTTTGAGATTATGAAATTATTTAAGAATATATTTAGACTCTGCACAGCCGCTCTTATCGCATTGCCGATGGTAGGTTGTGACCAGGATGAACTTGTGAAGCCAAGTGCCCTTCTTTCGGAGTCAAGCTTGACTTTCGAAGCGATTGGAGCGGAGCCTCAAACCTTGACTATCGCCTCGGACGAGTCTTGGTTTGTAGATGTGGACGCAGACTGGATCACTGTGGATCCTATGTCAGGTTCAAATACTGTTGATGTGACCGTAAGTGTCACGGACAATGTCAAGAACGGTGCGATGGACGCTCCCCGCGAGGGAACAATCACCATTGCAAACAACCGCGGATATTCAATCCGTTCCATCGTTTACCAGAAAGGTGACAACTATCTTGGTGTTGAGGAGATGCCAATCGCCAAGATATTCGAGCTTCAGGATGGTCAATATGCAAAGGTTGCTGAGGCACAGGTGGTTGCTTTGACATCTGACGGCTTTGTCGCTACAGATGCCAGCGCTTCAATCTTCGTTTCTTATAAGGAGGATGTCGCTATAGGCGACAAAGTCTCACTTGCCGGTGAAAAAGTTACCCTTTATGGGAATCCTTCACTTGTGGGAGGTGATGTCACCGTGAAGTCGAATAGTGAAGTGGTATATCCGGAACCGATAGACCTTCTTTCCAATCTTGACCCTTCCAAGGCTGGCTCAGTCAACTATGTTTCAGTTGATGCCGGTCTGCTTGGCCTTGATCTTAAATTTGAGCAGTCTGTCCCTGTAGCCATAACTCTTTTGGACACCAGGGAAGGTGGAGTTGATCTTGGCGCTGTGAATATGCACAACATCTCTGTCAAGGCTTATTTCCTTGGTCTTGCTGACGGAACGGTCACACTTGCCGTGACAGATGTACAGGATAATGGCATCAACGACAACCTTAAGGCTTACTTCTACGATGACTTCTCTTGGATGAAGTCATACATTGATGCGTCTGGTGTCAAGGTGGGTGACTCTATCGGGGAAAACAATGCTGGAGCCGAAGCTCCGAACCTTAGGAGCAATGGGGCACTTGATCCTCTGCTCAAAGCGTTGCTTGACAGGGGCTATGAGGATCTCAATCCTGATAATAAAGTCATCTATGCTCAAAAATATTATTGGAAATTCGGTAAGACAAGTACTGCTACCGTAAATAACAATAATGGCATGATGCTGCCTAAGCAGGATTTCAAGGGCGATGAACTCATCAACGTTGACCTTGATTTTGACTGGGCCGCTCACATGACGGGAAGCGGTAACATTGACAAGGTTCAGATTGTAGTGGAACTTACCGGCAAAGGCACATTCGACAATGGCACTCAGATCAGTGATCCGTTCATCACAACTCAGGAGAAAGGACACATTGAGTGGCAGCATGCCACGGTTATGGCGAAAGGTGTCAACAACACCACACGTTTCATTATCCGTCCTGCTGAATATGCTTCAGTGACCCCGGATCAGCAGCGTTGGCATCTGGACAACATCAAGATATCTGACTCTGACATCCCGTATTCAGACCCGGTTTACGCCAAAGTCAGTGTTTCTGACGAGGTGATTACATTTGACGGGACTCCCGCAAAGGCGCATGAACTTAAAATTGAGTCGGATAACCCATGGACTTTGTCCAAAGGTGCGGACTCGGATTGGTTCTCTCTTGATGTCATGGAGGGAGCCGCCGGTGAAGAGACAACAGTCAAGGTTACATGTGAGCCGAGTACAAGCTCAAAACTTCGTCATGCGGTGATCACCTTGGCATCTGCTGACACAAGAAAGAACATCCATATTGTTCAATCAGCCGCCGGCCAGGAACTTGACTCATTCATCAGCGTCTCGACCGGTAATGCCATGACAGCTGTGGCTGACGAGAATACCCTTAAGATGACCGTTCAGTCCAATGTGGAGTTTGAAAGTGCCTCTGACGTTGATTGGCTTACGATTGTTCCTCAGACCAAGGCTTTGGTGGCATGGACTGATGTCCTCGTAAATGTCGCAGCGAATAAAGCTTCCAACCCTCGTGTCGGCCACATCACATTCTTTAATTCAGAGAAGAACATTCAGTCTGTGGTGACCGTGACTCAGGGCGCTTATACGCGTGGCACGGGCTATCTTCCTGTCATCTGGCATCTTGGCGATAACATCAATTTCTCAAAGACATTCCCTGAAAATGGAAAGGTCATGCCTGTTGAGAATGATGGTTACATTCAGTATGTCCCTTATGATCTGGCCAACACTGACGCAAACAAGAAGTATAAGCTTGACGTAAGCGGCAATAACCCTCGTGTGACCGGACCTTGGCCGGGCGACTATTGGTATTTCTGCAGCAATGCTCCGGCAAAGGCTGGGGATGTTGTCACCATTTCATTCGAGACCAGAACTTCAGGTACAGGACATAAGCACTGGAGACTTGAGTATAAGGATGGTGATGAGTGGAGAGTAGCAGGAACTCCTCTAACCACCAATGAGCCGGGTGAGACAATCACCTACACACATGCGATGAATGCGGACGGCAGCACCAATGTGTCCGTTAACACCACGGTCACCTATCAGAACAACACCGAGATCCATGAGTTCCGTTTTGTTTGCGCAGCCAACTGGCAGGCTAACGGCAAAGGCAAACTGACTACCCGAAACGGTGGATCGGCTCGTCTTTCAATTACAGACGTGAAAGATGAGTACTCTCAGCCGATGATTCAGTCTGGTAATGGTGGACGCGTTCCAAGGGTTTACTTCGAGGATGATTTCAGTTGGGTAAAACCGTTCGTTGAGGCTTATAATGCTACTGCTGCCGAGAACAAGAAGGTTGGTGACACTGTTGACAACTTTGCAGGAGGTACCGAGGCACCGAATGTCTATGGAAGTGCTGATTGGCAGAAATCTTTCCTTGAGGCTTTCAAGGCTAAAGGCTATGAGGATATGCTTCCTTCCGCGAAGTTGATGTACCTTCAGCCACACTATCTGAAATTCAGTAAGACTAAAGGAAACAACACCTCGCTGCGTCTTCCTGCCATGAGAATCTCAGGTAGTGTCAATCTTGACGTTTCCTTTGACTGGGCGTCCATGCTTCAGGGAGACGGCACTGTTGACAACACAAAGTTGGTTGTTGTCATCGAGGGTGACGGTAAGTTCGAGAATGGAACAAAATATAGCAATCTTCTTGAACAAACTCAGGAAAAAGGGAAAATTTTCTGGACTCACTCTTCAGTGAAGGTTTTGGGAGCTACATCCAAGACTAGATTTGTAATTGTCATGAATCGCGTCCTCAAGACAGACGATAATGAAAAATACACAGGTGAGTACAATTACAGTGTTGGTGGAGCAGGACGATTCTTCCTGGACAACATCAAGGTCACCAAAGCAAACTGATTTTGTTATAGTATATAGAAGGAGAGGGTGGCAGATTCTGCCACCCTCTCCTTTCAATAATTCCTTGACTGACGGTTACGGGGCGTAAGCATCCGACGAAGGTAAGCATCCGAAGAAGTGCGT
>DCMG01000169.1 GCA_002321335.1 Bacteroidales bacterium UBA1628 | reverse complement strand
CACCAATAATTGACAAATATGGCAAAAGAGACATAATATGCCTTTTTTGCCATATTCCTTTTGTGATCCACCGGCTAATTTTGTGGTTTGAATATTCAAATTCAACATAACCATGGGCATTTTATACAAAACCAAGCAAACATCGCACATCTTTATTGTGTCAGCCATCATGGCCTTGGTCATCGCCTCTTGCAAAGGCAAGGAGACCGAAGAGATCAATGTCTCTTCGGTTTCTGTCACTCCAGACCGTTTGGAAATCATCGAAGGTGAGTCTGCCAAGCTGACCGCCAAGATCAGCCCTGCGGCAGCCGCTGACAGAACTGTGACCTGGACATCATCCGATAAGGCCATCGCCACAGTTGATGGCAGCGGCAACGTGCAAGGCCTGAAGGCCGGCACCGCCACCATCACCGCCACTGCCGAAGGTAAGTCCGGGAAATGCACGGTCACAGTCAAAGAGAAAACGGTGAGTGTAACCGAGGTGTCACTTGACAGAACAGAATTGACTCTGACAGAAGGCTCCTCCGAGAACCTCACCGCCACAGTCAAGCCGGACAACGCGACCAACAAGAAGGTAACGTGGAAGTCTGACAATGCCGACATCGCATCCGTGGACGAGAGCGGAAAGGTCACAGCTCTCAAGGCCGGTGAGGCAACCATCACAGTTACAACCGAGGACGGTGGGAAAAACGCCAGCTGCAAGGTGACCGTGAAGAGCAAGAATGTGCCTGTCACCGGCGTGGAGGTCAATCCTTGGGCCGTGACCCTGTCCGTACGTGGAACCACCAAACTCTCTTACACGATCAAACCAGCGGATGCTGCCAACCAGAATGTGAAATGGGAGTCTGAATCTCCGTCCGTTGCGACAGTCGATTCTGAGGGCAATGTGAAAGGAATCGCTGCAGGAACAGCGAAAATCAGCGTGACAACCGATGACGGAGGATTCAAGTCCTACTGCACCGTAACCGTGAAAGAAACGGAATCAAAATTCAAGGTTGGCGGACTGTGGTATGAAAAACATAACACTGTTGGTGTTCCAAACACGGTACGTGTGATTCCCGACCCAGACGGAAGCAAATATAGTGGAGATGTCACCATCCCCGGCCAGATTGAATATGACGGGATCAAATACTCGGTCAACACAATATGGGACAATGCGTTTCACGAATGCACCGACCTTAAAGCCGTGACACTTGGTGAAGGAATTGAATCCATTGGAGCAAGGGCTTTCTACGGCTGCTCTAATCTTGAAAGGATAACATTCTCCTCCACGATGGAATCGTTAAACACCGACAATCCGGTGTTTGAAGGCTGTCCGAAACTTGAGATTGTCACCACACCTAAGACTTCGGAAAGTCAACGGGATTATTTTTACACCCACTATGGAGCGTTGTATTCTCACCGCTATTATTCAAAGCCATTAAACAAAGAGACAGAAGTACTGTCATGGCTTCCGGAAAAGGCCACCGGTGTGTTCGCCATCAAGGATGGCGTGGAGGTTATTGATGAATATTCAATCACCTGCACTGGTATCAGCAAGATCATCATCCCGGAATCCGTAAAATACATCGGGCCAAGATTCTTCAACAAATCCAAAACCCCTATTGAGGTCGAACTGAATTGGAAGACAAAGGAGGACATCGACAGGATTTCAACCGAGGAGTCGGACCCTTCGAAATTCTTTTTCTTCTACACAGACCGCTACGCTGTCAAGGTGACCGTCCCGAAAGGCACCAAAGCCCTCTACGAATCCCACTGGCTCTGGTCCCACCTCGGCGGCATCACAGAACGCCCGTAGCCTAACCATTAGATAACACACGCCCCTGAATGCCCTGCCGGAGCCAACCGGAGACATTCAGGGGTATATTCATTGATTTATAAATAGTGACCATAATCGAATTGATCGCTTGTAATTTCGGTAAAACACTTTTTATAAAAAGCAATTATCTGGACAAAATGCTTTTTATAAAAAGCATTTTGTTATATTTGCAAGAAATATTAGGAATATATGGAGACTCTTTTCGCCAAACATGACAAATACCTACTCAGAACACCAATGAAGATCATCCGTTCAATGATGCAGCGGATTAACTGGGATTCAAGACTAATCTCAATCAAAGGGCCTAAGGGTGTTGGAAAATCGACACTGATGAAGCAACATATAAAACTGAATTACAAAGATGGCTCCAGAGAAGCCCTGTACTGCTCGATGGATTCGATGTATTTTTCAACCCATTCGCTGCTTGACCTTGCAGACACCTTTGTAAAATATGGCGGTAAGCGGCTGTATGTCGATGAGGTCCATAAATATCCATTTTGGAGCAGGGAAATCAAGGAAATCTATGACCTTTATCCTGAACTGAAAGTCGTGATCAGCGGTTCATCGCTTCTCAAGATTCAGAGCGGGGACTCCGATCTGTCTAGAAGGTGCGTGCCTTACGAGATGCCAGGGTTGTCGTTCCGAGAGTTTCTGAAGTTCGATAGTGGCATTGACATTCCGGTTTCAACTTTGGAGTCAATCCTTAATGACTCATGGAGAGTCTGCGATGAAGTCTGCCGGATGTGCCGTCCCCTTGAAAAATTCACAGAGTACCTTAAACATGGGTACTACCCATTCTATTACGAAAACCCTGCTGATTATGCAACATTGGTGGAAAATGTAGCGAATTACATCATCGATTCCGAACTGACGCAAGAAAGGAATGTCGATGTCGCCAACACAAGGAAGATCAAGGCTTTGCTGTACGTGTTGGCCAACAACCTCCCTTTTCAGGTGAGTATTGCCAGCCTTTCAAAAAGCATTGGGTTGGAGAGGAATACCGTGTTGGCCTATCTGAAGTATCTCGATGAGGCCAAACTGATTAAACTTCTGTATTCGGATATTCTTTCCGTGAAGAAAATGCAGAAACCTGACAAAATATTTCTTGACAATTCAAACTTACAGTATGTGCTTTCTTCAGACATCAAGATAGGTACTGTCAGAGAAACGTTCGCCATAAACCAGCTTTCAACAATGCATATCGTGGAATATGGCAAGGACTCAGGTGATTTCAAAATCGATGGGAAATTCACAATTGAAGTGGGTGGCGAAGGGAAAACATTCTCACAGATAACCGGAATCCAGGACTCGTATGTAGCGGCTGACGGAATCGAGTATCCGATCGGAGCGAAAATCCCTTTGTGGTCATTAGGTCTGATGTATTGACCGTGGCAGTTAAAGATCTGACAATGAATGAGAAAAGGTGGTGTTCCTGTGCTGAAATTCACACTGGAACACCACCTTATTTAATTGACGACTAGCTTGTTATCTGCCACGGCATACTATACGGCATGACGCAGACAGAGAAACGTCCGGCTAGATGGACAGCACAGCGAGGACGTTGATGAGTTCCTTGTCGATCGGCTTGTCGAGTTTTATGGCTTTGCCGATCGGGACATAGACGATCTCGTTGTTGGAGATGCCGACCATGATGTTGCGCTGGCCTTCCTGAAGGGCTTCTATGCTGGCGTAGCCGAGACGGCTGGCAAGGATTCTGTCGTAGGCGGAAGGGCAACCGCCACGCTGGAGATGACCGAGGATGGTGACACGGACGTCGTATTCAGGATATTCCTGCCTTACTCTTTCGGCGTAGTGCATCGCTCCCCCATCCTTCGGGCTTTCGGAGACAAGGACGATCGAGCTGTTCTTGCTCTTGCGGCAGCCGTGGCTGATGAACTTCTCAAGCTGGTCGATGTCCGTCTGGTCCTCAGGGATGATGGCGGCCTCGGCACCGGCGGCGATGGCGGAGTTCTGGGCTAGGAAACCTGCGTCACGTCCCATTACCTCGACAAAGAAGATGCGGTCGTGGGAAGTTGCGGTGTCCCGGATCTTGTCCACGCACTCGACAATGGTGTTAAGTGCTGTGTCATAGCCGATTGTGGAGTCTGTGCCGTAGAGGTCGTTGTCTATCGTGCCAGGAAGGCCGATGATCGGGATGTCATATTCATGGGCAAACTCCTGCGCTCCGGCAAGTGAACCATTGCCACCGATGACAATCAAAGCGTCAACACCGAATTTGACAAGGTTGTCGTAGGCCTTCTTGCGGCCCTCAACAGTCATGAATTCCTCGCTGCGGGCGGTTTTTAGAATCGTGCCGCCTCTCTGGATCGTGTTGCTGACGCTTTCCGTGGTAAGTTCCTTGAGATCACCGTTGATGAGTCCTTCGTAGCCACGATAGATTCCCATGACTTTCCATCCGTTGTAGATCGCCGAACGGGTAACGGCCCTGATGGCCGCGTTCATTCCCGGCGCGTCACCTCCGGATGTCAGGACACCTATTGTCTTTATCTCTTTCATAATACACTACTATTAACTTATTAATCCTTTATTCTATCCCGCAAAAATAGTAATTTTGCAGACAATTGGTACTTTCCCGCAAGGAAAATGCCAAGCGGAACAAAAGTCAGAGAATATCGACGATATGACAATTGGGAATATAGATCTCGGTGAAAAGCCCGTGCTTCTGGCTCCTATGGAGGACGTCACTGACGCTTCCTTCAGAGGAATATGCAGGGAGCAGGGAGCGGACATGACCTACACGGAGTTCATTCCGGCTGAAGGCTTGATCCGGGATGCGAAAAAGGCCTACGCCAAACTCAAGACCACCGATGCTGAGGCTCCGATAGGCATCCAGATCTACGGAAGCGATCCGGACGCCATGGTCGAGGCGGCCAAAATGGCCGACCATGCTGACGAGATTGTCGGTGGACACGGATGCGACGTGATTGACATCAATTTCGGCTGTCCTGTAAGCAAAATAGCTGGCAGAGGAGCCGGGTCTGGGATGATGAAGGATCCAGATAAGATGGTGATGATCACAAGGCGTATCGTTGAAGCTGTCCGAAAGCCCGTCACCGTCAAGACACGTCTGGGTTGGGACGAAAGCAGCAAGATCATCGTGGAACTGGCCGAAAGGCTTCAGGACACCGGCATCAAGGCCCTCACAATCCACGGACGGACCCGCTGTCAGATGTACAAAGGCGAGGCCGACTGGACTCTCATCGGAGAGGTCAAACGGAATCCGAGGATGAATATTCCCATAATAGGGAACGGTGACATCAACTCCGCGCGGAAGGCGAAAGAGGCGTTCGACCGCTATGGGGTAGACGGGATCATGGTCGCCAGAGCATCCTTCGGACATCCTTGGATATTCAAGGAAATCAAGCACTTCCTTGCCACGGGAGAGGAACTTCCGCCACTTGGAGTGAAGGAGCGGGTCGAGCTGGCGGAAAGGCAGATGCGGCTCTCGCTGGACCTTAAAGGTGTGCCGACCGGGGTCTATGAGATGCGCCGCCACCTCTCCTGTTACTTCAAGGGGCTGCCCGACTTCAAGGAGACCAGAATGCGGCTAGTGACGGAGAACGACCCGACGGAAGTGTTCAAGATTCTTGAATATATTGCCGAAAAATGGGGTGACACTGAAATTTCAGAGGCAAACAGCGTCTATGGCTTATGATTTTTTGTATCTTTGCAATCTATGCTTGACAAGATTCTTCTTGCACCATATTATCTGACGCTGAAGCTGAGGCACGCCTGCTACGACCACGGCCTCTTCAAGGTTGGTACCTGCGAGGTTCCGACCATCTGCGTTGGTAACATCACAGCGGGTGGAACAGGCAAAACCCCTCACACAGAGATGATTCTGCGCACCTTGCTCAGAAGCGACGACTGGGCGTTCCGCAATCTTGCGGTGCTGTCAAGAGGGCACAAGCGCAACAGCAGCGGTTTCCAACTGGTTGACAAGGACGGCAAGGTCAAGGACTATGGCGATGAGCCTCTCCAAATCAAGAGAAAGTTCCCCGGTGTTACGGTTGCTGTGGACAGGCAAAGAATCAAGGGCTGCGGCATTCTCTGCCATCCCGAGAAACTCAAGACCGAGAGAAGGGCTCGCAAGTGCGCCGGCGCATCAATTCCACCGGCTGACCTGATTGTGCTTGATGACGCCTTCCAGTACAGAACACTTAGGGCTTACTTCAACATTGTCCTGGTGGACTACAATAGGCCAACGTACAAGGACAGGCTCTTGCCTTTCGGGAGGTTACGCGATCTGCCACAAAGACTCCACGCGGCCAACATCATCATAGTGTCAAAATGTCCGGCCTATCTGGAAGACAGCCAGAAAGTCGAATGGGCAAGGTCATTCGGGCTTAAGGATTACGACATTAAATCATGTACAGGAACAGACAAGAAAGGATCTGTCAAGACTTTGCTGTTCACAACAATCTGGTACAACCAAATGCAGCCTATCTTCAAGGAAGGCGACAAGAGGTACGCTTACTCGCAGAAACTGATTCTTTTTTCCGGAATAGCCAAGGACACTCCTCTAAGGATGTACCTCAGTGACGAGCACAAAATCGTGAAGCGATTCTGCTTCATGGATCACCACAACTACAACCGCTTCGACATCAAAAAGATAATGAACGCCGTGAAGGAGCATCCGACAGCTGTTGTGGCAACCACTGAGAAGGACTGCCAAAGGATCTTGGACTTCAAGAGGATTCCGGAGCAATTGAAAATCAGGCTCTTCCAAGTTCCTATCGAGGTCGGATTCCTTTCAGAACACGAAAAAGCGGTCTTCGAGGAGACTCTGACGACCGCCTTACGTAATTTCACTCCGGAATATTGATCCCACTGATTCAGCGGAGGCTGAATTATTTCGTGCTGGTTATTCCTAGCTTCTCCAGCAGAGCCTCCGGCTCAGGATCGTGCCCGCGGAACCTGCGGTAAAGCACGCCCTCATCCTCGCTGCATCCCTTCGAGAGGATGTTGTCACGGAAGGAGTGCGAAACTTCGGTGTTGAATATTCCCTTCTCCTTGAACAGACTGAAAGCATCGGCCTCCAGCACCTCGGACCATTTGTAGGAATAGTAGCCTGCGCTGTAACCTCCTGAGAATATGTGACTGAACGAAGTCGAAATGCAGGCCTGCGGGATGGACGGGATCACATTCGTGCTCTTCAGGGCTTCCTTCTCAAAAGCAATCGTGCCAAGTTCCGGCATAGTTTTCAGCGTGTGCCAGGCCATGTCCAGAATCCCGAACTGAAGCTGACGCACCTGAGCGTAGGCCGCATGATAATTCTTGGCAGCCACAATCTTGTTGATGAGGGTGTCCGGAAGCGCCTCCCCAGTCTCGAAATGACGCGCGAAAGTGTCCAGAAACTCCGGCTCGAACGCCCAGTTCTCCATGATCTGCGACGGCAGTTCCACAAAGTCGCGGGAAACATTAGTACCGGTGAGTGATGAATATCTTCCCTCAGCGAGAATGCCATGCAGACTGTGCCCGAACTCGTGAAGCAGAGTAGTCAACTCGTCGTGGGTCAGAAGTGATGGCTTCCCGGCTGTAGGCTTGGAGAAGTTGGTGACAAGACTGATGAACGGACGTTTCTCCACCCCGTTCACTATGCTCTGGCCACGGAATTCGGTCATCCATGCCCCTCCCCTCTTGCTGGCACGCGGGAAGAAATCAGCGTAGAACAGAGCCATGTGCCTTCCTGAAGCGTCCTTAACGTCATAGACCTTAACGTCAGGATGATAGACAGGAATATCTTTCCTCTCCTCGAAAGACAGCCCATAGAGTTTTCCAGCCAGACCGAAAGCCGCGTCGATGCAGTTCTCCAACCTGAAATACGGCTTGAGCTGCTCATCGTTGATTGAGTAGCGGGCATCCATCAGTTTCTCTGACCAGAAACCAAAGTCCCAAGGCTGGATCTCGGTGTCCTCGAAACCGTTGGAGCGGGCATATTCATAAAGTTCCTTGACCTCGGCCTTGGCGGCAGGAAGCGACGGAGCCAATAGTTTCTGGATGAACTCATTGACGGTTTGAGGATTCTTGGCCATCCTTTCCTCAAGGGCGTAGTCCGCATAAGTCTCGTAGCCGAGGATATTCGCTATCTTCAGGCGCAGCTCAGCGATCTGGCGGCAGAGGTCGATGTTGCTGTTCTCCCCTTCTGTCGCCCTAGTGTTGTAGGCCATCCACATCTTCTGGCGAAGGTCGCAACGAGCGCTGTACTTCATGAAAGCCCCGTAGCTTGGAGCCGAAAGGTCAAACGCCCAGCCTTCCATCTCCTTGGACTTGGCTGTCTCGGCGGCAGCCTCACGGACGAAATCCGGAAGTCCCTCAAGATCAGCCGCGTCTGTAATATTCATTGTAAATGCATTGGTGGCCGCAAGCACGTTCTTGCCGTACTGGAGGGTCAAAAGGGAGAGCTGCTCGCTGAGCTTGCTGTAGGACTCCTTGTCCTCAGCACCGAGGTTGGCTCCGCCACGGACAAACGACTTCCATGTCTTCTCCAGAAGTCTGGCCTGATCAGGCTCAAGTCCTTCCGCGCTCTCATGCACGGCCTTGACACGGGCGAAAAGCGACTCGTTCAGCGAGACGTACATTGAATATTCAGTCATCATCGGGGAGACTTTCTCTGCAACCGCCTGCATCTGATCATTCGTGTCGGCCTCCATAAGGTTGTAGAATATGCTGGCAACATCGTTGAGGCGACTTCCGGCCTCGTCCAACGCAGCAATCGTGTTCCCGAACGTAGGAGAGTCCGGATTGTTCACGATGGCATCAATCTCGGCCTTGGCCTCGGTGATGGCCTGTTCGAAGGCAGGCAGATAGTGCTCAGTCTTGATCTTGTCGAACTGAGGCGCGCCGTACGGCAGCGTGGAGTCTGTAAGCAATGGGTTCATGTTGTTGTCACAGGATGAAAGCAGACACAGGAACGCTCCCGCGGCCGCAAGGATTCTTTTGTTCATAAATAAAATATATCTCAGTGTTATTTGTCATTGAATCAGCGTTTCACCACAGCAAACGTGTGCGTCTTCCCCCCGATGCGGATGATTACCGAATATACCCCCGGAGCCTGTCCGGACAAGTCTATCCTCGCAGGTTCGAAGGCGCTGGCCATGACCGTGCCGTCAAACGCCGTGCGACCGGTCTGCGACACTATCCGGACATGGGTCTCGGCGAGTTCGGGACCAGTGCCGATGTTCAGGAAATCCTTTACAGGATTAGGATAAGCAGAGTATTCAACGGAAGCTTCTCTGGCCAAGACTTTGAAACCGATCTCCGCCGAAGATCCGGCGGCGTCGGTGGCCTTGACCACAATAGCGCTTGAGCCGTACTTCAGGACAGTCCCGAAGACATTTCCTCCGTTACTGACAAGGCGCACGGTCTGTGGGTCAGTGGACGAGAGGTCATATTCAAGAGTCTCGCCGTCAGGGTCGTTGAAATATTCGTTCATCTTCAGGACAAATGTTTCTCCGAGGTTGTGGATGAGGAGGTTGGAGGCATCCTTGATTTTCTCCGGAGGGTTGTTCGCCAAGATGGTGTAGGTGATTGCGAGAGTCGTCGCAGCGCCGTAGTTGTCGGTTGCCGTGAGTGTCGCCGTATAGGTTCCGGGGCCTGCGGCAGGTGCGTTGATTGTGATGGTGGCCTCACCTTTGTCAAGTCCGGAGAATGTGTCCGCAGGGCTTCCGGGCTGGTAATCAGCGGTGATGGTGTGCCTGTCCGGATCGGTGATGACAAGGTTGATGACCTTTTTCTCGTGGGATCTGAGAACGATGTCACCGCTGACATCACTCTTGATGACGGGAGGGTTGTTGACCACCGTCTTGAACTCAATGACCGGAGACGGCTCGCCATAGACGTTCATGTAAGAGTAGCCCACCACCTTAACATAGTAGGTTGACGAGAAATCCAGGTCGCGGAACGTGATTTTTTCCGTGGAGCCTACTTCCGCCTTTGCCAGAACACTCCTTGTAAAGGTACCGGCGGCTGTGTTTTTGGACGGGTCGGCGTTTTCCACCAGAGACCGATCCTTCCCACAGATGACTTTGTAGCCATAGGCAGGGTATCCGTCGGCATTGGCGACAGAAGTCCACGAGATGTCAACCGAGTTGGCACGAACGGCCGCCTTGACATCTCCGGCCTTGCCAGGCTTGAAGGTTTCCCCGTAATTCAGCGCGGCCATGGCATCCACCAGACCGCCCATACCCGCTGACACGACATCCGCACGTCTGGTCTTAAGCAGTTTCTCCTTCAACATATCGTTGGTGAACCCCTGGCCACCGCACATGGAAACGATCAATGCCGCGACTCCGGACACATGAGGGCACGCCATCGAGGTACCATTCATATTCCTGTAGCCTCCTCCGGTGACTGTGCTGTAGATTCCGGTGCCAGGAGCCGCAAGATCCACAAAATCACCATAGTTGGAGTAGTTCGCCTTGCTCCCGTTGCTGTTCAGAGCCGCCACGGCGATGACCCTATCGTAATTGGACGGTACTCCATTGCCGATGTTGTCATTGCCCGCCGCGAACACCACCAATCCTCCTTTCATCGGTGAATCCGGAAGTTGGTTTCCATCCTTGTCGCAACCGGCGTGGTCTATGAAGTAGTCGATCGCGCGCTTGTCCCAATAGCCAACCTCTCCTCTCATGGCTTTCGCCTTTTCAGTCTCGTCAAGCCATCCGTCACCGTTCGAGTCATAGTTATAGGACCAACTGTTCTGACAGATGACAGCTCCGTGGTCGGCCGCCCAGATAATCGCCGTAGGAATCGAGCCTTGCTTTGTCTTAGTCTTTCCGCCTTCGGCATAATCACGGAAGATCTCACAGGACATGAGGGTCGCGCCCTTCTTTCCTTTTGCTGCGTCACCTCCCGCCACACCTCGGATTCCGACACCGTTGTTGTTGACCGCGGCGATTATCCCGGCGACGTGAGTCCCGTGATTTCCGGCGTTCTCCACCTTGACGGAAGCGACATGGTCTATCGAACTGTAATTCGTCGCAGAACAATTATCCTTGAGATCCGGATGACTCATGTCGATTCCATAATCAACGACAGCCACCACGACTTTCGGGTCGCCGGTAGTGTAGTTGTTCCACACCGGAACGACATTTATGTCATATTGGGGATATGAGATGTTGTACAATCCCCATTGGGATGAGAACGAAGGATCGTTGAAGTCCGCCGGAACTACGGCGCGCTGACTTTCGACCCGTTCCACTCCGGGAATCGACAGAAGTTCGGAGGAGGCTCTGGTCACCGCCACCGATTCTGAATATTCAATGATGTAGCATTTGTGCAGTCCCGCCTTCCTATGACGCGGCTCAAACTCTCCGGCATCCGGAAAGGCCCTTTCGATTGATTTTATCCCGAGCTCGTCAAGAGCCTGGTTCAATCCCATTGAGCGGGTCACGACCTTACCCTGGCTTAGGTCATCCCCGACCAAAGCGATCATCTCGTCGCTGAACTCCACAAATGCGATTCCCGGCACAACAGAATGATCAATGGATGAACCCGCTTCCGTAGCAGGCTCATCCACAACTTTTTCAAGCACATCCTCCTTGGCACAGGACATTGATGCCAGCAGCACCAGCAGAGACAAAAAATTCCGATTATTTATTTTCATGATCCAACATCGCCTTTTTACGGCGATTCACGAATATAAATATCGGAATATTTTCTGGATTGACAAAACTTGTCAGAACCGATAGCCGAGGCCAAAACTGATGGAATTGCCAAGGACATCGCTGGCCGTCAGGTAAGCCACGTCAAGACTGACACCCAAGAAACGGACGCCAAGCCCAAGTGAAGCGTACGTCGGAACCGCTTTTCCCTTGTCGCCATAATGGAAACCACCTCTGGCGAATAGCATGCTCTTGTAGGAATATTCCACACCTAAGCCGGCCATGAGGCCGCCTTTGAACAAAACGTCAGCCTCCACGGACGGAGTGACCGAAGAAGATTCCGGATTTCCGATGCGGTAGGCCACTCCGGCACGCGCAAGCATCGGCTGGTCGTAATCCTCACCGCCATAGTTGACCTTGCCGCCTACATTGTTCACCGACAAACCAGCGCTGAGAGCGTCTTTCCTGTAGAATACCGCCACATCCGCGCCAAACACATTGGCCTTGGCGTCATCGGCCAAGGTTGACATGACCATTCTGCCGGTCACACCGACCGAAAGCCAATCCGTGACCGAATATGCGGCTCCCACCGCGAAATTGGTTTCCCCTGGCGTGAACGAATCCTTTACCGAGCCGCTTTCAGAAACGACATCGTAGGAAGGCTGGATCAAACTTTTGAATTGAAGCCCGAAAGCGAGCCTGTCACCAAGACGGTAAGCCGCCCCGACGCCGATCACCTTGTCTTTCGCATATCCGGGCTGCCACAGCCCAAACGACGCTCCGGCGCTCAACTTGGCGTCATTCAGCGACATTGAAGCCACATTTCCTTCCAATGAATATGCCCCCGAGGTCTTTCCGACAGATGTCAACGCTGTTCCCTGCGAGGCCGGATCAGACCCGATCAACAACGAGGGAAGTGTCTGTCCGGCCATGGTTCCCCCGAACAAAGCCACGGCAATCAATGATGAATATATTCTTTTCATTTCCATTAAAGCTTCACAATACTGGATTTATACTCTTTTCCGTCAAGCGTGACCGCCACGGTGTACTGCCCGGCGTTGGCATCTGTCATGTCAACAGACAAAGGAGTGAACGGAGTGACCGCATCGAACGAATCCTCTACAAAGACCGAGCCCGCTGCGGAGACAATCTTCAAATCCACCTTGGCCGCTTCCACGCCGAACTGTATGTTCAACTTGCTCTTCACCGGATTTGGATATAGAGAGACCTCCCTGGTCCCGTCAGTGACCATCACGGAGAATGTCTGGGACACGGACTCCTTACGGACATCCGTGGCGGTGACGGTGATGTCAGACTGCCCGTAGTTCATCGGCGTGAAAAGGAACTTCCCTTTTGAATATGTCATGTTGGCCACCACAGGGTTGCTGAACTCGAAAGTGAAGGCAAGTTCCTCGCCATCCTCGTCGTTGAAATAGTCAGAGGCAAGGAGTTCCTGAGTCACGGCGGCCTTTGATGTCACAAGCATATTCTTGAACTGGTTCACCACGACAGGAGCATGATTCTCCTGAATGGTGTAGCCAATCTTTTGGGATGTCGCGAGCCCATAGAAATCCGTCACAGTCAACTCCGCCGAATATGTCCCGGCCGGAGCCGCCGCACCGGTTATCCGGACCTTTGGCTCTGAACGGTTCAATGTGTCCAGCACCGCCGCTGCCGAGCCCGGAGTCAGTTCAATGTTGTAGAAATGTCCGTCCGGCTCGGTGACCGTGAACTCGGCCACAGCACTCTCATGCGCCTTAATCGATAACGAGACCGGAGTCTTGGCCGTGATGACAGGAGCGGAGTTCCCTCCAGTCGTGACACGTATCCTCTTGGTCAGAGCGGAGCGGTTTCCGGCCAGGTCGCAGGCCATGGCGGCCACATAGTAATCTGTGTTGAACTCCAGACCGGACACGGTTCCCGATAGTGTCTCCCCGACCTTATGATCCTCGATGTAGAACATTCCGAACATTGCCTTGTCGATGGAATTGAAATCCGATGTAGAGTAGTAGATGTAGATTGCGTTCGGCTTTCCGTCGTCGGCATCGGACGGAATGTTGACATTGAATTCGATGTTGTTGGACTGCGTGTTCACCGTCAAGCCCTCAGGCGTGTTCGGAGCCTTTCCGCCGCTTCCGGCTATGGCTCTGTAGGCGTTCACCAGACCTTTCCCAAGATAATAACTGGCATTTTGCGCCGAGATGTTGGTGACATTGTCTTCCAGACGCTTTCTCAAAGCGGTACAAGTATAGCCCTCTCCACCGTATCTTGTCAGAACCAATGCGGCTACACCGGACACATGAGGACAAGCCATCGACGTGCCCTGCATCTTGCCGTACTTGTCTCCTGGCAAGGTGCTGAGTACCTGATTCCCCTTCTTGACATCGCCGCCGGGAGCCGAGATATCGCACCACGGACCATAGTTGGTGTAATATGCGCGCTTGTAGTCCGCTCCAACGGATGTCACATTCAGGATGGCTTCATAGTCGTTGCCGGAAACGGTCTTGTTGTCATTGCCAGCGGCGAATATGACTATTCCGCCTTTCATAGGACCGGTCTGTTTGCCATTCTTGTCAGTACCGGCGTATTTGATGAAATAATCAACGGCAGACTTCAAAGAAGCCGGAGTAGTTGTCAGATTGGTGTACCCCCAGCTGTTCTGGGAAATCACAGCCCCGTTGTCCGCGCTCCATTTGATGGCCTCGGCGCCGGAGCCTTGGTTGTCTCCGTCAAAAATCTGGCAGGACATCAGTTTGGCTCCCTTTATGTTCTTCTTGGAATCACCGCCTGCCACGCCGCACACACCGATGCCATTGTTGTTCACCGCCGCAATCGTGCCGGCCACGTGAGTGCCGTGGCTTTCTGGATGAATATTATAGGAATTCTCAACGAAATTGTAGCCGTAAATATTATTGCCGGTTTTCTCCGGGTTATGCCACATATTACCTTTGAGATCCTCATGGTTGTAGTCGATTCCTCCGTCCACGACTCCGACGATGATGTCGCCTTTGTACTTGGCGTAGGTGGAGTAATTCTTCCAGACAGGCATGACATTGATGTCGCAACCACTTACAGAGGATGACGCGGATCCATTGTTGTAGTAGTGCCACTGCTGGTCAAGCATAGGGTCGTCAAAAGCGGCCGAAGAGGCCGCGGCCGCCTTAGCCTCGTACGAGACAATCTCAGGATTGCCTGTGATCGAAACGCGTGGGCAATATTCCACCACATCAACTCCCTGAATATCCAGTTCAGCCGAGGCTCTGGTCATCGTCTTCGAGTCATCGTAACTCAGAACATACCAAAGATGCAGTCCCTCGGCCCTGGTTCTGGCCTCGTAATCTCCGGCGTACGGGAACAATCTCCTCATCTCAACGATTCCCAATCCGGCCATCGACCTTACTTTTGGAAGACTCACGAAACCATTCTTGTCCGTCGCCTTCTCCAGTTCCAAGGCTAAATCCTCGTTGACCTTGATGTTCATCTCCTTGAGAAGTTCTTCTTCCGGAAGTCCCTCTCCGAACACTTCCTTAACGGAAGGGTTTTCAATATCTTTCTCCGCAAGACCGGCCTCGTTGACGCTGCAGGAGAATGCAACGGCCATCACACCAATCATAAGCGAAGCACGTGACAATATTTTCATAACACAGACGGATTTTTATTTACCAAGAAAATCCACGACACCAAGCAGGCTTTGGGAGTCGCTCCATTTGATCTTGTTAGACTTCAAGAAAGCCTTGAACTCATTTCTCATGCTTTCAGGCAAAGTGAAGTCAACATCTTTTTTATTAGCCTTGACCTTGAACTTGGGAGTGATCAGGTAGTATGTGGTCCTTATCCTCAGTTCCATTCCATGATCCTTCTCGTTGAGGATGTTCATGTAGTTCTGATTCACCTGCGCGTCGGTCTGGAGCGAGGTCAACTTCATCGTGGATGAAGACGTGGAAGAAGTGCCGTATGCGCCTTTAGCCTCGCGCGCCGCTTCGAAATCCCCGAGAATCTCGGCCGCGACGCAACCGTTGTCGTTCTTGGCTATGACTTTCATCATGCGTCCGAAGACAGGAATGAATATGTCGTCTCCAATCTCCACCGCCTTGACATCGTTTAGGAACGCCTCCTTGATTATCCCGTTGTCAATGTAGTGAAGTTTGTCGGCGCGGAGATGGATGTTCATCTCCTTCTCCTCTTTGTTTCCGGTCTCCATCACAACCGTCCCGCCTGTGAAGCGAGGATAGAGATAAGGATATGTGGTGGTCGGCTTCTGCGCTCCGGCCATCATGAATGCACCGATCGCCAGAGCAGCTGTCAAAATAAGTTTTCTCATAACAATCATGAATATTATGTAAGATATAAGCGCATCTGTTATCAAAGGACAAAAAGGGGGCCGCGTCAGCGGCTCCCTTTCACCTCTCATTAATGCAGGCGGAAATTATTCGGTGCGTGTTCCACTCACCGTTTTGAACAGATTTCCCCATCCACTCTTTGACTTATCCACCAAATCATTCAGATAGTAGCCGAACCAAAGGTCATTCCCGGAGAAAGAACCTGGCGCAAGGACTTTCATGTTGACCACAGCATTGTCGTCATTGGTGTTGCACGCTAAATAAACATCTTTAGCAGCATTGCCTTCAGCGTCCTTGACCGTGTAGTACTTCTGGAAATCCGGAATCGTGAAGATGCCGGCATCTTTGTCAAAGTAAGCATAAATCGGGTAATCGCACGGCAATCCCCAATAAGTGGTTATCATCACATCGCCTTTCTTAGTATCATTACTTTTCTCGATGACCCAAACTTTAGTCTCATCTGCATCTTCCCAATAGCTGGTACCCGTGACTGTGTATTTGCCGATGATGTCATTCAGACTATAGCCATAAGAGCAGTAGTAGTTGCCATCTGCCGTGAACTCATTGTTGGAGTTGCCGAAAAGATCCTCGAAGGAACCTTCCGCAATAGTGAAGGACAGTGATGCGCCATAGTCAGGAGCCTCGTTAAGAATAAAGCCTACGGTCGTGGCATCGAGAACCTTAAAAGTATTGGCATCATAAGAAACCGTTCTTCCGTTGCCGTCTACAACCTTCACCTTGAAGTTTGCATCTTTTGTCGCTCCTGCAAGCGCATAGTCACTCTTGCTGTAAGCCTTCGGTACAAGCTTGGTCCAATCGCTGAAGTAAACAATAGTGTCAGCAGGCCAGGTCTCGTCAAGGGTAAAGTCAAAGCTTACATTATCGTAAGCGCCGCCAATGCCTTTGGTCACCTTTCCGGTTCCGTCAACAATGCTGTTGCTGTAAGCCGCACATGGCGTACCAACTCCATTGACCACAACGCCGGAGGTATATGTAAGAGTAACGATGGCTCCCGGGATAGCCTCCTCCCTTGGAAGGTTTACAATAAGATTTTTGCCATTCGTTGACAGGCAGGCCGCAGGCACCTTGTAGTTCTTGTACTCAACGAGCACCTTGTTCTCCTTGTCGTACTTGCCATTGACGGCATAGACATGAGCCGTAACCTCTCCTTTTCCCAATGTGACAGGATCATTGTATGAAATTGTGTACACCAAAGTCGTGTCAGTAGAGCTGACCGAAAGGTTTGAAAGTCCAGGTGCAGTGCTGTCGGTAGTTGTCGCCGACGCCGTCTTGATCTCGGTAAGGACACCCATCGTGCTGGCAGCCACAGCATAAACAGTATAGGTGGTGTTAGGGGTAAGTCCATTGATTCCGAACTCAACAGAAGACTCCTTTGAGAAGTCTATCACTCCGGATTCAAGGGCCGTGTAGGAGTCTTTGAGAAGCTTCTCCGCATCCAAAGTCTGCTCCGCCCCGGCCAGAACAGCGTAGGAATAGAACCCTGTCCCGGTCTTTCCGGTGATGGTCACGTGGATGGAGTCATCGGCAACCACCTGCGCCGTGACATCCGGCGCAGTGGTGGAATCGTAATTAACCTGACCATCATCTTCGAATTTCACGCAGCTAGCGAGTGTCGCGGCGGCTGCAAGAAGTATGACTAATATCTTTTTCATATACAATTCAATTACTAGTTTTTAACAGCCTTGATACCCGGCTTGACGATGTTGAGGTTTCCGGCGCCCTCGATCCTTACCCAGATACCCCATTCAGTTCCGAAGTCAAGGGTGACTTTACCGCCTTCATTGATAATCTTGACATCAACAGAACCACTGTCGTAGCCACTAGTGCCATCGAAGCCCAGCAGGGTCACAGGATTTCCGTTCGAGTACTTGTACACAGTCTCCTGTCCGAACGGAATGTTAAGGACTGTGTGATCCTCGTTGATTGTACCATAATAGCGAGTCTTCTCGTTAGCCCAACCATCAACCTGGAAGAGGTTGTCAATCCAAACCATGTGATCATCATCCTCATCCTTGTAGAATGTCATTGTCCATGTGACAGGACCATCCCAATAGTTGTCACCGGTCGCGGTGTAGCTTCCAAGCATGAAACTGAGAGGGTGATCGATGTCATTGATTGTAACGGTGCAAGCCCCCTCAGATCCAGCCGGAACCGCATCGGTACCGACAAGGTTGATGGTGAACTTGAGGTCACCGGTGTAGACACCGTCATAGATCGTCTTGATCTCAATGTACTGTGTGCGGTTCTCAGCGTTGAAGGAAAGGACTCCGGAAGATGTCAGAACCTCGAAGTTCACGCCTTCCTTGGCTCCTTTCGTCTCAGGTGAGACTACCTCGAACTTGATGGTCTCTTCAAGCCCCTTGACAGAAGCAAGGGTCACAGGAATCTTGCAGACAGCTCCACCGGCGGAGTAATCCTCAGACAAGGAAACCGATGTTTTGTCGAACGCCACGAACGCATCCTTGTCATCGAACTTGGAAGGGTCGTTGCTGTCGCACGCGATCAGGGCTGAAGCCGCGACCAGTGCCAA
>DCMG01000046.1:25627-32070 GCA_002321335.1 Bacteroidales bacterium UBA1628 | reverse complement strand
CATTTCAAACAAATCAAAACAGCTTCTTAGATCTTATGATTCTTCTTCCGGGAACGCAGATGGGAGACGCTCTCCACAAGAAGCTGGTCCCTGAGAATGTACCTCGCGGCGATGAAATTCAGAATCGCGGCGACGAGCGGGAACACTGCGGTGAACTTGAATATCCATTCCTTGTCAGCCGTGAAATAATCCACCCCGATCCAAGCCTGAAGAGCGATCATCAGGATGGCCGAAAGCACGGCCGTGCGCATCTGGAAGACCCGCACGTTGAACGTGAACACTGCCAGCAGCTGAAGGATGGTGATCAGAATCAGAAGAATAAGGTACGGAGTGTACTTGACGTAGGTCAATTCCACGGCATGAATCCCGCCGGGACCAAGCGTGAATGCCTTGACGCTGAAGAAAAGCGCCGCTATGAGACCTGTGGCCATGCACAGGTATAAAGTTTGAAGTCTTTGCCACATATTTTACAAAAATAGTTAATTCCGTTGAATATTCTTATATTTGGCAGCATAAGTAAGCGCTAAAAAGACAATTCGGTAATCTTTCAGGATTACTAAACATTAAAATTCATATTATGAGAATAGCAGAATCTGAATTAATCATCAACGATGACGGCTCGGCTTTCCACATCCATCTGAAACCGGAAGAGCTGGCTGACATCGTCATCCTCGTCGGAGATCCGGGAAGGGTTGACATGGTCGCCGGATTCCTCACCGACATCGAGTTCCGCCACCAGTCAAGGGAGTTCGTCTCCACGACCGGCAAGTACAACGGCAAGAGAATCACCGTGTTGTCAACCGGAATCGGAACGGACAACATCGACATAGTGATGACCGAGCTGGACGCCTTGGCCAATGTGGACTTCACCACACGTGAGCCGAAAAAGGAGCACCGCACCCTGACAATCCTCAGAATAGGAACCTGCGGAGCAGTGCAGGCGGACATTCCGCTCGGCTCAGCGATTTTCTCCCACTATTCAGTAGGTTGCGACGGACTTATGAACTGGTACGCAAACCGTGACGAGGTCTCCAACCTTGAGATGGAGGAAGCTTTCAAGAAGCACACACACTGGAACGAGAACCTCCCTTCTCCTTACTTCGTGAAGGCCAGCGAAAAGTTGATCAAGAAGTTTGAAGAATGTTCAGTAAAAGGAATGACCATCTCGGCATCAGGATTTTACGGGCCTCAGGGCAGAGTCGTCAGACAAGGTCTTGCGATGCCGGACATGCTGAAGGACTTCGAGTCGTTCCGCTTCGGCGACTACAGGATCACGAATTTCGAGATGGAGAGTTCGGCTGTCGCCGGAATGGCAAGGCACCTCGGACACGAGGCCGGCACAATCTGCTGTGCCATCGCCAACCGCTACCTCAAGAGCAGCAACCCGGACTACAAGCCGCAGGTGCGCGCCCTCGTCGAACTCGCACTGAACAAACTCTGCGAATAATAGCGGGAATATCACTGCATACGGCGTCCTGAGGTGTTGTTGAAACGGCTCAGGACGTTTTCTGAATATGTCTTCGTGATCGGAATCGGAGCAATCGCGTCGTTGTCGAGATCCAGTTCATAGCCATCCTTCTCCTTGCGCAGAACCTTGACCTTGTCCATATTCACGATGTACTTTCTGTGGCAACGCACAAGGCTGCTGCCACGGAAACTTTCCTCAACGGTCTTCAGGCGGCAGCGGAGCATATAGCGCTTCAGGTCGCCCTTGCTGTCAGTGTACCAGACCACGATGTAGTTGTCATCGGACTCTATATAATAAAGGTTGGACGCGCTGACACAAAGTTTCAGGTCACCGCTGTTGTCGAAAAGCGTGATTTTCTCCAGCTGCGAGATCGGCACCGCCTCGTCCGAAACAACATTGCCGTAGTTCATCAGTCGGATGATCTGGTTCTTGTCCTGAATGGCATAGTACATTCCGGCAAGAATGTAAGGGATTATCAATGAGGTATTCCCATACAGAAGGGCATTGCCCAAAGTCTTAGGAAACTGATCCCAGCCTATGCCTGTGATCGGCACTGTTATGAATGAATATGCCAGGCAGATCACGAGGACCTCGCAGACACACCACGTTATGTAGCCCAGAAAATTCATCTTGATTCTGTTCCGGGTCTTGTACATGATGAACTTGCTGAGTATCACGATCATTAATGATCCGAGAGCAAAAAGCACCGTGAAAACGAAGAACCTTGAGTTCCCGAGCGCCATCCAACTGTTGTGCGAGAACGGGAGGCTGACCAGCAGGAACACGATGGAGAACAACGCCGTGAATGTCACGGTGTAGATAAGTTGGTTCTTGCCTCGAAGATAGCCAGGCAGAGGATTATTGAAAAAGCCCATCCTTTTCTCCTTTACTTGAGAATCCAGGCCATGACCGGAATCGGTAATGGCGCAGACATCACTATGCAAATGTAATAAATTTATGCTTATTCGGAAAGTTTAGTGGACTTCAAACCAAAATTGTCATCAATGAGCGGTTTAATAAAACAAAAGGTTAAAGTTTGTGCTTCACAATGTTTCTTATTTCAAAAATACTTTCTAAATTTGTTTTTGATGATGTATAGCACACATCAAACGACCCTTAATTATATATATAACCAATTGTTTTATTAAACCGCTCAATTAATGAAAATCAAGTTTTCAAGGCTGACAACGCTGGCCGTTTTCCTGATTGGAGGCGCTTTGTCTTTGTGCTCTTGCGGCACGGAAGAGACAGTGCGCGTTCCTGCGAAAATAAATCTCGAGAACGCCGACGAGATGGGGCTGTGCGCCATCACATTCAGTAATCGTCAGGAGACAAAGCAACTATCCTTCACCGCGGACGGGGATTGGTATATCCGGATTCCCAAGGATTGCGACTGGCTTACAGTATCTCCGTCATCAGGCACAGGCGACGCTACGGTGAACTTCACCACAACAATTTACGATGCGACTTCTCCGAGGACCACGAAAGTCGCTTTCGTCTGCGACAACATCGAGCAGAAGGCCTTGCTTCAAGTGACCCAGCTCCAGAGGTTCTTCCTGGAGCCGACGATTCTTTCCAACGTGCTTCCAAAGAACGGAGGTGAGGCCACCGTCAACATCAGCACCAACGGCACGTTCAAGTGCGAGATAGACGCCGCCGGATCCACTTGGCTCTCAATCGTTTCCCAAAGTGACAACAAAGTCGTGATCAATGCGAGTCCAATCTCGGAAACCGTCGCCAAGAACAGAGCCGAACTCACTTTCACCTGCATCGAAGACCCGGGCGTGACCGCAGTCCTTGACCTCTCACAAAAGAACCTCGGCATCTCGATAGACGCGAAGGAAATCCTCTCTAACGGATATGAGGCTGAGGGAGACCTCTCCTTGAAACTGCTCAACGTCACAAACTGGACGCCTGAGTCCGACCAGCCTTGGGTGAAAGTGTCGAGATCCGGAGAAAAGATTCATTTCACCGTCGAGGCGAACCCTTACAGCGAAGACAGAACCGCGCATATTTCAGCAATCTGCGCCGATGCCGAAGAGGACAAGGATGTCAAGGGTGTGATCACCCTGACCCAGTACGCGGCCGCCGACCTGATGGACTTCAAGTTCAATGAGGACGGCACGGCAGAGGATATCTCCCCTCTCAAGAGCAAAGTGAACTCTTGGACAACCGGAGCCACAATGAACTACTACGAGGACTATGCCGCATGGGGGCCGACAGTCTCACGCGCCATCAACAAAAACTTAGAGAAGGCCAAAAACGCTTTCTGGGAGTGTGAATATACTGCTTTCGATGCCAGGATCGGCGACGGCTACACAATCGAGTCAGTGTTCTCCATACCAACCGAGCACACCAACGCCGAGACAAAAGCTTTCGGCGCCACTTCCGGCGGAGGATTCGCTTTGATGCTCGGAAACACTAAAGAAGCTACCAACGCAGGGGACAAATCGAAAGCCCAAAGGGATGGATCCATCGAATTCATCCAACACGGCAACGGCAACTGGAACTTCGCCGTCAGCCATGTACGGGCGGTGCCGGGACAACTCTATCATGTGTTCGGGGTCTGGGACAAGGAGACTATCAAGTGCTACGTGGACGGCGAGCTCAAGGCAACTGTCGGAGTTACAGCCCTCAAGCACAAGAACGGTCCGCACTATATGGGTGTCGCCGGTAACTACAACGGAGATGACAAGTTCAACGGTTCCTGGAACGGCACCGTCGTGGTCGCCCGCCTCTATGACAATCCGCTCACAGCCGAGCAGATCAAGGCAAAGACCGCTCTTAAAGGCAAGATCCAGATCGTGAAGTAACACCAGAAAAAAGCTCAGTTTATGAATAAGATAATCAAAAGGATATTCATGCTCGCCGTCACGCTTTGCCTCGGGGTCATTCCTGCCCTGGCGCAAAACGCGAAGACAGGCCAAGCAGACAAGATACTCAACGGTATCGTAATCGGTTCCGACGGCGACACACCTCTGGCCGGTGTCGTGATCCATTCCAAGGAAAACCCCAAGGAGGTCGCCACGACGGACGCGCACGGAGAGTACAAGTTCTCCGTCTCCCCTACCACCCAGACCGTGGTCTTCGAGATGATGGGGTATGACACAAAGGAAATCAAGGTGGCCGACACCTACCTGTTCACTCTCGTGACCATGATCGTACAGGCGAACGCCCTCGAAGAGTCGGTAGTAGTCGGATTCGGTACGCAGAAGAAAGAATCCCTCGTGGGAGCAGTCCAGGCGGTGAAACCAGCGGACCTTGCGACCTCATCCTCGAACCTCACGACTTCGTTCGCCGGTAATATTCCGGGACTCATCGCCCGCCAGACTTCCGGTGAACCGGGAGCCGACGGCGCGGCCTTCTATATTCGAGGAATATCCACTTTCGGAGCCAACTCAAGCGCGCTGATCGTTCTGGACGGTGTTGAGATCACATCATCGATGCTCAACAACATCCCGACCGAGGCCATCGAGTCGATGTCCGTCCTTAAGGATGCGACCGCCACCGCCCTTTACGGTTCCAGAGGAGCCAACGGTGTGCTCATCGTGACCACCAAGGAGGGAAGAAATTCCGAGAAAATCGCCATCAGCGCTTCATTCGACAACACGGTTTCCATGCCGACAATGGTTCAGGATGTCGCTGACGGTGTGCAGTATATGGAACTCTACAACGAGGCTCTCTACAATGTGGCCCGCCAGTCAGGAGCCGCCTACATGCCGTTCTACTCCAGCGAGAAGATCGAAGGAACCAGAAATCATCTTGATCCTTATGTCTACCCGAACAACGACTGGTACGGAATGCTGTTCAAGGACTTTGCGATGAACCAAAGGTTCAACGTCTCGCTGAGAGGCGGCGGAAAGAAGGTCAACTACTTCCTCAACGCCTCCATCTACAACGAGAACGGTATCATCAAGGAGCCTAAGGACGCCCTGCTTGATGTCAACCTCAACAACAAGAAGTACATGTTCCAGAGCAACGTCACCGCACAGGCCACAAAGACGACCAAGGTTTCGATGAAACTGAATATGCAGCTTCAGTATCAGGATAGCCCTTACGAGTCCACTTCCAACCTCTTCTACTACACGATGCGCGCGAACCCGGTGCGCTTCCCGGCCGTTCTTCCGGCCCAGGACGGAGACACTTTCGTAAGGTACGGCAACAACGACACCTGGGACACCGGTTCCAACGACCTCAACCCTTACGCTTTGCTCAGCCGCGGCTACAAGGAGCAATACCGGTCATGGATGACCGCGTCCCTCAACGTTGACCAGAACCTGAATTTCATCACCAAGGGACTCTCGGCAAAGGCTTTGGTCTCTTTCTACAACTATTCCTACGCCGCGACGAACCGCTACCATACTCCGGCATATTACAAGATCAATCCGGACAGCGTCACGCTCAACGAAGACGGAACTTATTCATGGACAGCCAGTTCCATCGGAGCCGAGGGAACAACCTACCTTGAGAGTTCTGTCTCAGCCAGTGGCTACCACGAGTGGTCTCTGCAGGGTCAGATCAACTATGCAAGGAAGTTCGGGAAGCACGATGTCAGCGCCGACCTCGTTTACCACATGAAAGAGAAGGTGAACAACGCCACCGGATCCTCCGAGGAAAAACTTCTTCCGTTCAGGGAGCAGGGTCTAGCCGGCCGTGTCACCTACAACTACGCCAAGCGTTATTTCCTTGAGGGCAACTTCGGCTACAACGGTTCCGAGAACTTCATCGCGGGCAAGCGTTTCGGTTTCTTCCCGTCAGCGGCCATCGGATGGAACATCTCCAACGAGAAGTTCTTCACGCCTCTGAAGGGCACGGTGACGAACCTGAAGCTCCGCGCCTCCTACGGTCTCGTAGGTAACGACTCCCTGGGTGACGACCATCGATTCCCGTACATCACGGAGGTTGACATGGGTGAAAGGGCCTACGTCTTCGGTTCCAACTTCGCGAAGGTCGGAGCCGGATTCATCTCCAACTA
>DCMG01000046.1:12913-25592 GCA_002321335.1 Bacteroidales bacterium UBA1628 | reverse complement strand
GGTAATGCGGACGCCACTTGGGAAATCGCCAGGAAACTCAATGTCGGAATCGACATCGAGCTCTTCAAAGACCTGAAGCTGTCAGCCGACTGGTTCCACGAGTACCGCACGAACATATTCATGCAGCGCAAGTCATTCGCGTCGAACGGCGGCGTGGGCGGATCGCTTCCGTGGGCGAACCTCGGAGAGACCTCCAATTCCGGAGTGGATTTCTCCATCAATTACAACAAGGTGGTGAACAGCGACTTCCAGTACTCACTGCGCGGAACGTTCACTTATGCCCACTCAGAAGTGAAGGCTATGGACGAGCCTGACTACTCAAAGAATCCGCATCTCTCGAAAATCGGGAAGCCTATCAACTCCAACAAGGTGCTCATCGCAGAAGGGCTCTTCACCTCGCAGGAGGAAATCGACAACAGTCCGAGACAGGATTTCGGAGCATACGGTGTCGGTGACGTGAAATACAAGGACGTGAACGGCGATGGTGTCGTGAACTCCAACGACTTCGTGTGGAGCGACAAGCCTTACTTCCCTGAGGTTCAGTTCGGATTCGGAGGTTCGGTCAAATACAAGAAATGGGACGCTTCCATCATGTTCCAGGGCAGTTCAAGGTACGACATCACGACGTACAACAACCATCCGTTCTGCGACAATCAGCATTTCGGTTATGGCATTGTCCAGTACATCGCTGACGACCACTGGTCTTGGGACAACAATAACAAGGACGCCAAGTACCCAAGGCTCACGACGGTTCCATCAGACAACAACACCCAGGCATCCACGCTGTACATGCACGACGCCTCATTCGTCCGTCTGAAGAACGCCGAAATCGGATTCACCTACAAGTTCGTGCGTTTCTACCTCCAGGGCAACAACCTGTTCTACATTTCCAAGTTCAAGTACTGGGATCCGGAGAAAGGCCGCGGCAACGGTCTGTCATACCCGCTCCAGCGCACCGTGAAGGCAGGTTTCCAGTTCAATTTCTAATCATTTATGAATATGAAGAAGATTTTTATCATACTCTCCTGTGTCTTGGGAATGGCGACCTCATGCGACTTCCTTGATGTAATTCCAAGCGGCAAGGCCACAGAGGACGACCTTTTCAAGACCCACGTGCAGGCCGACAACTTCGCCGCCTCGCTCTACTACTATATGCCTAACAGATGGTACTTCCAGTCCTCGCTTGAGATGTGCGGAGGTGGCGACATGGTGTCAAGTTTCTATGGCTCAGTGTACTACTTCAAATGGAAGTCCCTTGTTTTCAACAATCAGGAGACTCCGTCCAACACCTACGTGGCGATGTGGTCCACAACCTGCAAAAAGGCTTCAGGAGCCGTGTCCTACAACGTGTGGGGCGGAATCCGCAACGCATACCTCCTTCTTGAGAACATCGACAAGGTGCCGGACGCAAGCCAGGAAGAAAGGAACCGCTGGAGAGGAGAGGCCTACTGGAACATAGCGTACATGCACCAGACCCTTCTTGAATATTACGGCCCGATCGTCATTGTTGACCACCTCATCGGCCTTCAGGAAGACATCAACTACGCCCGCAAGCCTTATCTTGAGTGCGTGCAGTTCATCTCCGATATGTACGACAAGGCTGCGGAGTACCTTCCGACATCATATTCATCAAACTTCCTCGGCCGCGCGACAAAGACTACCGCCAAGGCTCTCAAGTCACGTCTCTGGCTTCAGGCCGCGTCCCCGATGGTCAACGGCAACTCCGAGTGGTATGCTGACTTCAAGAACAACGACGGCACGCCGCTGATGCCTCTTGAATATGACAAAGAACTCTGGAGGAAGGCTATGGACGCAGCCAAGGACGCTATCCTGCAGGGTGAGGCGGACGGATTCCAGCTCTACGCCCCAAGCAAAGAGACAGACACCTTCGAAAAAGGCTACGAGAACTACAGGGCGGCGTTCCTCGGCGGTGACGCCAACGCTTTCTACAATGAGTACGAGCACCTCTTCTGCTATGCGGCACAGGGAAACATCTCCTACAACATCAAGAATATGGCTCCTCGCACAGGATACTCATCCTACAGCCGCGAGGGATGGCGTGGATATTTCGTGCCAACGTTCGAGGCCGTGGAGTGTTTCCTCTCCAAAAACGGGCTTCCTATGGAGGTCGATCCTGAGACCAAGAACGCGATTCAGAATCCGACCCAGTTGGTTGACGCTCCGGGCTACCCAGGAGAGAAGACATCCATCCTCCACATAAACAGAGAGCCAAGATTCTACGCCTCCGTCGGTTATGACCGTGGATCATACGATCTCAACGGCGAGACCTTCATGCTCAAGTGCCGTCGTGGTGAAGAGCAGCAGAACGACGGGAACACTGGCAATGAATATCAAGGCTGCACAGGTTACTATGTCAAGAAGTGGATCCATAAGTCCAACAACTTTGACAACACCTCAAAGTCATTCACTTACCACAAATTCGCATTCCCGTACATCCGTTTCGCGGAGCCTTATCTGGATTTCGTGGAGGCCTATGTACAGTATTACGGCAAGATTGACGGAGAGGCACTGACCTACATCAACAAGGTCAGGAACCGTGCCGGACTTCCGAACTTCGAGGATTCATGGGCCAAGGTCGGCGGCCTTCCTACAGGCCAGACACTGCTTGACGCGGTTATCAGGGAACGTCTCAGCGAGTTCGCCTTCGAAGGCAGGTGGTTCTACGACCTGAGGAGATACAAAGTCGTTCAGAACATTCTCCAGAACAGGCCACGTTCATGGAACATCGCAGGCAAGACGGCCGAGGATTACTACAAGATCACCGAGGCCTACGAGACTGACTCCAGAACGTTCACCGCTCCGAAGAACTACTGGCTGGCCATTCCGCAGGAACAGCTCACCATCAACAGCAATCTCGTCCAGAACCCTGGATATTAACAGATTCGATTTCGGGAGAGCAGGAAGGCGGTGTCCTTCCTGCTCTTCGTTAATGATCATGGCCATAAGCAGACCGGAAAGACAACTTTGTAATGATTGATTATCAACTTGTTTCCGACGTTTTACTAATACGGTCACTTATACTCAAACATATTCCAATGAAAAATTTTATCGGAAAATTCTGCGTCTGTGTCTTTGCCGCCATTGGTCTGGCGACAGCTTGCACCAAGTCAGACAAAAACGAAGAAGAGGTGCAGTTCTCCGTCTACGATGAATCCGGCGAGACTCCGGGATCGGTTGACTTCGAGGCGAAAGGGAAAAATGAATATTCACTGCGCGTGATGTCCAACGCCCCGTGGAGTCTTGAGGTAAAAGGTGCTGACTGGATCACGGCCAGTCCTCTTTCCGGGGAGAAAGGCGCAAGGCAGGTAAAGGTCAACATCGCAAAGAACGAGACCCTCGAGGCGAGGTCGGGAGACCTTGTGTTCACATGCAAGACGAAATCCGTTTCCATCACCATCAACCAGAAGAAAGGCTCCAACGACGGAGAGATCATCGTCCCTCCGACACCTCCAAACGTGCCTGAGGCCGACCTGCTGGATCTGATATTCAAAAACGACGGGACAGCGATCGACAATTCCGATTCCAAGATGCCGGTGACAACGGTTCCGGGATCATCGGCCGTGAATTATTTCAATGAAGCATATTCCAGATACGCCGCGCATTTCAGCCATACGCTCGGCGATGCTATGAGCGCCGGATACTACAAGATTGACTACACCAAGGATCAGAAATTCAGGAACGCGCTTGCGGACGGGCACTCCATGGAGATTGTGTTCAGGATGGATGCCCCGGCCAACGGGCTGGAGATCAAGCCATTCAGCTCGATGCAGAGCGGCGGGACCGGCTTCCTGATCACAGACAAAAGCAGAGGCAAGGACATCACCTTCCTGCCAAACGTCAGTTCGAACGGGAAATCAAGCTGGAAATGGACTCACTCTAACATAACTCCGGAAGTCGGCCGTTACTATCATGTCATCGGAGTCTGGAGCAAGCAGGCCGGAAAATCCTACATCTATGTCAACGGAGAGCTGAAAGGTGAGGCAGAAGCGGCAGGAAACCTGAACTTCCCTACCGAGGGCAGCACATGGTTCTGTGTAGGCGGCGACCCTAACGGAGCGTCCGGAGCGCACAGCGGATTCAACGGAGATGTGGTTGTGGCGAGAATTTACGGCAATGTCCTCAGCGCCAAGGATGTGGCCGAACTTTACAAGGTGGTCAAAAACGACATGAAACCGGAAGTCATCTCGATAAGCGGCCTGACATTGCTTCCTAACGCCAATGTCAAGCCTGGATGCGGGTTCCACGTGTACGCCAAGGGCTTCAAGAGCGGAGACCGCATCAAGCTGGAATCCATGAGCAGTGAGTCTCTGTCATATTCATGCACCACGACATACGGGGAAGGCTTCCTGAAGATTCGTATTCCGGATGACTTCAGAGCCGGAAAATACCGCCTTGTACTCGGCAGAGGAGAGACGCAGTACCCTTTGGGCTCATCTGAGTTCAATGTTGTAAGCGATCTTAAGAACTTTTACAACACAAAGGTTGTGGCGCACCGAGGTTATCATCATGGCAACGCCGCGGAAAACTCGGTGGCGTCTTTGGCCGAAGCCCAGAAACTCGGGGTGTATGGATCCGAGTTCGACATCTATGTCACAACAGACGGAGTGCCGGTGATATACCACAACCCTACATTCAAAGGTAACGAGGTTCCCGAGGACGCCAAATATAAAGGTTGGAGACTCGACTCGAGAAGTTACGATGAGATCAAGGACTACAAACTCGCCAACGGGGAGCCTCTTCCTACGCTTGACGACTATCTGAACCAGGCAAAGCTTTACCCGAACGTGAAGCTGATCATAGAGATAAAGAATCACAACACGACCAGGAAGACAATGGCCGCGGCGAAAACCTGTGTGGATGCCGTAAAGGCCAAAGGTTTGCAGAACCAAGTTGAATACATAGCCTTCAGTTACGAGGCGTGCAAGAGACTCGTGGAACTTGCACCGGAAGCGACTGTGCAGTATCTCAACGGCGACAAGGCTCCGTCGGTTGTCATGGCAGACGGCATAAAAGGCATCGACTACTCCTACAGCAAACTTACGGACGCTTGGATCAAGGAGGCGAACGAGCTAGGAATGACTGTCAATGTCTGGACGGTCAACAACGTCAGCGATATGCTCAACTTCATCTCAAAAGGTGTCAGCCTCATCACCACAGACAAACCTGTGGAGGCCATGGAACTTCTCTCAAAACCATTCGTAACCGAGGAATAAAAGGGAAGAATAATATAGAACGCAGAGGGCTCTTTCAGGCATATTCATCGCCCGAAAGAGCCTTGTTTCATTGTTCCGGCCATAGGATATTCGCCACAAATCCGCAGAAATCGCCACTTAAAGCGTGGCACCGACTACTCCAAGGGCATATTCACCACTAAATTTTTGGGTGGTTCGGTCATATTCATATTTTTGTCCAAGAACACTTAAACATTTCAGTGAATTTATGAGAATCATCGGTACAGGAAGCGCGCTTCCAAAAAAGGTCGTGACAAACGACATGCTCGCGGGATTTCTGGACACCAGCGATGAGTGGATCTACCCACGCACAGGAATCAAGACAAGGCATGTGATCACAGACGAGAATCTGGAGGATCTCGGAACCGACGCCGTGCGGAAAGCTCTTGAGATGTCCAGACTGAAGGTCGAAGATATAGATCTCTTCATTGTCTCCAACGTTGTCTCTGAATATATAACCCCAGGCATGAGCTGCATCATCGGAGAGAAGCTCGGGCTCAAATGCCCCATGTTTGACATCAACTGCGCCTGCCCGGGATTTGTCTATGCCTTGGACATGGCAGAGACATACTACAAGGCCGGCAAGATCAAAAACGCGATTGTGGCGTGCGTCGAGGAACCGACCAGAATGGCCAGTTGGAAAGACCGCGGAACGTGCGTGCTTTTCGGGGACGGAGCCGGCGCGGTCGTGCTGACCGAAGGCGACAACATCAAAGGCACAAAATTACACGCCGAACCGTCAAAAGAAGAGATCTGGCAGACCAGGACTCTTGTGGACACCCCGTACATAACCAAGAAAGAGGAAAGCGTCCCGATGCAGATGAAAGGGCGCGAGGTATTCAAGTTTGCCGTGAAAGCATGCACGGAAGGCGTGCAAAGCCTTCTGGACGAGGTGGGAATAGACAAGAGCGATGTCGCCTACTTCATGATACATCAGGCCAACCAGAGAATAATCGACTCCATCATCAGCTTCATGGGACAGCCGGCGGTGAAGTTCCCGGTCAACATCACAGACCACGGCAATTCATCATCGGCCTCCTGCCCAATCCTTCTGGACGAGTGCAACAGGAAGGGAATGTTCAAAAAGGGAGATATTCTGGTCTTTAGTGCCTTTGGCGCCGGTTTGCTTTCGGGAGCGGCCGTAGTGGAATGGTAATCTGAACATTAATTAGTATATTTGCAGTAATATGATAAAGAGTATTATTTGTGACCTGCTCGGAATCGAGCACCCTATATTCCAAGGAGGAATGGCTTGGATCGCGGATGCGAAACTGGCCGCCGCTGTCTCAAATGCCGGCGGACTAGGCCTGATCTCCTCCATCAATTTCGGCACGGAAGCCGTAAGGGAGGAAATCCGCAAATGCAAGACCCTCACCGATAAACCATTCGGTGTCAACATTATGCTTCAGGCTCCGAACGCAGGAGAAGTCGCTGACATGATCATTGAAGAGGGAGTCAAGATAGTGACAACCGGGGCCGGATCTCCGGCCGCCTACATGGAGAAATGGAAGGCCGCTGGAATCAAGGTGATCCCTGTCGTGGCTTCCGTCGCCTACGCCCTCAAGATGCAGGAGCTTGGAGCGACGGCCGTTGTCGCCGAAGGAGCCGAGTCCGGAGGACACATCGGGGATATCCATACAATGGCGCTTGTGCCGCAAGTGGTTGACGCCCTTGACATACCGGTACTTGCCGCGGGCGGAATATTCGATGGCCGGGGTGTCGCGGCCGCTTTCATGCTTGGCGCGAAAGGAGTCCAGGTGGGAACGAGATTCCTCATCGCCGACGAATGCCATATTCACGAAAACTACAAGGCCAGGTTGATAGCCGCATCCGATGTCAGCACCATGGTGACAGGCAAGTCGCTTGGAGACGCTGTCCGAGGCCTCAAGACCCCGTTCGCGAAGAAATTCTTCAAGATGGAATATGATCCGGCCGTTCCTAAGGAAGAGGTTCTGAAGTTCGGCACCGGATCAATGCGCAAGGCAGTCTTCGACGGTGACCTTGCGGGCGGCAGTTTCCTCGCAGGTGAGGTGGCGGGCATGATAAAGAAGAAAGAGACCGCAAGGGAGATTGTGGAAGACCTCATGGACGGAGCGGAGAAGCTGCTCGCCGGGGCTCCGGAACTTCTGGCTTAATTTAATGATTATAAAGGATAAAACATGAATAAAAGAGTAGTTATAACAGGAATGGGAGTCATCTCCCCTGTAGGAAACGATGTAAACACGTTCTGGGACAATCTGTGCAACGGAGTGTGCGGAATCGAGTCCATCAAGGCTTTTCCGACCGACAACCTGCCGGTCGGAATCGCCGGAATCATAAAGGACTTCAAGGCTGAGGAATATGGAATGGACAAACCTTTTATCAGGAAGCAGGACCTCTTCACCCAGTACGGTGTCGCCGCGGCCTATCAGGCCATGAAGCAATCCGGCCTTGCCTCGCAGGGTGAAGGCCAGAACATTGATCCATTCAGGCTCGGAGTCTATTTCGGTTCCGGAATCGGAGGGTTCGCCACCCAGTACAGGGAAATCGCCAAGATGATCGAAGACCCTTCAGGCCAATGGATCTCACCGTTGTTCATCCCGACGATGATCTCCAACATAGCGGCCGGCCACATTGCGATCATGCACCACGCCGAAGGCCCTTGCCTTGACATCGTGACCGCCTGCGCCACGTCCACGAACGCTATGGGAGAGGCATTCCGCGCCATCAGGAACGGCTATGCCGACGCGATCATCACCGGAGGCTGCGAGAACGCCACAATTCCAATCGGAATCGTAGGCTTCGCCAACGCCAAGGCACTTTCGAGAGCCACCGACCCTAAATACGCATCGCTTCCGTTCAACGCCAACCGCGCCGGATTCGTCATGGCGGACGGCTCAGCGGCACTCGTGCTTGAGGAATATGAGCACGCCAAGGCGCGCGGAGCACAGATTCTCGGCGAGATGGTCGGCTACGGCAACACCTGCGATGCCTATCATTCAACAGCCCCGAGGCCTGACGGAACCACCCAGGCGAAGTGCATCGAACTCGCCCTTGAGGAGGCCGGATTCGACAAGGAGAATGACAACCTTTACATAAACGCCCACGGAACCGGCACAAAACTGAACGATGTCGCCGAGACCCTTGCCTACAAGAACGCCCTCGGAGACTTCGCCTACAAGGCTCACATCAGTTCGATCAAGTCCATGACCGGACACATGTTCGGAGCCGCCGGAGCTGCCGAGGCGATCGCCACGGTGCTCGCCCTTCGTGACGGAATCTGTCCTCCTACCATCAATCTGGACACCCCGGATCCGGAGTGTGATCTCGACTACACCCCTAACAAGGCCGTCAAGACAGACCTGACGCTCGGAATCTCTGATTCGTTCGGATTCGGCGGACATGACGCATGCGTGGCCTTCAGAAAGTGCGAAGGCTGAATCGGGAATATTCATCATTTAGACGACGGATGATATGAATAAGGAAGAAATCAAACAATTCCTGCCTCACCGTGAGCCCATGCTCCTCATCGAGGAGGCTCACATCGACGAGAACGGTGTGGCACACTCCCAATACAGAATCAAGGAAGACGAGTTCTTCACGAGAGGACATTTCCCTGGAAATCCGATAGTTCCGGGCGTAATCCAGTGCGAGATCATGGCACAGAGCTGTGCGATTCTTGTCAAGGATGAGATTCCCGGGCACATCACCCTCTACGCCGGGCTGGACAAGGTCCGTTTCAAGAATCCGGTAAAGCCGGGAGACCTGTGCGAGGTGACAGCCACTTTGGACGAGAGAAGAGGCAATCTGTTCTTCTGCTCCGCCAAACTGGAAGTGGGCGGCAAGCTTTGCTGCAGGGGAACCCTCAGTTTCGCATTGGTACCTATTGAATAATGGAATATAGACGACTGGAGGAAGAGGAGTTCAAGGATCTGGAATCCAGAATCCTCTACGAGGACAATCACATCCTTGTCTTCAACAAAAGGTCAGGAGAGATTGTCCAGGCAGACAAGACCGGGGACGAGTGCCTCGCGGAGACTCTGAAAGCCTTCATCGCCCAAAGAGATGACAAGCCGGGCAAGGTGTATGTCGGGATTCCGCATCGCCTTGACCGGCCTGTCAGTGGTATAACCGTCTTCGCAAAGACCTCAAAGGCTCTTTCCAGACTATCGGAGATGTTCCGGTCCGGGAATATTCACAAAACGTACTGGGCCTTGTGCTGCAAAGCGCCTGAGATAAAGTCGGCGGAACTGGATGATTGGCTTGTGCGCAACGAGAAGATGAACAAGAGCTTCATCGCCAAAAGTGGAGAGAAGACACCCGGAGCGAAACTCGCGAAACTGATCTACACCCACCTTAGAGACACTGAAAGATATTCCTTGATTGAGGTTCACTTGCTCACGGGAAGACATCATCAGATCCGCTGCCAACTGGCCGGAATCGGGTGTGTCATCAAAGGAGACTTGAAATATGGCGCGCCCCGCTCCAATCCAGACGGAGGAATATGCCTGCATTCACATGAGGTAAGATTCGTGCACCCGGTCAAAAAGGAAGAGATGGACATAATCGCCCCTCCTCCTTCATCATGGAGGATCTGACGCTCATCTTTTTTCACGTTCCTCTATGTAGGCCTGAAGCCATTCTGTAGGAGTCTTTCCGGTGTTCACCTTGAACGACATGTTGAAAGACACGGCGGTGTGGAATCCTGACATTTCCGAAACCTCGCCGATTTTCAGCCTCGGATCCTCCTTGAACAATTCAATCGCCCTCTGCACCCTGTAATAATTCACGAACTGCCGGAAATTGCGGCCGGACAGAATGTTTATAGTCTTTGACAGATACAGCTTGTTAGTGAACATAAGATCTGCCAGGCTCGTCATGTCAAAAGTCTGGTCCAGATAAGGCCTTTTCTCCTCCATATACATCACGACCCTCTTGTAAAGGTTGTTCATCTTTCTGTCCTCCTCGGCCTTCTCTATGTATGATGTCCTCAGGTTGCCTTTGATGATGTCTTTTATCCTCTTCTCTGTGGCGCGTTTAAGGACGAAGGTCCTGCCTGTCATCGCCCGAAGGTACAGAACGGCGTAAAGCGCGAGGAACATTATCAGAGACACCGCTGAAAGGATGCCCTTCAGATGTCCGGCTGACACCATGGCGGACAAGAAAAACAGCCCTGTCACCATGAAGGAGATGGAATAGAGGAACCTTGAATATTCCTCCACATTGTGCCAGACCGCAGTGTTCCTGAACATCGCCCTTATTCCGGAAAACCGGCAGTAGGCCATATACAGGAAATATAAGAGCACAAACAAGAGCATAGGCACGAATGAGCACACGACACGTTGGCATCTGAAATTCAACGCGCCGGTAGGCTTGCAGCCAAAGCACAAAACGGTGAAAAAACCGAACAGCAACAAGCACACAGTCGCTTTCAATGATGTGTCGGGCTTCTCGAACGAACACGGGCACATCACGAGTATGGCTGTGACGAAGGAGAGATCGACCACCATTCCGGAAGATTCAAGCGGGCGCGGCAGAACCAGTTCGGTCAGGATCAAAGCCAGCCCTCCTGCCGATGACATCAGGCGGAGGGCATACCTTGAGGAACGGTTGTCCCTGTTAACTTTTAAGTCATAAACCATGAATATGGACAACTCAAGGATAATTAGAACTGTAATGAAAATCGTCATCTGGTCAATAGTTAGTTTCGGCAAGATAACAATAAAAAGCCCCCGGACGGTGGTTTGTCCGGGGGTATGAAGTAAAAGTTGTGTTTTCTTTTTGAGAAACTAACTTTTCTTTGCACCTTTTATGGAGTCAAAGCCTTGGCCATAGACACCGCTCACCGAAGAAATGGACAGGAAGGCGTCGGAGTCCACACGCTTGATGGACTTCAACAGAAGATTCAGGTCAGTCTTTCTGGTGATGACCATAAGTACGGAGGCAGGTTTCTTGGTGTACCAGCCTTCGCCGTTCAGAACGGTCACTCCCCTGTGAAAATCCTTGGCTATCATGTCGGCGATTTCCTCGAAATGTCTTGACAGGATGAACAGCTGGACACTCTGCTTGGATCCCGAAAGATACAAATCTACAACATAGCCGTTGACGGTGACGATGATCATGCCGTAGACTGCAATGGAGAACTTGGCGTCGAAAGGGATAGCCTGACCATCAGCTCCGAATGAAGGAAACAACAGCGAGGATGCAATGATGAACACATCAATCGTAAGGATGATGCGCCCCGGGGATATATTCCTGAACTTCGTGATGATCATTGCTATGATGTCCGTCCCTCCTGTGCTTCCGCCCTGCGAGATGGACATGCCTATCCCCACCCCGGCCATCGAGCCGCCTATTATCGAACACATCAGTTTTCCGTTCGACAACGCGAAATCCTGAATGATAGTCTCCGGAATAATGGATTGGAACACATTCAGACAGACCGACGCAAGAATTATGGCATACACTGTCTTCGCGCCGAACGACGGGCCGATGATGATAACCGAGATTATCAGCAACACCGTGTTGATCACAAAATAAGAGTAACCCATCTTGATGCCGGTGGCGTACTGGATGATGGCGCTAATACCGGAGACACCGCCTCCGATAAGATTGTTAGGAGTCAGGAATATCGCCCACCCCACTGTGTAGATGACGATGCCGAGGGTGATCAGGAGATATTCCTTAATGCCCCTCAGGATTGTCGAAGAACCTATTGTCATAGATTATTTCAATACAAAGTTCACTATCTTGCCAGGCACGACAATCACCTTGATGATGTTCTGTCCGCCTACGTATTTGGCAGTTTGCTCCATTTCCCGAATCTGAGTCTCGACCTCCTTTGGTGAGAGCGACTTAGGAAGTTCCACAGTGAAACGCATCTTGCCGTTGAAGGAAACCGGATAGGTCACGTTGTCCTCCGCTGCGAGAGCAGCATTGAACTCAGGGAAATGGGCGTAGGTGATGCTTTCGTTGTGACCGAGCACAGACCAAAGCTCCTCAGCGATGTGCGGAGTGAACGGAGAAAGCATTATTGTCAGTGGTTCAAGAATCTCACGCTTGTGGCACTTGAGTCCCACCAGATCATTCAGGGCGATCATGAACGCGCTGACTGTCGTGTTGAATGAGAAGTGCTCGATGTCGTCCTGCTCCTTCGCGATCAGTTTGTGCAGAACCTTGAGCTCGGCAGGAGTGGCCTTCTCATCGGTGATGAGGCAGTTGTCCCCATCGAAGAAGAGTCTCCAGAACTTGCGCAAGAATCTGTTCACGCCATCTATACCCTTTGTGTCCCAAGGCTTTGACTGCTCAAGAGGTCCGAGGAACATCTCGTAAAGGCGGAGGGTGTCGGCACCGTAGTCATCACAGATCTTGTCCGGATTGACAACGTTGAACATCGACTTGCTCATCTTCTCCACAGCCCAGCCGCAGACATATTCACCGTTCTCAAG
>DCMG01000046.1:0-12822 GCA_002321335.1 Bacteroidales bacterium UBA1628 | reverse complement strand
TCGAGTTTGTCGTTGTGGACGATGTTGATGTCCACGTGAATCTCGGTGGTCTCGTATTGGTCCTTCAGGCCGAGCGACACGAACTTGTTGGTTCCGACAATCCTGTAGACGAAGTTGGAGCGTCCTTGAATCATGCCCTGGTTGACCAGCTTGCGGAACGGCTCATCCTCACAGACATAGCCAAGGTCGTAGAGGAACTTGTCCCAGAAGCGTGAATATATCAGGTGCCCCGTAGCGTGCTCTGTACCACCGATGTACAGATCCACGTCACGCCAATATTCATCAACCTTCCTGTCAACAAGGGCATCGTTGTCGTGAGGATCCATGTAGCGCAGATAGTAAGCGCTGGATCCGGCGAAGCCCGGCATGGTGCTGGTTTCGAGAGGATAGCCATCGTAAGTCCAATCTTTTGCCCTTGCGAGAGGCGGTTCTCCGCTCTCTGTAGGCTTGAACTCGGTGATCTCAGGGAGCGTGAGAGGCAGTTTCTCAAACGGAACCGAAGTCGGGATGCCGTCCTTGTAGTAGATCGGGAACGGCTCACCCCAGTACCGCTGGCGGCTGAAGATCGCGTCACGGAGACGGTAGTTGACCTTCCTGTGGCCAAAGCCCTGTTTCTCAACATATTCAATGGCAGCAGGGATGGCCTCCTTGACATCCAGTCCGTTAAGGAATCCGGAATTGATCATCTTGCCTTCCTTCGCGTCAAAGCTTTCCTCGCTGACATCGCAGCCCTCTATCAGAGGAATGATCGGCAGGTTGAACTTCTTCGCGAACGCATAGTCGCGGCTATCGTGGGCAGGAACAGCCATGATGGCGCCTGTGCCATAACCAGCGAGAACATATTCAGAGATCCAGATCGGGACTCTGTCGCCGGTCATCGGGTTCACTCCGTAGGAGCCGCTGAACACGCCCGTTACGGTCTTGGTCTGGGCGATCCTCTCGCGCTCGGTCTTTTTCTTAACTGCAGCAAGATATTCATCCACAGCCTCTTTCTGCTCCGGAGTTGTCAGAAGCGACACCAGATCGCTCTCAGGTGCCAACACCATGAATGTCACGCCGAACATCGTGTCAGCGCGGGTTGTGAATATGGTCACGTCGTGCTCCGTCTCACCATTGTAGCACTTGAACACGGCCTCGCAGCCGTTTGATTTCCCGATCCAGTTGCGCTGCATCTCCTTGAGGGAGTCAGTCCAGTCGATCTTGTCCAGACCTTCCAGAAGCCTTCCGGCATAGGCCGAAACCCTGAGCTGCCACTGCTTCATCTTCTTCTGCTCGACAGGGAAACCTCCACGGACGGAAAGGCCGTCCTTCACCTCGTCGTTGGCCAGCACGGTTCCAAGTCCGGCGCACCAGTTCACCGCTGTCTCTCCTTGATAGGCAATGCGGTAGTTCATCAAGGCGTCAGACTTCTCTTTCTCTGAATATGCCTGCCATTGCTCAGCCGTGAATGGCTCATGTTCTGTACATGCGGCGTTGACAGCGGCGCTTCCACCCTTCTCAAAGGCGGCGATAAGGCCCTCAATCGGACGGGCTTTCTGAGCATCATTATCGTACCATGACCCGAACATCTTCAGGAAAGCCCACTGTGTCCACTTGTAGTAGGCAGGATCGCAGGTGCGGATCTCACGGCTCCAGTCATAGGAGAAGCCGATCCTGTCCATTTGCTGGCGGTAACGGTTGATGTTGTTCACCGTCGTGACCTCCGGATGCTGCCCGGTCTGGATCGCATACTGCTCAGCGGGAAGGCCGAAAGCGTCATACCCCATCGGATGAAGCACATTGAAGCCTTTAAGTCTCTTGTAGCGGGAATATATGTCGCTGGCGATGTAGCCCAGCGGATGGCCGACGTGCAGACCCGCTCCCGAAGGATATGGGAACATGTCCAGAACATAGAACTTCGGCTTGGAAGGATCCTCCTTCGTCTTGAAAGTGCCGTTCTGTGCCCAGTAGGCCTGCCACTTTTTCTCAATTTTCCTGAAATCGTAGTCCATTTTATTACTGTGTTTTACTGATATTCATGTTTTTTCAGTCCAAAACTTCCCTTCTTTTCAAGGCGGAACTCCACATAGAGCGACATTCTGGACTTGACCTTCTTGCCCATCAGCCAGCCAGGTTTCCAATCCGGTGACGCGCTGATGATCCTCACGGCCTCGGCGTCCAGAAGCGGGTCAACCCCTTTGAGCACCTTCACGTCACGCACCTTGCCCTTCTCGTCGATCACGAAATCCACAAGGACGCGCCCCTGGATTCCGTCCTTCACAGCCTCCTTAGGATATTTCATGTAGGTGTAGACCCATTTTTCAAGAAAGACCCGAGGGTCGCGGCTTCCGAGGAACGACGGACGGTAGTCACAATCGTAATAAGGCACTACCGAGTCATCGCCATTGGATTTGGTCAGCCCAGACAGGTCCGAAGGATTGAAAATCGGCTTAGGGCCGTTGATGAGAGCCACAGAGTAGTTATAAACATATTCAAGTTCCCTCTCCATCGTGTCATAGTCGATGATCGACTGCGTGTCACGTTCGGTTCCATATTCAGGATAACGCCCTGTGGTGAAATAGATCGACGGAATTTCTTTGTCGTAGAACGCCCGGTGGTCGGAAGGATAAGGCTCCTGTGCCGTCAAGGTGGGAAGAATCGGCTGAAGCTGGCTTGCCATGGACTTGACAATCTCATTCATGTCGGCGTTGGAGGAAGTGTAGGCATAGAATCCGTCTCCCCCGGTGCCCACCATGTCCAGATTTATCATCGCGTCGATGTCCGCAACATCGGAAAACGCCCTGTTCAGAAAGTACCACGAGCCGGCGTAAGTCTGCATAGATGCTCCGAAGGCCACGAACAGCACCGAACGTCCCAGAAGCGGACTATTGGTCTGCAGCATCCGCGCCAGCTCAAGCATCATCGCAAGTCCAGAGGCGTTGCCATTGGCTCCGTAATACGTCCGCCCGACTGTCCGCCCATCTATGGTCATCGTGTCAGCACCTTGGTTATCCATCCTGGCTCCAATCACTATATATTTATTTCTCAGCGTTTTGTCTCCTCCTTGAATGAAAGCGATGACATTGCGTGAGGTCAACGTGTCACCATCCTCCTGACGGACTCCGAACACATCGCCATCCTTTCCGGACAGCACATCCACTCCATATTTCTTGAATATTTCAGTGACATATTCCGCTGTCATCCTCTCGCCCTCGGAACCGGCCTTACGCCCCTCCATGACAGCCGCCGAGATGGTCGAGACGTGTTCCTTCATAGCTCGGACTGTCTCGCTGTTGTTCAAGTCCGCGTACGATGGCCCGTTCATGAACTGAGCATTCACCGGGATGATCGCGGCGAAGATGGCCGAAATGATCGTGATTTTTCCTTTCATCATTGTTTCCTTTCTAAAATCCACGCGCCCTTAGGACAAAAATCCTGCCTTTGAATATCCTCAAGCGACTTCTTGGCCTGAGACTCATCGTCTGTAGGGCACACACCCACGGCCGTGCTGTTCCTGAATGTGAGAAGTTCTCCTTTGTAGCCCTTCGCCGCTATCTCCTCGACATACCGCTCGGCATTTTCTTTGCTGGAGAAAGAGCCCAGAATTATGCAGAAACGGTAACGATGATTGGCAAGACGCACAGAATCAGCGGCCGCAAGCGAGTCGGCGACGGCCTTCCGGACCTTTTCCAGCGAATCCTGACGGACACGCCGCGCCTCCTCTTCCTGACGTATGGACTCAGCCTTGGCCTCAATCCATTCGGAATCAGGCCGTCCGGCGAGCCTCCTGAAGAAGTCGCAGCCCGTCACCGCGGTGGCGACGAGGACGATGATCGCTATTGTCAGAAACGCATTTTTCATAACTTACAAAGTTAGCAAAATTCCACCCTCTTCAAAAATATAATTTTAGATAAGAAATAAGTATATTTGTAAACTATAAATTACGATAACATTATGGCAAGAGAAATCAAGTTTTCCCTGGTTTACAGGGATATGTGGCAGTCATCCGGCAAGTACGTTCCCCGTGTGGACCAGCTTGTGGAGGTCGCCCCGGCCATCATTGATATGGGCTGCTTCGACCGCGTCGAGACCAACGGAGGCGCATTCGAGCAGGTGAACCTTCTTTTCGGCGAGAACCCTAACGTGGCGGTACGCCGCTGGACCGCCCCTTTCCACAAGGCCGGCATCCAGACCCACATGCTCGAAAGAGGCCTCAACGCCCTCAGAATGAACCCGGTTCCGGCAGATGTCAGGGAACTGATGTTCAAGGTGAAGAAAAAGCAGGGAACTGACATTTCCCGCTCGTTCTGCGGCCTTAACGACCACCGGAACCTGCGCCGCTCCGTCGAGTTCGCAAAGAAAGGAGGAATGATCTCGCAGGTGGCGCTTTCCATCACCAACTCCCCTGTCCACACCGTTGAATATTACATGGGCATCGTCGACAAGGTTGTTGAATATGGAGCCGACGAGATCTGCCTCAAGGACATGGCGGGAATCGGCCGTCCGACCTTCCTCGGCCAACTCACCCGCGACATAAAAAAGAAATACCCGCATATTCTGGTACAGTACCACGGCCACTCGGGCCCGGGTTTCGCCCCGGCGTCTATGCTGGAGGTCGCCCGCGCCGGAGCCGACTACCTTGACGTGGCTGTTGAGCCGCTCTCTTGGGGCAAGGTACACCCGGATGTCATCACGATCAGGGAGATGCTGAAGGCCGACGGATTCCTTGTCAAGGATCTGAATATGGACGCCTATATGGAAGTGCGCCGTCTCACGCAGAAGTTCATCGACGACTTCCTCGGCTACTGGATCAACCCTTCCAACGCCAAGATGAGTTCGCTGCTCGTGGGCTGTGGCCTACCGGGCGGAATGATGGGATCGATGATGGCCGACCTCAAGGGTTTCCAGGGCGCGATCAACGCCGCCGAGAGGGCTCATGGCCGTCCTGAAATCAGCCTTGACACATTGATGGTCAAATTGTTCCAGGAGGTTGAATATGTTTGGCCACGCCTCGGCTACCCGCCACTCGTGACCCCGTTCAGCCAGTACACGAAGAACACGGCGCTGATGAATCTGCTGAATCTGCTGAACGGCAAGCCTCGCTGGACCACCATCGACAAGGACACTTGGAATATGATCCTTGGCAAGATGGGCCGTCTTCCTGGCGAGCTTGCTCCGGAGATCGTGGATCTTGCAAAGCAGAAAGGTCTGGAGTTCTACACAGGAGACCCTCAGGAAATGTACCCGGACGAGCTGCCTAAGTTCCGCCAGATGATGAAGGAAGAGGGCTGGGACGAAGGTCAGGACGAGGAGGAGCTCTTCGAGTTCGCGATGCACGAGCGCCAGTACAGGGACTTTAGGAGCGGCATCGCCAAGCAGCGTTTCAACGCCGAGCTGGCCGACCTCAAGGCCAAGGCGAACGCCCCGATCGAGGTCGTGCGCCCTGTAGTCGAGATGCCTAAGTTCGATGTCGATGAATATGCCAAACGCTATCCTCACGCCGTTCCTGTCCAGGCTCCGGCCAAAGGCCAGCTTCTCTGGCAGGTCGATGTGGAGGACGATTCCGCCGCTCCGATAGCCGGGACCGAGGTCAAGGCCGGCGAGGGCATCGGATTCGTGCAGACATATTACGGAATGGAGGAGCTCGTTCCCGCTGTTGACGGTCGCATCGTGGCCATTCTCGGCAAGCAGGGGGACAAGGTAGCCAAAGGTGAGATCGTCGCCTTTGTCGAAGGTTCCGCCGACGCTGCCAAGTAATGAATATTCACAAAGATCTGAAAACCCTTTCTCCGGGCACTTCGATGGTTGGTGAGCATTGCCGAACCACAAGCTCTGTGTCCGGAGAAATTTTAGTCGCTTCATCGGTCTCAGATCTGTCCTCCCCGGTCGCTGAGCCTGCCGAAGCGACTTATTGTAACGACTCCGTTGCTTCGATGATTGGTGAGCCTTGTCGAACCACAAGATCAGCGACCGAATTATTCCAAGACGCTGGTTTACCTCCCATAGAGCTACATCCTTTCGAGCCGTTCCTGCCAGTCAATGCCAAAGTGCTGATGCTCGGGAGTTTTCCTCCGCAATCCAAACGCTGGAGCATGGAGTTCTACTACCCGAATTTCATCAACGACATGTGGCGGATTCTTGGCCTGATTTTCTTCGGTGACAAGAACCGTTTCGTGGACGTTGCCGCCAAGAAGTTCAAACTGGAGGACATTGTCGATTTCTGCACCAAGGTCGGCATAGCGATGTACGACACAGCCACAGCTGTCCGTCGCCTGAAAGACAATGCCTCAGACAAGTTTCTGGAGGTAGTCACCCCGACTGACATCCCGGCTCTGCTAAGGGAAATCCCTCAATGCAAAGCCATTGTCACGACTGGAGAGAAGGCCACCGAAACCCTGTGCAAAACATTCGGAGCTAATGCGCCGACTACGGGAGAATATTCAGAATTCCTCTTTGAGAATCGCTCGCTGCGTCTCTACCGCATGCCATCCTCATCCCGCGCCTATCCCCTCTCCCTCGAAAAGAAAGCCGCCGCCTACCACCGCCTCTTCTCCGACCTCGGAATGGTGTAAGCGCATATTCAAAAGCTGTCTTAACTGAAAACATATTTGGATATGTTATACAAATATTATATTTTTGCAACCAAAAATATAATAATACAATGGATTCAGTAGCAATCAGCAGAAAACAAACCGCATTCAGATTAAGAGAAGACCTTCTGGATAAACTTAAAATAGCGGCAAGAAAAGAAAACAGAAGCCTGAACAACTATGTCGAGAGCGTCTTGATGGACGTTGTTTATAGAACGCCCAATGCTGAAACTTTGTCCGCAATGAGAGATGCTCGCTCCAATGAGAATCTAAGAGAAGTTGATCCGTCCAGTTTAGATTCTTTCATAAAATCTCTTGAATGAAAACAATAGTAACTACCAGACAGTTCAGGAAAGATATCAAGAAATATCTTGGCCAGCCTGAAAAGGTGAAAAAACTATACGATGTGGTTAACTTGCTCCAATCAGATTCAGCACTGCCACAGAAATACAAACCACATATTCTTGCAGGAGAATATTCTGGTTTTATGGAATGCCACGTTGAAAGCGATCTATTGTTAATCTGGTATGACAAGCAAGAAAACACTGTGAAGCTTGTTCGTTTTGGGACGCACTCAGAACTATTCGGTTAAAAAACAGGAAATCATTATGGCCAAGAAAAAGGCTACGGACATATTTAACGCGATCAAAAGCAATGATTTTGAATCCGTCAAACTGGCGATTGAGGAACATCATGAGCTGGCTCGCGCGATTGCGCCGAAGAAACCGGCGGAGACGATGGGGATGTCGCCGCTTCAGGTGTCGCTCAACACGGGGTGGCACAGGGAGATCGCCTGGTTTCTGCTGGAGAACGGGGCGGATGTCAATTATATGGCCGGTCCTGAATATAAACTGTACGGGAGCAGCGTGGGGTATCCGGTACTGTTCGATGCGGTTTGCTCGGCAGTGAGGAACGCCCGGCGTTATGTGCAAGACCTGCAGACGGGAGACTTCCGCTGGGTTCACACCACGGAAGAGGCCGACTTGTCGTTCAAATTTCTGAAACGGATGATCGAACTTGGCGCGGACGTGAACAAGACTGACTATGATGGCCGCAATTCTTTGATGGAGGCTGTCGCCGAGGCCAACAAACTCTGCCCGATAGTGAACCCAGAGACCGGGCGGCTATATGACTCCCTTCCGATCACTCCGGAGATGACCGATGACCTCCGCCGCATCTTCAAACTGCTGATAGACAGCGGAGCGGACCGGAACAACAAATCCACATATTCAAAGAAAACCATCCACGAGCACTACTCCACCGAAACCATCTGGCGGATCTGCGGTGACCTGTTCGAGTAAGGCATACTGGTCACGGAAGTTGTCATGCGAACAGGTCATTCGAGTCAACCTCATCATCCACGATTCCATAGTGCGCTCCATCGGCCATTCATACCTGATTTTTTTTGCAGAATTACAAAAAGTCCGAGATAATTTCACTTTATCTCGTTGTTGAAGCGAGATAAAATGAGATTATCTCGGATAAGATGCATAAAGGAATCATCGTTGACAAGACGTGCACAAGTCACTACGCAGTAACGTTTTGAAGGCATTTCGTCGCCGGAAAGGGACGTGCGGAGGGCAGCGGGAGGTTTTCGTTACCGAAGAGGGACAATCGGAGGGCAACGGCAGCATTATTGGGCTATTTTGCTGCCGTCGAGGTAAATAATGAGGGTGAGGGGAGCGTTTTGAGGGCTTTGCGTCGCCGTGGTGAGCATTCGATTGAAAGTCAGACAGTAAATAGAACCTTCTCCTATCGTTTCGAGGTGGGAGAAGGTTCATTGATTCCACTCATTATTAAAGCCTTTGACTCCACGGTTACTCGGTGGTCGGTTTGAAGAGGAGGCTTGCGAGTTCGTCGGCGGTGGCGCCACGGAAATAGGTGGCTATGGGCTGGGAGGCGAGGAAAGCCTTTACGTCAGTGGGGTCGTAACGGAGGCCGATCATCTTGGCGGCCAACACATCAGCGGGAGTGTCGAAGAGGAAATCACCGGTGAAATCGAGACGGGTTATGAGGCCGTGGTCCACACGGAGATTGGCTTCGACTGTGCCGCAGGAGAGTTTGGCCTTGCAGTGGAAGTCGGCTTCGTGGGAGTGACCGTAAATGAAATCCCATGTGGAGAACTTCTCGCCTGCCTGTTTGCGGACCTCGGCGATCTGCTCGTCCGAGAGTGGCATCTGGCCGTCTCCGGCGGAAAGGATTTCCTGAAGTTTGGCCTGAAGCTCGTCCAGAGACTTAAACTGAGGGAGGTACTCCTTTAGGTTCGCCACACGGCTCTTGACCGAGGATATTCCTTTTGCCTGCATCTTTGAGGTCGGAGTGTCGAGGACTTTGACAAGGGTGTCAAGATCAACGTCGTACATCAGCGTGCCGTGGATGATCTCCTGATTGTGGGAGACGCGGCGGGCGTAGCCGGAAACCTTTCTTCCTTCCACGAATATGTCGTTGCGGCCTGTCAGTTCAGCCGGAACGCCCAACTGACGCAGGGCGTCCACCATGGGCTGCGGGGACGGATTCTTGCCGATGATCGTGTAGTTCATGTTCTGGAGGTCGTGATAGACGGCTCCGCCACCGGTGACACGACGGGCCAACGTGATTCCGTGCGAGTTGAGATAGTCAAGATTCACCTCGCTGTAGGCGTTCTGGTTCAGGCCGATGATCACCGCAGGACGGTTCCTCCAGAGGAAGAAATACGGTTCCTCAGACGGAATGTTCTCAAGGCAATATTCATCGAACGCAAGGTTGAAGTACGGGTCGGTGGAGTTGTTGATCAGATATTTCATTGCACATTAATTACGGTCATCCAAGTACAGAGGCAGCCAAGGCTATAGGCCGCTCTCGATTACAGGCAGGATATATTTCTTTATTTCAGGGTAATTCGGGAGGTGGGTTCCAGGGTAGGAACGCGCCCTGCCGGGGTAGAATCTTTCGAACTCGTCCTTGCAGTTCACCATCTCGTCACGGTCAGCGAATATGCCTGTTGTCAAGGCGATCTCATCGGGAGAAAGTCCGTCAAACTCAGTGGCTTCCAAACGGGCATATTCATCGCACAAAGCATCGGTGACGGTGAACGTCAAGGCTCCGTCGCGGCGCGGGGAGAGATATTCACGCTCCCCTATCATTGTGCGGAGGAGCCGGGAGATGTGGAAGTCCGGGTTGACGAGGATTTTTCGGTAGCCACGGAGTTTCTGCGCCCAGAATCCACCGAGGGAAAGGCCTACGATAAGGTCAGGGCATTCGTTCCGGCATATTCCTTTAAGAAGATCCAAAGCCTCGCGCGGGTCGATGGGAACGTCCGGGGCGATGACCTCGCTTCCCTTCAGGAGAATCCGCAGGGAGGACACCATCTTGTAGGCTCCGGAGGACGCAAGTCCGTGGATGAAAAGGACTTTCATCGGTAACTCGACAGGTCAGTCCTTGTGGCTCTCGAGAATCAGGTCGCCGAGTTCCTTGAGGTCACGGACGATAAAGTCGGCCGGATAGTGCTCCGGATGAGGATTGGTCCGCGCATCCTCGGCAACCTTCAAAGCGGTCTCAAGGGTCGTCTCACCTGAGAGCACGAGTACGCTGACGGCTCCGGCGTTGTGTCCCATCGCAATGTCCGTGTAGATTCTGTCTCCGACCATTGCTATCTCGTCCGCCTTCAAGCCGTTACGGTCACGGATGCCGTCGAGCATCGTAGGATCCGGCTTGCCCATCACTTTGTCTGGTCTTCTGCCGGAAGCCGCCTCAATGCACTTCTGCAGCGAGCCGCAGTCCACCAGGATGGTCCTTGCATCGGTCGGGCAGACCCAATCCGGGTTGGTCGCCATATACGGAATGCCCTGCTTAGCCCACCAGGTCGCGCGGCAGAGGCGTGAATATACCAGCGTGGTGTCGAAGGCCACGATCAGCATATCAGGAACGTCATCGGGATCGTCGGCGCAGGAAATGAACCCGGCTTTCTCAAACTGACCGATCATGCTCGGAGTGCCCAACATGAAGAGCTTCCTCACGTTAGGGAAATTCTTCTTGATGTAGTCTATCGTGGCGATCGGGGTCGTGTACATGTTACCCTCATCGGCGGGAATCCCCATTCCGGCGAGTTTCTTGAGGTAATCCTCCACCGACTTCGTTGGATTGTTGGTGAGGAATGAATATCCCACCCCGTTCCTTTTCATTGTGTCGAGCACCTCGACGGTGAAAGGAAAGATGTTGTTCTCCATGTAGATGGTGCCATCCATGTCTAGGGCCAAATGCTTGATTCGGCGGAGCTTGGCCTTCTGCCCCGGAGAGAGGGTTTTGTTATAGTTTTCTGTCATATTCATTGATAATTAATTCCTTCATTGCCCAGTCCCTTCGACAGGCTCAGGGACCGCCTAGATGGTTGGTGAGCCTGTCGAACCAACCGGTCGTTTCAGTGCCCGGTGCGCTTCGACAAGATCAGCGACCGAACAGCGTAGTCATATTTTACAAAAATAACAATTTCTTCATTAAGAATGCCGTTTTTTGTATCTTTGTGTCCCCCGTTTTTAAAAACGCTAAATAATGGATCAATCAATCAAGAAGAAGTACAACTACTGGCAGTGGAGAACCCTCATCATCCTGATGATCGGCTACGCCCTATTCTATTTCGTAAGGAAGAACTTCAGCATCACGATGCCGGCCCTTGAGGCGGAGCTTGGAATCAGCAAGGTCAAACTTGGCCTGTTCCTGACCCTGCACGGAATCATCTACGGCCTCTCAAGGTTCATCAACGGCTTCATCGCCGACCGCGTCAGCCGCAAGAAGATGATGGCAGCGGGACTTTTCCTCTCCGCTCTCGTGAATATATTCATAGGCCTCAGTCCTGAGATGAATGGCCTTTTCAATTTCATGGACGGTGAGGGCAAGGCCACAATGGGGATGGTCGCATTCATCGGAAGCCTTTGGCTGATAAATGGTTACACTCAAGGGATGGGATTTCCTCCATGCGGAAGCCTTATGGCCCATTGGATCAAGCCTTCCGAGCTTGCCACCAAGCAGGCCATCTGGAACAGCTCGCACTCCATCGGAGCCAGCCTTGTGGCGTTCCTCTGCGGCACCTTCATCCTGAACCACTTCTCCTACTCCGCCTGGCAGTGGTGCTTCTTCGTCCCTGCACTCCTCGCCATGGCCGGTGCTGTTCTGGTACTCTTCGGTCTTAAAGACACCCCGGCATCAGTCGGCCTGCCTGATCCTGAAGAGATTGACGACAACGCTCCGGCAAAGGAGGTCGTCACGGAGCCTAAGGAGTTCACCGATTTCGCCTACAAGAGATTCGTCAAGGAGATGGTGTTCAAGAACCCTATCGTCTGGATTCTCGCGACATCCAACTTCTTCATCTACATTATCCGTTTCACGATTCTGGACTGGGGAGCCACCTTCCTGACTCAGGACAGAGGCCTCAGCATCCAGACGGCCTCGACAGTGGTGGGCATCACCGAGGTGCTCGGCATCGTCGGAACCCTTCTGGCCGGTTGGGCAACGGACAAGTTCTTCGGCAGCAAGGCCCACAGAACCTGCCTCATAGGCCTGGCCAGCGCAACAGCCTGTTTCATCCTCTTCTGGCTCACTCCTAAGGAGATGGGAGGCCTATCAGTGGCCCTGATCATAATGGCCAGCTTCTTCATCTACATGCCTCAGGCTCTTATAGGAATATGCCTGTCCAACCAGGCCACCAAACGTGTCGCCTCCTCAGCCAACGGAATGGCCGGCATCCTCGGCTACGCCAGCACCGCCATCTCCGGCCTCGTCTTCGGAGCCCTCGCCGACAAGTTCGGCTGGAACTCGGTCTTCGAGGTAGCCATCGCTCTGGGCATCGTCGGTGTGATCCTCTTCGCCATCATCTGGAAAGCCCCCGCCGACGGCTACGCCAAAGCGGACAAACTCCTTGAGCAAGTCAAGGCCGACTACGAAGCCCAGCGCAAGTAGCGGTTTTACACCGATATCCAAGGCGGCATCCAACGACTATAGATTCGGTCTAAGCAACCACAAAACAGCCGTGATGCCTAACTTGTTACAAATGAATACAATCGTAGACTCCCTTCAGTTGCATCGGCTGAAGGGAATTATCATATTCTCTGATTCTCAGCTATTACCCTCCACGCAAGTCATATTAGCTGAAAGATGCTTTAATGTGCAGCACAGCAAAACACCGCAATATTTAACGGAATATGGGTAAAAGTTACAAGATTCCGCTGGCTATAGGCATTATCAGCAGCGGGAACCACATTTTGTTCTTATGATTATGATA
>DCMG01000043.1 GCA_002321335.1 Bacteroidales bacterium UBA1628 | reverse complement strand
TCATGGCTGAAAGATTCGGACTTGACGTGACTCTCGCAAAATCATTGCTCAGCATATTCGGAACAAAGCCTAAGATGGTGCTCCTCGGATTCCTTGTCATCATCTCTGTGTTCTCGATGTTCATGAGCAACACCGCCACCGCGGCCATGATGCTGGCATTCCTCGCCCCTGTGCTCTCTAAGCTTCCAAGCGATGACAAGGGAAAGATCGGTCTCGCTCTCTCGATTCCTGTCGCCGCCAACCTTGGCGGTATCGGAACCCCTATCGGAACCCCTCCTAATGCCACGGCGAAGGGTTACCTTGAGCAGGCCGGAATCGATGTCTCTTTCGGAGACTGGTGCATTCATATGATACCTTACGTGATCATTATGATTCTCCTTGCATGGGTTCTTCTCCTCGTTTTCTTCCCGTTCAAGACCCAGAAGCTCGTGCTTGAGATTCCCGCGAACGACAAGAAGAAGGATTGGAAGAGCAAAGTGGTTTGGGCCACATTCATCATTACGATTCTCCTCTGGGCCACCGAGCAACTCCACCACATCAGCTCCAATGTCGTGGCTCTGATCCCATTGGGAGTCTTCACTGCAACCGGTCTCTTCGGAAAGGAAGAGATCAAGGAAATCAACTGGTCTGTGCTCTGGCTCGTGGCCGGAGGATTCGCCCTCGGCTATCTCCTTCAGGACACTGGTCTCGCCAAGGTCCTAATCACAGCGATTCCGTTCGGTTCGATGTCTGTGATTCTGGTTTTGGTTGTAGCCGGTTTGGTTTGCTACTTCCTCTCGAACTTCATCAGCAACTCCGCCACCGCGGCTCTGCTTATCCCGATCCTTATCGTTGTCGCTGAGGGTATGGCCGATCCCGCTGCGGCCAACAACACCGCATTCGTTGCTATGGGCGGAACCCAGGCCATGATCATATTCATAGCTGTGTGCGCTTCTATCGCCATGCTTTTCCCGATCTCCACACCTCCGAACGCCATCGCGGCCTCCACCGGACTTGTCGAGACCAAGGATATGGCGAAGATTGGCATCATCATAGGTGTAGTCGGATTCATCTTCGGATTCTTCTGGCTCACCAAGATATTCCCGTTCGCTCAATAATTATATCGTAATATTAGGGAAGCTGTTTTGGAAAAGGAACCAAGGCAGCTTCCCAATGCTTAAAAAATAGTTAGTAGTTATTAAAATGAACAGAATTTTCACTTCACTTGCAGCTCTGGCGATGTGCGCCACTCTTGCGGCGCAGGAGACAACTCCAAAGGTCAGTCTCTACGGATTCATCCGCAATTACTATGCTTTCGACACACGTGAGAGCGTCGCCGGAACAGAGGATCTCTTTTATTATCTTCCAAAGGATGAGAACAAGAAGGGTGACGTTGATTTGAACGAGCAAGGCTCTTTCCGCTTCGCCGCCATCACTTCCAGAGTCGGACTCAATGTGACAGGCTATGAATATAATGGACTGAAGTTCGGCGCCAAGATCGAGACCGACTTTTACAATGGCCTTAGCGGTGCCACTGGCACTGCTGTCCTCCGTCTCCGTCAGGCCTACGTCACTGTCGGAAAGAACGACTGGCTTGTCACTGCCGGTCAGGCTTGGCATCCGATGGCGGCTGATATGCCGGACGTCTTCTCTCTCAACACCGGTGCCCCTTTCGGTCCATTCAGCCGCACCCCACAGGTCAAGTTGGACTATAAGTTCAATGATGCCCTCTCATTGACCGGATCCGCAATTTGGCAGATGCAGTACGTTTCCGCCGGCCCTTCCGGAGCTTCCGCCAACTACATCAAGGATGCCTGCACTCCGGAAATCTATCTTGGATTGAACTACAAGAAAGATAACCTTCTCCTAAGAGCTGGAGTGAATATGCTTTCAATTAAGCCGAGAGTAAACAATGGTTCTGTCAAGGTCGATGACCGCATAACAACCCTCACTCCTTTCTTCTTCGGACAGTATAAGAGTGGCCTGTTCTCGGCCAAAGTCAAGACCGTCTTCGCCGAGGCGGGCGAGCATTTCAACCTCAACGGAGGCTACGGAATCTCAGCAAAGAATACTGACGGTAGTTTTGACTATACTCCGACGCGTAACTCCTCGACGTGGGCCAGCTTTATGTACGGTAAGAAGACCCAGTGGATTCTTTTCGCAGGTTATGTGAAGAATTTCGGAACGAAAAGCGACCTTTATACGGGTGAAGGAGAAATGCACAAGGACACCGACGGCAAGCTTTATGCATTGGCTTCAAACCTCTATTTCAGCAAGAACAGCTTCTCGAACATGAACCAGATGTACAGGCTCACCCCGACTGTGATCCACAACATCGGTAAGTTCGCGATTGGTCTGGAATATGAGCTCACAAGCGTTCAGTATGGTGATTACAAGACGGTTGAGGGTGTTAAGTACATCGGTGTCAACGGCCTTGCCGAGGACAACCTTCACTGGATCACCAACCACCGTGTTCAGGCTCTGGTAAAGTTCACTTTCTAGTTTTTAATGTATGACAAGTCAAGGCGGTAGTCGGCCTTGAGCGGAAAAAATTGATGCTATGAAGAAAATAATCCCAATGTTGGCGTCGGCTGTCGCCATGTCGATTGCAGCATTACCTGCTGTGGCTCAAAGCCATCAGATCAAACTCACCAATCATTTGGAACCATACGGCTTTTTCCGCACGAGCGCCATTTTCGACGCTCGTGACTCCAAGGCCGACACTGAAGACTTGTTTTATTATGTTCCTTACGACAAGGAGATTAATCTGGAAGGCAACGACATCTGGTATAATCCTTCCATCAAGATGTCCGCCATCACGACACGTCTTGGAGTCAATCTTACAGGATTCCGGTATGGATCATTCAATGTCACTGGAAAACTTGAGACGGATTTCTACTTGACGACAAGCGGTTCCGCATCGCTGCATCTAAGGGAAGCCTATCTCAAATTCAATTGGAATGATCTCGGAGACTATTTCAAGTCCATGTCCGTAAAGGTCGGACAAGCATGGCATCCTATGTCCTTAGATATGCCATATAGTGTCGGTTATGAGGCCGGATCCCCTTTCAATCCTTATGCGAGAAGCCCTCAACTGATGTTCGAGACAGACTTCCTGAAGCGTTTCTCATTCACGGCTGGATTCCTTTATCCGATGGAATTCATGCCGACTGGACCGCAAGGACCTTCGGCGGACTATGTCAAATATGGCCTTGTACCGGAATTGTACGCCGGCCTGACATATTCCTCAAAGTATATCAAGGCCAGGGTAGGGGCTGATTTCATAAGTCTGGTTCCCCGTTGGCGCACAACTGATTTGACATATTATCACGATGTCGGCACCAAAGTCAAAGACCGCATTTCCATGATCAGCCCAATGGCTTATATAGAGTTCAGCAAAGGGTTGTTTAAAGTCAACGCAAAGGCTGTTCTGGCTTCAGGAGGAGATCATCTCAGGCTCATGGGAGGGTATGCGGTCTATGACAAGTCAGATGCGTATAAGTACAAGTACACTCCTCTGCGATCCGTCACAGGGTTCGCTTCAGCCAGTTATGGCAGTCAGTGGCAGTTCCTCTTGTTCGCCGGTGGAATGACGGCATTGGGCTCTGGACATGAATTGATCACTGATGGCGAAACCGGAGCCGCAAAGACAGGCTACATCTATTACTTTGACGGCGGTTTCAAGAACATACGTTACATGGCTCGCTTGGCTCCCGCTGTGGCTTACAATCTTGAAAGGCTTACCTTTGCCCTTGAATATAATTGCACAGGCGTAAGTTATGGTGACATTAAATCCATGAACGCCAAGGGGCTTGCCAACTCTCAGGCTCATTTGATATTTAATCACAGAGTCCTGGGTGTCGTGAAATATTCATTTTAAAAGATATTTGGGAAGATGAATATTTTGTCAATTTATCTTGCTTTTTAGAATATTTTTCCGATATTTGTCGCATTGAACAGATTGTATGAGACAGTTTAATCATATCCACCTACATTTTCATCACCGCTTCATCCGGGGGTGAGTTTGTCGTGGGTATCTGATACTTTGAGGGATATTTAGTCAAGGCTCGCTTCCGTGTAGGTTGCGGGTCTTTTTTTATAAAACGAACGACAAATGTTAAGAATCGCAATTCAGGCCAAAGGCCGATTAAGTGATGAAAGTCTTGCACTGATGCGTGAGGCCGGAATCGAGGTGGATGACAGCAAGCGAAAATTCCTGTCAAGGTCCAGCAGTTTCCCCGTGGAGATCCTCTACCTGCGGGATGATGACATCCCGCAGGCTGTGGCACAAGGGGTGGCGGATTTGGGAATAGTGGGTTACAACGAGGTGTGCGAGAGGGGAGAGTCTGTGGAGATTGTGGACCGTCTTGGATTCGGAGAATGCCGGATCTCGTTGGCCATTCCCAAGGCTGAGGAATATCCTGGACTTGAGTATTTCAGCGGCAAACGGATTGCCACGTCTTATCCTAATATTTTGAGCAAGTTTCTGAAAGATAATGGGATAAGAGCGAAAATCAACGTTATCGCCGGCTCTGTTGAGATAGCCCCAACGGTCGGGATGAGCGATGCGATCTTCGACATAGTGTCTTCGGGCGGAACCTTGGTCAGCAACGGTTTGAAGGAAGTGGAGAAAGTTGTGTTCTCCGAGGCGGTGCTCATCTCTGGCGGCAATCTGTACGAGGACAAGTCTAAACTTCTGGAACAGATTAAGTTTCGGTTCAACGCTGTCAGAGACAGCAGAGGAAAGAAGTATCTTCTGATGAACATTCCGAATGACAGGATTGAGGAGGCTATACGGATAGTTCCAGCGATGAGAAGCCCTACAGTCCTGCCGCTTGCCCAGAGCGGTTGGTCTTCGCTGCATTCAGTTGTGGACGAGAGTGTTTTGTGGGAGAAGATCGAGAGTCTGAAGGAGATTGGTGCGGAGGGGATTCTAGTGCTTTCCGTGGAGAAGATGGTTTTATAGTGCTGCATATTTATTCATTTTTTCTATGTACGACTCGGATTATACACTTACAAACAATAGAAGTGACAATAACGAACTTATCATTATGACAAACAAATACATAACCCCTCCACGGACCGAATGGCCAAATTTAACAGCCAGGGCCGGCGAAAGCGACAAAGACATAGAGACTAGTGTCAGCTCCACTCTTGAATATGTCCGTACAAAAGGCGATGAAGCCCTTCTGGACTTGGAATCAAGGTACGATGGCGTGGAGTTCTCTTCGGCTGAAGCTCTGAGAATCAGCGAAAAAAAGATCGAAGAGGCAGCCGCTTCGGTTCCGCAAGAATTGAATGAAGCCATCGTACAGGCATATTCAAACATCAAGAAATTTCATGAGGCGCAGATGCCGGAGGTTGTCAAGGTTGAGACCTCGCCGGGTGTGACATGCATGCAGAAGGCCGTGCCGATCCGCAGGGTTGGCCTTTATGTCCCCGGAGGCCGCGCACCTTTGTTCTCGACCGTGCTGATGCTGGCCATCCCCGCGCAGGTCGCTGGCTGTCAGGAGATTGTCCTTTGCACGCCTCCCGGCAAAGACGGAAAGGCAAACAAGACCATTGTCTATGCCGCTTCTGTGTGTGGTGTCAGGAATATATTCAAAATCGGTGGTGCGCAGGCTATAGCGGCGATGGCTTACGGAACAGAAACGATTGCCAAATGTGACAAGATCTTCGGACCCGGAAACCGCTATGTGATGAAAGCCAAGCAGATGGTCGGGCTGTCTGTCACGGCCATCGACATGCCTGCCGGTCCTTCGGAGGTGATGGTTCTGGCGGATGAGACAGCCGTTCCGGATTACGTCGCCGCTGACTTTCTGTCGCAGTCTGAACACGGGCCGGACAGTCAGTCGGTTCTGGTCTGCACCTCGGAGGCGATAGCGGATGCGGTGGCGGAGTCCATAGCAAGGCAGAGTGCAAGGCTCAAGCGTGGGGAAATCATCGCCAAGGCGTTGGAAAATAGCCGGATAGTTGTCTTGCGGGAACGGGATGAAGTGGTTGATTTCGCTAATGAATATGCTCCCGAGCATCTGATCGTCTCCATGGCGGATCCGTGGGACGTTGCCGACAGGATCGTTGCTGCCGGAAGCATATTCATCGGCAATTATTCTCCAGAAAGTGCGGGGGACTATGCTTCTGGCACCAATCACACCCTTCCGACGAGTGGTTGGGCGCACTCTTTCAGCGGATTGAATCTGGATGCTTTCATGAGGAAGATGACGATTCAGGAGTTGTCGCGTGATGGGCTGGCAGGCCTAGGTGACACTGTCCGCACTATGGCTCTCGCTGAAGGTCTTGATGCCCATGCCGCTGCCGTTGAGGTCCGGCTCTCCGATTCGGTTGGTGAGCACGGTCGCTAAACTTCGGTCACAGAGCTTGTCGAAGTGCCGAAGTATCGAAGCGACTTCCAAATTTGAAAAATGATTTACTATGAAGATAGACGATGTACTTAAACTCGTAAGACCAACCATCTTAGGCCTTGAACCCTACTCCACAGCCCGGGATGACTGCGGCTCGAGTCGCCCCGAGATCTTCCTTGACGCCAACGAGAACCCCTACAACAACGGCATCAACCGCTACCCCGATCCCCACCAGAAAGCCCTGAAGGCCAAAATCGCTGGAATCAAAGCCCTTGACGCTGAGCGCTTGTTTTTGGGCAACGGTAGCGACGAGGCCATAGATCTGGTCTACAGGGTGTTCTGCGTTCCCGGAGAAAGCAATGTCGTGTCGATTGCCCCAAGTTACGGAATGTACGAGGTGGCGGCCGCGATGAATGACGTGGAGTTCCGCAAGGTTCAACTCAAAAGCGATTTCTCGATGGACACGGAAGCCATGCTTTCCGCATCCGACTCGAAGACCAGACTGATGTTCATCTGCTCCCCGAACAATCCTACAGGGAATTCCTTCCCAGTGAAGCAGATCGAGGATATTCTTGAAAGATTCGGCGGGATGGTGATTCTTGACGAGGCCTACATTGACTTTTCGCTCAGGCCATCGCTGGTCTCTTTGATTGACAGATACCCCAATCTGATTGTGCTTCAGACGCTTTCCAAGGCTTGGGGCATGGCTGGGCTACGAATCGGGGTGGCGATAGCTGATCCAGAGGTGATTTCGTTGATGTCCAAGGTCAAGTACCCGTACAACATCAATGTGGTGGCTCAGAAGATGGCGCTGGCCAAATTGGACGCTGACGCGAAAGACAAGGCGGTGGCTGAGATTGTGGGGCAGAGGTTCCGGCTTGAGAAGGAACTGGTCAAGTGTCCGGAAGTCAAGGGAATATATTCAAGCGACGCTAACTTTCTGCTGGTGAGGTTTGATGCTCCGGATGTGGTTTATGAGAGGTTGCTTGCGGGTGGGGTGATTGTGAGGAACCGTTCCAAGGTTCCGGGGTGCGAGGGGTGTCTTCGCATCACGGTTGGCACTACGGTGGAGAATGACCGGCTGCTTCGGCTGCTTGGAACGTCCGGTCACTTCGACAAGCTCAGTGACCGTTGTGGTTTGCTCAGTGACCATCGTGGTTTGGTCGCTGAGTCACTATTCTCGGTCGCTGAGCCTGTCGAAGCGCACCGAACAGGCATGGAAATCTTTGGCGAACGCCATGTCCGGATAACCCGTTGCACCAAGGAGACCAAAATTGTTCTGGAACTGAACATTGATCCTTACGATCGGTCGCTGAGCTTGTCGAAGCGCACCGACTTGTCCAGACACTTCGACAAAACTCAGTGTCCGTCAGCAGAACTTGCCGAAGTGAACCGATCTGCAGACATCTCCACCGGCCTCCCGTTCTTCGACCACATGCTGGAGCAGATCCCGAACCATGGAGGCGTCTCCCTCTCAATCAATGCCCAAGGCGATCTGCAAGTCGATGAACACCACACGATTGAAGATGTCGGCATAGTCCTCGGTGAGGCCATTCACGCTGCCCTCGGCCAGAAACTCGGCATAGCCCGCTACGGTTTCGTCCTCCCGATGGACGACTGCGACGCCGCCGTCCTGATGGATTTCGGCGGCAGGATCGATTTCAAATGGAACGCGGAGTTCAAACGCGAGAAAGTCGGAGATGTCCCGACCGAGATGTTCAGCCATTTCTTTCAGTCTGTCTGCTGCGGAGCCAAATGCAACCTGCACATCTGGGCCGAGGGTGAGAACGAGCATCACAAGGCCGAGGCGATCTTCAAGGCGTTCGCAAGGGCGCTGAGGATGGCTGTGGCGAGGACGCCTTTCCCTTACGAGTTACCTTCAAGCAAAGGTGTGTTATGATCGCGATAGTTGACTATAAGGCCGGCAACATCCGCTCGGTCGAGAACGCTCTAAAAAGACTTGGAGCGGAATATGTGCTGACCGCTGACCAAGAAATGGTTCAACGTGCCGACCATGTGGTGCTTCCGGGAGTGGGCGAGGCGTCCTCAGCGATGAAATCTTTGGAATCCACTGGCCTGATCCCTGTCATCAAGTCTTTGGTCCAGCCGGTTTTGGGAATATGCATCGGTTTGCAGCTGATGTGCTCCTCAAGCGAGGAAGGGAATGTCGAGTGCATGGGAATATTCGCACCCCGTGTCCACCGTTTCCCGGAAGAACCGGGAGTCAAGATCCCTCACACCGGATGGGACACGATTTCCGGGCTGCGCGGACCATTATTCAGGAATATTCCCGAAGACTCTTTCGTCTATTATGTGCACTCCTACTGCCCTGAAATATTCATTGGACAGACTGCCGCCGTGACTGAATATGCGGGTGTCCGTTTCAGCAGTGCACTTCAGCGAGACAATTTCTTCGGGACACAGTTTCATCCGGAGAAAAGCGGAGCCGTCGGGGCGAAGATATTGAAGAATTTTATTGAATTATAATTTATTGGATAAGTTTGTGAGTGACAAGCGATTGCTCATTTGTAAGAGTAGAGTCATGAAGAATTTTAACATAATTCCGGCCATTGACATCATCGGGGGCCGATGCGTGCGTCTCACGCAAGGGGACTACGCGAAAGAGAAGGTGTATTCAGACAACCCTGTGGAGATGGCGAAGAGTTTTGAGTGGGCCGGGGCCACAAGGCTTCATCTTGTGGATCTTGAGGGCGCGAAGGAGTCCTGTCCGAAGAATCTGGACGTGCTCAGGGACATCACCCGTGAGACCGGACTGAAAGTCGAGTTCGGCGGGGGAGTGAAGTCGGAGGAGTCCCTCAAGGCGGTGCTGGACGCCGGCGCTGAATATGTCATCTGCGGGAGCGTGGCTTTCACCGAGCCTGTGATATTCAAAAAATGGCTTGAGGAATATGCTGGCAGAATAATTCTTGGACTTGATCTGAAGAACGGCCTTGTGGCGACTCATGGTTGGAAAGAGACTGTGCCGATGTCTGCCGTGCAGGCCTTGGAATCTTTTGAAGACCTTGTGCATCAGGCTATTGTGACGGAGGTGTCACGGGACGGGATGTTGCAGGGAGTCAATCTGGAGTTCTACTCCGCTCTTCAGCAACAGTTTCCGGAAGTGGAGATCATCGTGAGCGGAGGCGTGTCCAGCTACGAAGATCTGACCGAACTGAAGAAGTTCGGACTTCGCTCTGCCATTGTCGGGAAGGCTATCTACGAGGGACGTGTGAAACTTGAGGACTTATTCAGGTAATATGTTGGCAAAGAGAATTATACCGTGCCTTGATGTCAAGAACGGACAGGTCGTCAAGGGCGTCAACTTCGAGGGACTTCGTGAGGTCGGGGACCCTGTGGAGATGGGGTCGTTCTATTCTGGGCAGGGGGCCGATGAACTGGTCTATCTGGACATCAGCGCGTCTTCGGAGGGCCGCCGGACCTTTACGGATCTGGTCTCACGGATCGCGGAACGGATTGACATCCCTTTCACTGTGGGTGGAGGAATCTCTTCGTTCGAGGATGCGGCCAGGCTGCTGGACGCCGGGGCGGACAAGATTACTGTCAACACTGCCGCGGTGCTGCATCCGGAGATCATTTCGCGGATTGCCTCGCGCTATGGCTCCCAGTTTGTTGTCGTGGCGATTGACGCAAGGACGGTTGGCAAAACTCACTGGCAAGTGATGACCCACGGCGGCAAAACCCCGACCGACAAGGAATTATATTCATGGGCCAAAGAAGTCCAGAACCTCGGTGCCGGAGAGATCCTCTTCACCTCCATGGACCACGACGGCACGCGCAACGGCTACGCTGTGCTGGCATATTCACATCTCGCTGAGGAACTTTCCATCCCCGTGATCGCCTCAGGAGGAGCGGGAAGCGTCAGCGACATCGAGGAGGTCCTGACTGTCGGCCATGCTGATGCCGCCCTCGCTGCGAGCATATTCCATTACGGCGAAATCTCCATCCCTGATTTGAAAAGAACCCTCCGCGCTCACGGAGTGACTGTAAGAATATAAATGAATTTTAACGAATATGATTGATTTTAAAACACTTAAAACTAGCTCAGACGGCCTCGTGCCGGCAATAGTCCAGGACCAGAACACCCTTCAGGTCCTCATGCTCGGCTACATGGACGCTGAGGCTCTCGAAAAGACCCAGACCAGCGGTCTTGTGACATTCTACAGCCGCTCCCGCCAGACTCTCTGGACAAAAGGCGAGACCAGCGGCAACTTTTTGCATCTGGTTTCCATCGCGGTGGACTGTGACTCAGACACCCTCCTCGTGCGCGCGATCCCTGACGGCCCGGCCTGCCACAAAGGCACGAAGACTTGCTGGGGTGGCGCTGTTCCGACAAGCCAGGGCTTCATCCGTGAACTGGAAAGCGTGATCAAAGGCCGCCACGAGCAGATGCCTGAGAAGTCCTACACCACGTCTCTTTTCAAGGCCGGAACTCCGAGAATGGCCCAGAAAGTCGGTGAGGAGGCGGTAGAGACCGTCATCGAGGCTGTAAAGGGTGACGACGAGCGGATGATCTACGAAGCCTCTGATCTGGTTTACCATCTTCTCGTGCTTCTTGTCGGCAAAGGCTACGGCATCGCTGACCTTGAAAAGGAACTTGAGAAGAGACATAAGTAGGTGTTGGATTACGAACTTAACAAATATCACACATGAATTCAGACAGAATTTACATTTTTGACACCACCCTGCGTGATGGCGAGCAGGTGCCCGGGTGCCAGCTCAACACTGTGGAGAAAATCCAGGTCGCCAAGGCGCTTGAAGAATTGGGAGTGGATGTCATCGAGGCAGGCTTCCCGATTTCCAGTCCGGGGGATTTCAACTCGGTTGTGGAGATTTCCAAAGCCGTCACATGGCCGAAAATCTGTGCCCTGACCCGCGCTGTCCAGAAGGACATTGATGTCGCTGCCGAGGCCCTTAAATACGCCAAGCACAAACGCATACACACCGGCATCGGCACATCCGACTCCCACATCAAGTACAAGTTCAACTCCACTAGGGAGGAGATTCTTGAGCGTGCTGTGAGCGCAGTGAAATACGCCAAGAAATATGTTGAGGACGTGGAGTTTTACGCTGAGGATGCTGGACGCACTGACAATGAGTATCTTGCGAGGGTCGTTGAGGCCGCCATAAAGGCCGGTGCCACCGTTGTGAACATCCCCGACACGACAGGCTACTGCCTTCCTTCTGAGTATGCCGCAAAGATCAAGTACCTTGTTGACAACGTGGAAGGGATTGACAAGGCCATCATCTCCACACATTGCCACAACGACCTTGGGATGGCGACAGCCAACACCATGTCCGGTCTTCTTGCCGGGGCCCGCCAGTGCGAAGTCACCATCAACGGAGTCGGGGAGCGCGCCGGCAACACGGCTCTGGAGGAGATCGCCATGATCATAAAAAGTCACAGTGACATCCCTCTGGTCACCAACATCAACACAACCAAGATCACACCTGTCAGCCGGATGGTCTCGAATCTTATGAATATGCCCGTTCAGGCCAACAAGGCCATCGTCGGACGCAACGCCTTCGCGCACTCCTCAGGCATCCATCAGGACGGTGTTCTTAAGAATGTGACCACCTACGAGATTATCGACCCTAAGGACGTTGGAATCGACGACAATGACATCGTGCTTACGGCCAGAAGCGGCCACGCCGCGCTTAAATACCGTCTGGAAGTGCTTGGCATCAAGATGGAGGGCAAGAAACTGGACGCTTTCTACGATGAGTTCCTCAAACTTGCGGACAAGAAGAAGCAGGTGAGCGATGACGATCTTCTTGTGCT
>DCMG01000139.1:11024-38625 GCA_002321335.1 Bacteroidales bacterium UBA1628 | reverse complement strand
GATGACATCACGGCTTTCAACAAGATCAAGAAGGCGGTGATCAAGGACAAGGGGCTGTACTGCAATGGGATTTCGTGCGAGATCTCCAGACTGTTGCAGAAAGGCGGAGTGCCGACGCATTTCATCGAGCAGATTTCTGACACAGAGCAGCTTTGCTGGAAATCGAAGGTGATCCCGATGGAGGTTATCGTGCGGAATGTGATCGCGGGGTCGATGGCACAAAGGCTGGGACTGGAGGAAGGTATCATGCCGAAGGAGCCGGTCTACGACCTCTGCTACAAATCAGACATCCTCTGCGACCCGATCATCAACGACTACCACGCCGTGGCCCTCGGCCTCGTGAGCAAAGAAGAACTTGAGCGGATATATTCATTGACAAAGCAGGTCAACCGCATCCTGACTCCGGTGTTCAAGGAGATCGGCATCACGCTGGTGGACTTCAAGATAGAATTCGGGCATCTGTCGGACGGACGGCTCGTGATGAGCGATGACATCACCCCGGACAGTGCCCGCTTCTGGGACATCGCCACAGGCACCCGCCTCGACAAGGACCGCTTCCGCAAGGACTACGGCCACGTCGGAGACGCCTACAAGACGGTCTTCGAAAGGCTGACCGGCAGGAAAGCCTGACAAAGAGGCCACCAGCCGCCCAAGAATATTCAGATAAAAGAATTCTCATTGTTTCGGAAATATCATGAAATTTGGTTACATTTGGGATTCGGTTAAACCATAACATTCATTGAATATGAGACCTTTATTTCTGACAAATACTCTTACACGCAATAAGGAGCTTTTCAAGCCGATACAACCGGGACACGTGGGAATGTACGTCTGCGGACCGACCGTCTATGGGGAGGCCCATCTGGGCCACGCCCGCCCGGGAGTGACTTACGATGTGCTTTTCAAACTGCTCAGGCATCTGGGCTACAAGGTGCGCTATGTGCGCAACATCACGGACGTGGGACACCTTGAGCACGACGCTGACGAGGGAGAGGACAAGATCTCCAAGAAGGCCAGGCTGGAGCAGCTTGAGCCTATGGAGGTTGTGCAGACCTACACGTTCCGTTACCACGAGGCGATGCGTCAGCTGAATGTGGCTCCGCCATCAATCGAGCCGAGGGCGTCTGGACACATCATCGAACAGATCGAGACAATCAAGAAGATTCTGGATGCGGGCTACGCCTACATCTCCAACGGCTCCGTGTACTTCGACGTGGAGAAATACAACAAGGATCATCACTACGGAATCCTTTCGGGACGTACTCTGGACGACACCCGCGAGGGCACCAGAGAACTGGACGGACAGAGCGACAAAAAGGCTCCGTACGACTTCGCGCTCTGGAAAAAGGCTGAGCCTGAGCACATCATGCACTGGCCGAGCCCATGGAGCGAGGGATTCCCTGGATGGCATCTGGAGTGCTCCGTGATGGGCGAGAAATACCTCGGCAACGAGTTCGACATCCATGGTGGCGGAATGGATCTGATGTTCCCGCACCACGAGTGCGAAATCGCCCAGAATGTGGCCAGCCGCCACACCCAGGGCGTGCACTACTGGGTGCACAACAACATGATTACAATCAACGGCCAGAAGATGGGCAAGTCTCTGGGCAACTTCATCACCCTGCCTCAGCTTTTCAGCGGACAGCACGAGAAGCTCGCTCAGGCATATTCCCCGATGACGGTTAGATTTTTCATCCTTCAGGCTCACTACCGCAGCACGCTGGACTTCAGCAACGAGGCACTTCAAGCAGCCGAGAAGGGTTTGAAAAGGGTTATGCAGGCCGCGAAGGATTTGCGCGCGTTGGCTTCGACTGCCGGAATCACGGACACCGAGAAAGGAACGGAAGGAGATCCGGCGGATGCGATGCAGTATGGAGAGTTCATCACCGCCACGGCGCCTGACACATGCCCGGCCACTTCCGAGGAGGTCAAAGGAATATTCAATGCTGTCTACGATGCGCTTTGCGATGACCTCAACACGCCTATAGCGTTGTCTCACATCTTCGATGCGGTGCGGCTCATCAACTCGGCCAAGGCTGGAGAACTAAAACTCAGCAAGGGTGATATGGAGACTCTGCTTCAGATTTTCGATGACATCGTGTTCGGAGTTCTTGGCCTCAAGGACGAGGCCGCGGCGGAATCTGGCAAAGGTCAGGAGATTGTCTCAGGTCTAATGGATATGGTTCTGGAGGAGCGTGCCAAGGCCAAGGCCGCAAAGGACTGGGCGGCCAGTGACGCTATCCGAGACCATCTCAAAGCCCTCGGCATCACCGTAAAGGACACCAAGGACGGAGCAGAGTGGACCATCCAATAACCTCAGCAATGAATATCGCAGATTGGATTCTTCAGCAGCGTAACCTGAAGAATCCAATTCTTATGGAAAACGAATAACAACAAAACAAGATGAAACGCAAAAGATATATTTCCGTCTCTGTCATGTGCTCCAACCTGATGAATCTGGGGCAGGACATCAAGACTTTGGAAGAGAACGGGGCAGATATGCTCCATGTTGACGTGATGGACGCACATTTCGTCCCGAACCTCACTTTCGGACCGGATTTCATCAAAGCGATGCAGGCCATCACCACGATGCCGGTTGACGTACACCTTATGGTGGAGGATCCTGAACTCATCATGAACAAGTTCACGGTCAGGAAAGGAGACATAGTCTCACCTCACATCGAGGTCAAGAAGGATTACCGCGCGCTGGCGGGCAAGGTTCATGCGGACGGAGGACTCTTCGGCCTTGCGGTGAACCCGGAGACCGGTGTGGATGCCATCAAAGAGTATCTGGATGTGCTTGACACGGTCACGCTGATGCTTGTGCATCCCGGAGCCGCGGGAGCGAAGATGGTGGACGGCATCATGGACAAGGTCGCCGAGATGCGCAAGTTTCTCGATGCAAACAGACGTGAGGACATCCTCATCAGCGTTGACGGAAGCGTCAGCAAAGAGAGGGCAAATCTCATGGCCGGAATGGGAGCCGACATATTCGTAGGCGGAACAGCAGGAATCTACAGAAAAGGGATGGCCCTTTCCGAGACCATCCCTCAAATGCGTGACGCCATAGACTTCTAAGAGAGAAATCACTTAATATTACTCCACGTTTCGGAATCCAGAGTAATCTGTCTGAAGCGTGGAGCATTTATATTCATTGACCTCTCCGCTCCCCGGAATGGTCTGGGTGGCGCGGATCTCCCAGTTCTGAACCCGCGTAGGGTCTCCGCCCGGGGCCTCGATGTACCAATAGTACTGAGGGGTATTTCTGGCCCATGTCGCGGTTTTTCTTTCCAACTCATTGTAGAAGAATGAGACAACACAGATGTCGTTGATCTTGGAAGGGACACGTTTCAGATCTCCGATCTTCTTTCCGTCCTGAAAGAGTTCGACCTTCCAGTTGTCTTCATCGCTGTTCCAGACACTTGCGACAAAACAACCTTTAAGCCCTTGAAAGCCTTCTGCCTTGATTTTCTTAGGGCCGACACCGCCGGATGTCCATGAATATTCATACTTGCCGGTCGGCTTGCCATCCGTCCCGCCATAGATCTGGTTGCCGTCATAGACGCGCATCTGGAAATCCGGCGACTCGTTGGTGCCTTTCGCCAGCCAGTTCTTCATCGTGTTCCCTGAGACTTCATAGACGCTGTACCCGTTCGGCTCACCGGCCAGGTTCATGTTGCAGGTCCACCAAGCTCCGCACGCCGCTCCATGAATATGCTCGTACACAGGAAATCCTCCCTTTGTCACATAGTCATGATGAATATAATTCTGCGCATAGTGGGTGTGTCCGATCATGAGGTGCGCCTCGTGGAACTCCGTCAGACATGAGATGGCCTCAATCATATTCTTGATTTGCTTTGTGCCGTTCTTGTCCACACTGTGACGAAACTGGATGTGGGTACAGAGGACAACCATCTTGCCGGCCTTGTCCTGAACCAGCTCAAGATCTGACTTGAGCCACTCCAGCTGCTTGTCCGTGATGCCGTCATCATATTTCCAATGCTTGCCGTCAGTGGCTGTGCAAATCACATCATCCATCACGATGATGTGAACGTCACCTCTGTTGAACGAATAGTCCGTCGGTCCGAAAAGATCCACATATTTCTGAGTGGCAGAGTAGTCATCCTGACAGGAAGCGTCATGATCGTGATTACCGATGCAGTTGTAAATCGGAAGATATTCCCCTGAATCCAAAGAGAATCCAGAGAGCGCCTTGTGCATCGGCCCCCACTGCACCGTGTTGTCAAATGTCAGGTCGCCGAGGGTGACAGCGTATGCATTCAGGTACTTTCCCTTGGCCTGCGACTCGGACATGAACCTTTTGAGATCCGGCAAAGTCTCGGTCTCGAACCTGTGCACATCTGAGTCCGTCTTGCACTGCGGGTCGCCGATCATCACCAGTGTGAAATCCATCTCGGGCGCGTCAAGCGGGTCCAGCACGAAGTCATTCCTGTTCTGCTTATTCAGGTCAATCGGAGTCGTGGAATAGAACAGCGGCAGCTTTGACTGTGGATTGAGAGCCGCTTTGTATTCAGCAGGAAGCGTGTAGTACACATTCCGGCACTTCTCATCGGCTGTGAACTGGTAAACCCCGTTCTTGTCCGTCACCGTGAAAGTGTAGCCGTCCGTGACCGGCACGCCGGCAATCCCCTTCCCGGTACGGGAATCCTTGACAAGACCATAAAGATTATTGTTCTTGCTGATGCGGGTTCCGTTCAGTTTCATAGCATTGGCCGCACACGTAAACATGAGCGACATCGCCACAATCAAAAATATGATAGTTCTTTTTATATGCATCATTAATTATTTTTTAAGCAAACAGCAGTCAAAAAAGAACGGGGAAATATCCCCGTTCCCTAATACTTATGAATGGATTCTAGAATCCGCTATAATCTGTCTGCAGATCCGTGCAGGAATAGACATTGACCTCTCCGCTGCTCGGGATTGTCTGAGTCGCGCGGACTTCCCAATTCTGCACTTTGGTCGGATCACCACCCGGTGCTTCAATGTACCAATAATGCTGAGCGGTTGTGGTCGTCCATGTCGTCGTGTTCTTGCCCAAATTGTTGAAATAATATGAGACGACACATATATCAGGGACTTTCGACGGCACTCTCTTCATGTCACCGACCTTTTGGCCATTCTGGAAAAACTCAACCCTCCAGTTCTTGTCATCGTCATTCCATATCGCTGCGACAAAAGATCCTTTCAGACTTGAATTACCCTTGGCGGTGATATTGGCGGTTCCTCCTTTACCGCCATTGTACCACGTGTACTGATACTTTCCTGGCGGAACACCATCGGAACCCCCATAAATCTGGCTGCCGTTATAAACACGCATCTGATAGTCAACATCGTTCTTCGTGCCTTTAGTAACCCAATTCTTAATGCTGTTCCCTTCAATCTCGTAAAGACTGTAGCAGTTAGGCGCACCGTTCACATTCATATTGCAAGACCACCATGCTCCGCATGCCGCGCCATGAACGTGTTCGTAAACAGGTGTGCCTCCCTTGGTTATATAAGAAGAGTGAATCCAGTTTTGAGGATAATGGGTATGCCCGACCATAATATGCGCCTCGTGGAATTCCGTAAGAAGTTTAAGAACTTCGGCATAATTCTTATCCTTGTTCACAGAGGCACCGCCACTATTGGCTCCTCCCCTGAAAGGAATATGGGCACAGAACAGAATCATCTTGTTCTGCTTGTCCTTCACCAGATCAAGATCCGCCTTCAACCATTTCAATTGAGAACTCGTGATACCGGCGTCATAATCCCAGGTCTTGCCATTGGTGGTTGTGGTAAGCACATTGTCCATCACCACGATATGAACATCTCCTCTGTTGAACGAGTAATCCACGGGGCCGAAAAGATCGACATAGTTCTGAGTCGATTCATACTGAGTGTTTGTAGAGGCGTCATGGTCATGATTACCAACCATATTATAAAATGGAATGTAATCAGATCCGTTGGCCGAAAACTTCGACATGACATTACGCATCGGCTTCCACTGAACGGTGTTGTCAAATGTGATGTCACCCATTGACATGATGTACACATTTTTATACTTTCCATTCTCCTGTGAAGTCGAAATGAAATTCCTGATGTCCGGCAATGTCTCCGTGCGGAACCTTTCAATGTCAGAGTTTGTCTTACATTGAGGATCACCAATGGCCAGATAAGTGAAGTTCTTCTCCGGAGAATCAAGTGGTTCCAAAACAAAGTCGTTCCTGTTCTGGCTGTTGTAGGAAATTGCCGATGTGGAATAGAACAAAGGAAGTTTCGTCTCTTTGTCCAACGCGACCTTGTATTCTGACGGCAACGTATAGTACACATTGCGGCAGTACCTGTTCGCCTTGAACTGGTAAACGCCATTGGCGTCTGTCTCTGTGAAAGAATATCCATCAGAGACTGGCACGCCAGCGATGCCTTTTCCAGTCTTGGAATCCGTTATCAGTCCGACAAGGGTATTTGTGGACTCAATCGAAGTGCCATTGATCACCGTTTCCGTTCCTGGTGTCGGCTTCGGATCCGGTTTGTCAGGCGTAGGATCATCGGCCCCGTTTTTACCGCAAGCAACAACCCCCAGCATGAGGGTTGTTGCAGACATTAGACCGAATAAACACTTTTTAAGCCGTAATTTATTCATGTATAATAGTTTAAGATTTAATCTTCCCAACCATAATTCTGGCCGAGATTTGGATTCTTTGTCAAGGCTGTCGATGGAATAGGACGGACATAATCCCTGTCATTCCACTCAAGCTTGTAATTGTAAATAAGATATCCATGGTCACCCTCAGAAAGAGTCAAGTTCTGGTCTGCGGTTGACGTTCCGGTTTTATAAGCAAATTGAGAGACTTTAGATGCGTTGAACTTATAAGTTTCACCATTGAACTGGATACCGTTTTTATACTCATCGGCAGTCACATAGATACCCATCCAACCACTGTTGTTTGTACCCCTGTCCACTATCAGATCCTGACAAGCCCAACGGCTGAGATCCGAAGAGCGGAGATTCTCACAGATCAACTCTGTGACTCTTTCTCTTCTGATCTCAAGCATGGTGTTTGAGAGAGTAGGGTCACCGTAGTATGATTTCAGCCAAGCATCCTCGACATAACCGGCGGAAGCAGGATAAACATTCTTGACACCTGCGCGCTTGCGGAGCTCACCTACAGTCTCATTCCAGATGGTCTCATCAATCTGACCGAGCTCAGCCTTGGCCTCGGCGTAGTTCAAAAGCACTTCGGCATACCGCAGAATAGGGACATCATTGTCGTTCTTACCCTTAGAGTAATTTTCCTCTTTCTCTTGGCTCCATTTCCTGAACTGATAACCGCTGAATGTATAGGTAAAGTTCAGTTTCTTAAGAACGGATTCCCCTGCCAAGGTCGTGTACAAGTGTCCAGGACCGTGAACAGTGTTGAAAAGACGCCAATCCTTATTGTCAAACTCCTTCGTCACAGACACATCCGGCTTTGCAGGTGTTCCGTCAAGATTCAGGAACATACGCACAAGGTTCTTTGTCGGGGCGGCCTTCTGGTCGTATGTACTTGAGTTCACAACCCAAGTAAGCTCGTTATAGACATTCAGGTCGCCACCTTCATATTCCACGGTCCATATGGACTCGCTGGATTTGCCGAAATCCGTGCTCCTCCAAATGTTGTCATACAAAGAAGTCACCTCCTTGCCATCGGCAACCGAAACAGGAGATCCGGTTACAAGAGAGAACTCTTTGGAGTCAATCACCGACTTGGCTGCAGTGGCAGCGGCGTTGAAGAAATCCTCAGAGGACTCATACTGTCCTGACCATGCGTTGTTTGTCGCCGGGTTTACCTTATGGTACTTACGGAAAGACCCCTCATACAAGCAAACTCTTGACATAAACGCCAATGCGACATATTTGTTGATCACGCCACTATAAGTCTTCAAATCGGCGGACATGTTCTCGCTTGCGAATTTCAAATCCTCAAGAACATTGTGCATCACAAGTTCACGGTCATCCCTGCCGGCGGTAAGAATAGGATCGTCAACGCTGACAACATGGTCAATCCACGGGACATCACTGAAAGTCTTCACTTTAGAGAAGTAGAAGTAGGCTCTCCAGAAGCGGGCGACACCAAGATAATGATTGGCGACCTCATCATTGAAGAGATTCCTGTTCTTTTCGATGCCCTCTATCATCTTGTTGGCCCTGCGGATGCCTTTCCAGTCACTGACAGCCCAGCCACTCTGCTTGACAGAGTTCCATATTCCAGGACGATAAAAATCCGTAGATGTCTGAGTGCAGATGAGATCCGTATAATTATCGCCTTTGCCGATAGTCTCTCCGCTTGGGCGATATGCCTCAATCATTCCATTGGAATATATCTTCAAATCACTTTCAGTCCTGAAGAAATTCTCGGCTGAGATTTTATTTACCGGATCTGCCGTGAGAAAATCCTTGCATGAAGACAACGCAAGAACAGATGCGGCTCCCAAAAGTAATTTAACTGCTATACTTGATTTCATATTAAATTTCATTAGAGTTTATATTCCTTCAAATTAGAAAGTAATGTTCAGACCGAAGGTGTATGTCTTGAGCATCGGATAGGTGTATCCCTGTCCAACACCGCTAAGACCTCCAACATTGTCACCGAAGTCAGAATCTCCGAAGCCAAGAGTCTCCGGGTCAAACATCTTGGTGTGCTTGTATATCGGAGAGAATGTCAGCAGGTTCTCGCCGGAGAAGTAGACCTTGAGTTTCTCCACATTGAACTTCTTTGTCAGTTTGCTTGGGAAAGTGTAGTCAACCGTGAGGTTTTTAAGCCTGACATAAGCGGCATTCTGCATATAGTAGTCATTCTCGAATGTAAGAGGACCGTCGTTTCTGTTCGCGGCGTATGCCACCTGACGTGTGAAGTAAGGCTTGCTTGCGGCATTGGTGACAACCCAATTGGATGTAGAGTAATCAACTTCCACAGCATCTTGAGTATGGATCTTAGGCAAGTATCCATAAGGACGGTTGTACATTCCCCAGAAGAAGCCGGACTCACAGCTTGGATACCAGTCACGCTTGCCTACACCCTGCAGGAATACGCTGATGCCGATCCCGTTCCAGTTAGCGCCAAGATTGATACCGAAATAGTAACGCGGGCTCTGGTTGCCGATGCGCTCGAGATCGCCATGATCGTCAAGAGTACCTTTGCCGTAGTCAATCTTTCCATCACCGTTGATGTCTATGAATTTAAGGTCACCGGCATACGCTCTGAAGTTGGATCCGTTCTTGTGGAATTTATCTGTCGCCCAATTGTTGGCCTCTTCATTACTGAGGAAGTACCCGTCGGTTCTGAAGCCCCAGATCTCTCCAAGTTCCTTACCCTCATAGTAGTTGAGGATGTCACCGTTGATGTTGTAGTACGTCTTCACCCAAGTGCGAGAATCCCATACACTGGCTTTGATGTTATAATTAAAATCCTTGCCTGCGAGCTTGAACGAGTCTCTCCAGCCGATTGTGGCTTCCCAACCCTTTGTCTGGATAGCGCCGTAGTTACCCTTAGGTGTGGAATCACCAAGCACCTCAGGAAGATCCGGTCCCTGAATGAACATATCTTTGACATCACGAACATAGTAGTCAGCCGAAATCGAGAGACGGCTCTTCAAGAAATCAGCGTCAAGTCCCGCGTCGTAAGTCGTGACGGTCTCCCATGTAAGATTATCTGGAATGATTGAAGCGGCTGTTGTATAAGGCACTTTCTCCCCATTGATTAGTTTTGAGGATTTTGACACACCCATAAGCTCCAGGAAAGAGTAAGGGTCGATGGTGGCGTTACCAAGTGAGCCGACATTCGCGCGAAGTTTGAAATTATTCATCCACGACTTGGACCATTCCATCCAAGGCTCCTCTGACAATCTCCAGCCCACAGACGCTGAAGGGAAGAAACCCCACTGTGAATATGAAGGGAACAATGAAGAGCCATCATAACGTGCGGCAACCTCGACAATGTACCTGTTGAGAAGAGTGTAGTTCACACGTCCGAAGAAGCCGACCATGCTCTTGTCGTGGCCACGGTCTTCCACACCATACTCGTCAGACGCCATAAGCTCAAATGAAGGGATGGAAGGATACAAAAGGTCCTTTCTGGTAAGATAAAGACGGCGATAATTCGTCTTCTCAAGATTCCATCCAGCCACAATATTCAGATCATGGTTGTCACCAAGTTTCGGAGTGTATGTTCCGACAATATTTGAGGAGATGTAATCTGTGTTAAAACGCCAATCTGACTTATATGAGGAGCTGTTGTAGTTCTCCAAAGCACCCGGAGCGCTATAACCACTCTGGATGCAAGAGACTCTTGCCTGAGTTGAACGGATGGCTTTGTACGTAAAGTCGCCTGTGAATTTCAAGACGTTCTTGATCGGTTCGAAATCAAGAGTTGTCGATGTGATCACATCAAGTTTATTGTTCTCCTGATACGTGTTTCCGTCCTCGAACGCGCCGTACATACAAGAAGCGCCGTAGAATGTAAGCGTGCCATCCTCATTGAAAGCCGGATAGATAGGTTGTCCCCTATGCTCGAACTGGCGGAGTAGAGGCTGCGAGCCTCCGGACACCATCGGCTGGTGATACTTACGTTTGAACACAGATGTGTTATTGGTCAACTTCAACCAATCGGTAATCTTTATTGAGCCCTTGGCGCGAAGGTTGAACTGATTGAAATCCTCATTGCCAAGCTTGTAGATGCCATCCTGTCCATAGTAGCGTCCGCTGATGGCATAGCTCACCTTCTCTGACGCGCCATTGATGCTAAGGTTATGGTTCTGTGTCATGTTCATGTCCTTGTAGAACATGTCAAGCCAGTTGGTGCTTCCATAGTAAGCATAGTTGTTTCCGAAGCCTACATCCTTTCCGTCGCCATAAATCTTACCGTAATTCTCATAAGCAGGATCTGTCTTACGGCGGCGGAATTCCTCATGATAAGCCTCAGAATAGGTATTGGACCTGTTATTGACATTGCCCGGCAATGAACCGGCTGAAGTTGGAGTACGCTTGTCATTCCTGAAGAACTCAACAAAGGTATCGAGCCACTGAAGGCCATCCGTGACAAGTTCGTCCTCCCACATGATGTTTCTTCTGTTCAATGAGACAGAGCCGTTGTAGTTCACGGAAATCTTGTCGGTTTTCGGGGTCTTGGTCGTCACAAGAATGACACCGAAAGCACCTCTGGCGCCGTAAACCGCAGCGGAAGCAGCATCCTTAAGGACAGCGACAGTCTCGATGTCCTCAGGATTCACGGTCGTCAGGTCTCCCTCGACACCGTCAATGAGGACAAGGGCGCTGCTGCCCTGACCGATCGAGTGCTTCGCACCCTTAGCGCTGCCACCAACCTTTTGCCTTGACTGGTATGAAGTTCCGTTACCACGGATGGTAATAGATCCTTGATGGGTAGGCTTACCGTCAGCCTGAACGATGTTCAATCCCGGGATCTGTCCCTGAAGAGACCTCGTCACGTTGGAATTGGTTCTGCCTTCAAGTTCCTCTCCGGACAAGTTCTCGACGGCGCCTACAAGCTGAGTCTTTTTGAGTGTACCATAACCGACCACAACAGTCGCGTCAAGCATCTGAGTGTCTTCCTGAAGAAGAATATCCACGTTTGATCTTTTGCTGACATTAACTTCTACGGTCTTATAACCGAAAAGCTGGCAGACAAGAACCGCATTGGCGTCAGCTTTGATGGTATACGCTCCGTTTGCGTCAGTAGATGTGCCCACTGATGTGCCCTTAATCATTACAACCGCTCCTGGGACTGGCTCATTGGTTGCGGCTTCCTTGACAAAACCAGATATGGTGAGTTTCTGCGCGAACACTTCTGAAGGCACCAAAAACAAAAGAATCGCCATAACGGTCATCATCAAACCTTTCGTAAGCAATAATAATTGTCTACTCCTCCCCTTTTCAGAAGAAGAACTGGTTATTATGTGATTCATTTTAATCGTCATAAAATTTCAATAAAAAATTACCTGAACCGAAAAGGGTTCACGATTCTGTGGCAAACTGAAATCTTCGGTAATACTTCCAATGGTTTACAAGGTTATTGTGGTTCTTTTATCCTCGCATCAATGTTAAAAATTAATGATGAATATTATTGTACTACTAAACTGTCTATGATTTTGTTTTAGTGCGCCTTTAGCAAAAACTATTTGTATTTCACAAACGGGGCTTTCTCGTCCAGAAATCTCTTTACCTCTATGGCCCTGTCGCAGCAGAGATACTCCGCACCGAGATACACGCCCAGCATGATGTCCTCTGGAGTCCTCGAAGGCCAAAGGGAGACAGCCAAACCGGCCTCCTTCGCTTTCTTCACCATGGAACGTGTGGTGCCGTTCATGTTGCAACCAATCCGTTTGATTCCCATCGCCTCTGCCATCTGGATGGTCTCATCACAAACCGGCTTGCTGAAAATCATAAGCATATCAGCGTCCGGATGAAGTTTTCTCATCATATTCAAAGCATCCCGGCTGCTGGATGTGAACAGATACGTGGAATGCTCCGGCTTCTTGGCCATAACCGCCTTGTAGAGTTTGTCGCAATACTCGCGAAGGCGATCCTCAGGATAACTTGACGCGGGGCTGACCTTCATTTCAAACTCAACATAGAGGCCATCCTTATCTGAAAGGAAGCCCACAAGCTCATCAAGGAAAAGAATCTTGTTGCCTTGGAATGTAGTCAACTTGCGGATTTCATCCGATGTCATTGATTCCACCGCACCCGAGCATGGAGTCAATCTGGCGAACGTCTCATCGTGGTTTACAACAAGCAGTCCGTCCTTGCTCATTCTGATGTCGGTCTCAAAGCCTCTTATACCATGTTCGTAACAAGCCTTGAATGCCGGGAGCGTGTTCTCGTCATACTCGAAACGGCTTGCGCGATGGGCGAAAAACTGCACTGTCTGAGTCTGTGCGGACAAGTCCATCGTCCACACAGACAGCATGATAACAAATAAAGACCTTAATACATTCCTCATAATTTGACACAAATATTTAAGTTCGTATACACCCTGATATTCTATCAGGTAACCTTCAACCGTGAATTTCAGGCTTACGCCTAAAAACGATTGAATGGATTCACAAAAGTACAGAAAAAATCAGTCACAACCTTGCATTTTTCATTTAACTTGAATATTTTTGTCTCGGCAAACTGAAATAAAGTTCACTTTCGAGTGACATCTTACATCTTCTGATGGTTGTTAAGGGTGCTTAAGAAGCATAGCCTTAATTTTAGTATTTACAGTTTTCAACTAACAATCACTAAAGAACAATATGAAATCCATTAAAGCCCTCGCGGCCGTAGCCTTGGCTTCTTCTCTTTTTATAGGATGTGAAGAAGAAGAGCACTTTGGCATTGACTCATCCAAACCGGCACCGAAGGAATTCACTTATGATGAAGAAAATTCATCAGAAACATCCATTTCCGTCTACTGGGACGACGCCAGCATGATTGAGGCTGGGGCGACCAGCACTACCGTCCAACTCACCACAGAGCTCAACAATGGTGACAACTACGACAATAGCGTCTCTCACACAATCATCTACAGCGACGAAAAGGTAAAAGTCAAAAACGCCACGACTTTCACCGGTCTGAAAAAATTCAGCCAGTACTATATCAGAGTCAGAGCCAACTATCCAAGATCCGTATTCTCTGACTGGGTATATATCACTCAAGACAACGAACCTGTTCAACTTGTGCTCGGCTACGGTTTCGTAAAACCTGATTTTGTCGGCATTCCTAATCTTACGGCGACTCCGCTTGCGGATGCTATCACCTTGAAATGGGATCCATGCGTGAATGCCGTCAAATATGCCGTCGAATACAAACTTGCTTCCGCTTCTGACTGGACGGCAATCGAGACTGAGGAGACTGCCCTGAAGATTTCCGACCTTACGGACAAGACAGCGTATAATGTGAGAGCCAAGTCTCTCAATAAGGACGGCAAGGAATCCGAATACTCCGAGACACTTGACATCACCACACTTGAAAAGGCTGCGTTCCCTAAGGACATAGCGACAGCCGATGAGTTCGTCAAACTCTTTAACGGTAAGGAACTCACCACCGCAGACGCCACAAGTGTTGTCAACCTGACCGCAGATATCGACCTTGCAGGGAAAACAATCCCGACATGCGCCATATTCCCGGGAATCTTCAACGGTAACAACCACAGCATCAAGAACTGGAAAGGAACCGCTCCTCTGTTCACAGAAGTCGGAACAGTCAAGGATCTTGTGATTGACGCATCATGCTCATTCACTCCGACGGATTCTGAATTCGGTATCATCGCCATAAGGAACAAGGGTGAGTTCACCAACGTGACAAACAAAGCAAACATCACGATGAGTGCCGAGTCCTTTGACGATGCCGTCATCTGCGGAGCCCTTGTCGCTGAAGGTCTCGCAAACATCACCAACTGCCACAATACAGGCAACATCACGGTGGCAGCGCAGAATTCAATGAAGGGTGCGGCTGTTGCCGGTATCGCCGGATATCTCAAGGCAACGATGAAAGACTGCTCTAATGAAGGAACGATAAGTGTTTCTTGCTCGTTTGTCAACGGTGCGTCGACCATTGTTGATGTGAAGAACTGCGCACCTTCTGTAGGTGGTCTCGTCGCTTATGGCGGCAATGACGAAAACGGACAGTTTGCGATGACAAATTGTGTGAACAGAGGCAAGGTATCTCTTGTGAACACATCTATTGACTCAGTCACAGGAAGCGTGAAGAGACAGGATGTCGGAGGTATTGTCGGAGCGTCCAACGGTGACATTACCAATTGCCACAACTATGGCGAGGTTTATGCAAAACTTGCTTCAAGCAGCGGTTCTGCCATGTCCGGATATGAGGCGATTGTTCTGGCCGGCGGCATCACAGGAGGAGATTACTTCGCAGCCGGGCAGATCAAGTCAAACATCACAGGATGTACCAACGAAGGCCCGATCAACGTGTTCTCAGATGCATCCAAGTCTAACTCTGCAGCAGGCGGAATTGTTGCATGGCCAGGAAAAGAAGCCAAGCAGAGCACATGCACGAAAGACTGTGTCAACAAAGGTGACATTACCATAAGCGGAACGGTAAAAATCCGCGCTGGTGGTGTTCAAGGAGGCACCGGAAATATGGACAACTGCACAAATGAAGGTGAGGTCATCTTCGAATCAGGCGACAAGGCCAGCGTTATCGGCAGCCTCTGCGGTTTCCACTCTCAAGGAAACACCATCGAGAACTGCAAGGCTTTCGGAAAAGTGACTGCCACGGCTGCCGTCGATGGCATCGGAGGTCTTATCGGAAACATCGGCAATGCTGCCCACAACACAGGAAACGGTTGCGTAGTAGATTGTGTGATTTCTGGAGGAGCCGAGGCTACAAGAGGTCTTGTGATCGGCAAATTCAACGGCAAGACAAAGAACATCACTATTGGCGAAACTAGCCCGGTCAAAGTATCCGGCACCGTTGACGGAGCCACAATTGACGCAGGCAACTTCGCTAATTTTGTACATGGAACCACAAACTACACAGATGGTGTACATGTAATCAAAACTGTCTTCGGCAAATAATCCGAACACGCTGATATTCAAAAAAGGGGGGGGGATGGCCGACAGGTCACCCCCTTTCCTTTTTGCCAGCGGCAGAGACTGTGATGTCTGCCGATGGTCTCGCTCTTGCCGGAAGAACTTCTCGACTTCCTGAATATCGCTATGCAGAATGTTATCTATTGATTCTATGCGATTTACGAAACACTGTCTGTCAAAAGAACCAGATAGTTCTCGTTCAGTTGGTACCGCAAACAGTTCTCTATTGTACAAACCGTGCGCTTGGGCTCGTTTGGTTCCGCAAAGGGCGTTCTCCTGTACTGTCTGTGGCAACTATGTCACTTCACAACATACTTCGGTAACAAGAATTAACCTTACGGTTCGCTAAGCAGGGTCAAAAGAAAAAATATTTCTTTTTCTTATGATTTGCATATGTTTCTTTTCATTATTTACGTTTATTGTGCATATTATTGCGGTTCAAATATTTATTCAAAATTTGGACTATGTACCGTAAAGGAAAGCAACAAGAGCTCGCTCCGTTCGTCAACCCGAATGGTTGCGGATCAGACAATTAGTGTTATCTTTGTGGAGCTGGCGCTGTTCACCAAGACGCTGGAGGAGTGCGTGACGGAGTCCGACAGGCTGTTCTACATATTCAGGAACAGCGGCGGCTTCCAAAAGATTCCGGAGTGGATCGAGGAGGCCGGAGAGATCTCCAGGCGGCTCGCCGAGGCTTGCGAGGTGGCGGCGTTCGACAAGGAGAAGAAACTTAAATACGAGATTGACAAGATGAACGAGAGGAACATTCTGGCTCAGCTCGTGTTCGCCGAGCGCAAGGGCTTCGAGACTGGATACGCCGACGGAGAGGCCAAGGGACTGGCTGACGGGACCGCCGAGCGGATCTTGGCACTCAAGTAGATTCGACACGTTCTTATTTTGGAAGACAAAACCAAAATTTTTAATAATATCATGAAAAGATTAACCGCAGCGATGATGCTGTCTCTGGCCGTCCTGACAGCGACGGCACAGAGCAAGAAGGTGGAGTACAACTTCACAGAGGCCTCTGACCTCACAATGGTCGGCAAGCTCATGCCGGACACACCAAATCCTTACCATAGGGTTGACACGGTGAAGTTCAAAGGGTTCACAAAGAGCGAGAACAAGCAGGTCAGGATGTCCGCCGGCCTCTCGGTGGCATTCAAGACCGACTCAAAGGTCATCACCATCAAGACCAAATACGCGGACAGAAGTTTTCCTGTCAACACGGGCGGACTCTCCGCACGTGGCTACGACCTTTACATCAAAAAAGACGGCAAATGGCTCTGGGCCGCATCAGCAGTCGCCAAGGACAACAAGCCTGATGACAATGTGACTCTCATCAAGGACATGGACGGAGCCATGCATGAGTGCCTTCTCTACCTGCCTGTATTCAGCGAGGAATCCTCGATCAAGATCGGAACTGAGAAAAACGCCACCATCGAAGCGATCGACAATCCTTTCCGTCACAGAATCGGAATTTTCGGTTCAAGCTTCACACACGGAACCAGCACTTCCAGAGCCGGAATGTCCTATCCTGACCAGCTGAGCCGTATGACCGGCCTTCAGTTCCTCAGCCTCGGATGCTCGGGCAACAGCAAACTCCAGACATATTTCGCCGATGTGCTCTGCGCCGCTGACGTGGACGCGCTCGTGTTCGACGGATTCTCCAACCCAGAAGCCCCGATGATCAAAGAAAGGCTCTTCCCTTTCATTGAGAAGATACAACAGGCTCATCCTGACATTCCTCTGATCTTCCAGCGCACCATCTACCGCGAGTACCGCAACTTCAACACCGACAGGGACAACAACGAGCGTGTCAAGACCGCTATGGCCGATAGCCTGATGGACATCGCCGTGAAGAAGTACAAGAATGTCTATTACATCAAGACAACCTGCGCCACGTCAGAGGATCACGAGGCCACAGTCGATGGAATCCACCCTTCAGACTACGGCTACACCCTCTGGGCCAAATCAATCGAAAAGCCGATCAAAAAGATCCTCAAGAAGTACGGAATCAAATAATTTACTGAATATCATAACTAAAGAGAGGGTGGCCGAACATCAGTGGCCACCCTCTCTTTTTGCTTATTGCCCTCCTGAATTTTGTTAACGAGCGTTTAACAAAATATTCACACGGCATAATTCAGGACTACTTTTTCTTGTCGAACTTCATGCTCTTGATCTTGACGCCCGTCTCGTCGAAGAAGTCCAGACGGATGCCGCCCTTGTCAACCACGGCATCGATGCGCTGCCTGTTGGCGTTGCAGAGAACAGGGAAATCAGCGCCGATGGTGTTCGCCTCGTTGAAGCGGTATTTATGAATATGAGCGCAGAGCATCAGGTCAAGACCAGTACCGTTCAAAGTCGGCACGAAATACTTGCTGACCATCACATTGCCGTGCCACCCCTTGTCTGACGGAGGAATATGGCAGAACGCGATCCTCATCTCAGCGTTTTTATATTCATCGCTCGCCACGACTCCTTTCAGCCATTCGGCCTCCTCCTTCAGGTAATCCTCGGTGATCATGATGTTCAGATTCCTGATGTCACTGTCAACCTTGTCCTCTCCGGAATCGAGGAACAGAAAGAAATATTTGCCATAAGAAGCTGTGTAATATGTCCTTCCGGTAGAAGTCTGGTAATAGTCGAGGTACTTGATTGCATCGTTGCCTCTGTACTCGTGGTTGCCTCGGCAGAGATAGAGCGGAGTGTCTGAAGCGAAAAGCTTTGACGCGGTGTTCATGTAATGCATGCGGATCTCGGCCACACTGTCCACAGCAGAGGTCATGTCACCGTTGAAGCAGACGAAGTCGTACTTGCCCTTGGCATCCTTGAAAAGGACCTGCATCACGGAATCGTGCTCGTGCATGTCATTCACCACAGCGAACTTGACCTTGTCATATTCAAGAGCCTTGGTGGTCACTTTCGTAGGCCTTTTCTTGAGGTCGAGCCCGTAGCCCTCGTCGTAGAGGATTCTGGCTCTGTTCTCAGCGGAGATCACGCCCTGACACATCACACGGTACCTGTAGGTGGTGCCAGGTTTCAGGCCGGAGACAGTCACCTTGTGAAGGGTGCCGATCGGTTTTCTGCCCATCCCCCTGAGGTCGAAATATTTAGGTCTCTCGACATTGTAGAAATTAGTCCCGTCGTTCGGGGCGAGTTCAATCCAGCCGACGGCCGGGCCGTTCGTGGTCCACACCACAGTGAAGCTGTTCTCTGTGACATTCTGAAGATAAGGTCCACAGTTCACCTTCACCTGTGCGGCGGCTGCAACAGCGATGCCGGCCAGCAGCAAAAATGATAATATACGTTTCATCTTGAATATTCCCGAAAAGCAATCTATTTCACCTGCGTTCCATATATTGCCAAAGGCGCACTTTTATATTCTTTCAACCTCCTTGTAAGCATTGACAATCTCGGCGATCATCGGGTCACCGGCCTTGATTCCGGTGATTTCGGAAACAGCGGCCTCCAACCCCTTGGCCTTGATCAGGTCTAACATCTGAACGCTTTGCTGGTCCTCAGGATTGTCGAAATGCAGGGCAGCGCCGACACCGAGCAGAATCTTGTCATAAGGAAGACCGAAGCCCTTTGCGGTCATGGCAGGCTTGATCAGTCTGTCATCCGGAGAGAGTTTGCGCATAGGATCTCGTCCAACACGGTTCACGTCATCCTGAAGATACGGATTGCGGAAACGTCTGATGATCTTCTCGATGTACTTGAAATGCGCCTCGTGGTCGAAACCGAACTGCTTCACAAGGGCTTCGCCGCTCTGCTGCATGGCTGCATGGACGGTTTCGTAGACTTTAGGATCGCTGATGCTTTCAAGGATAGTGGTATGACCTTTAAGTTTTCCGACATAGGCCGTGATCGCATGACCGGTGTTCAGGGTGAACAACTTGCGCTCGATGTAAGCCAGAAGGTTGTCCGCCATATTCATTCCCTCCACTTTCGGCGCCGGTCCGACGAAAGCACTCTCATCGACATTCCACTCGTAGAACCTCTCCACAGCCACATCTATAGGGTTCTCACTCCTTACCGGAGGGACGATGCGGTCAACCGAGCAATCAGGGAAGCCAACGTGCTCCGCGCACCAAGCCTGCTGTGCCTCGTCAAGATGCGAATAGACAGCTTCTTTGAGTCGCGAGGACGCCATAAGTCCGTTCTCGCACGCTATGATGTTCAGAGGAGCCTCGATGCCGGACTCCTTGCGGGCGATGATTCCCTTGGCGATCGCCGGGGCGATGAACTGAAGGATTCTGAGTCCAACGGCTGTAGTGATCAGATCAGCCTCCTTGATCTTCTCCACCACGGCGTCCGTTGACGAATCAACGGCAGAAACCCCTGAGATGAGGACATCCTCACTCTCGACATCTTTGATGTGCACGGTATATTGCCCGTCCGCATTGATTCTGTCAACAATTTCCTTGTTGACATCCGCGAACACTACCTGATAACCTGATTTTGAGAGTACGGCGCCGATGAATCCACGGCCGATGTTCCCCGCTCCAAACTGAATCGCTGTTTTCATTATTTCTTTGACTTTTCCGCCGGCGCATAATCCGTCGGCACGTTATTGTAGTTAAAAACGATTGACAACTTCGGTCAACCATCATGCAAAGTTACGAAAAACGGCGGAAAAATTGCCCCATAGCGATATTTTGGCTAATTTTGAAAGAAAATAACACTGACAAAAAAAATGACAAGAAAATCACTAAGGACCTTCGCCGTGGCGTTAGCGGCTGCTTTGATGCCACTGACCTCAACAGGGATACACGCCCAAGGGATGCTCACCGAGAAGAACTCTCAGACTATCAAGAATGTAGAACTTAGCGCAGACATTGTTGTCGCCGGTGGTGGACTTTCCGGAGTCTGCGCCGCAGTGGCCGCCGCAAGGCACGGAGCGACCGTGATTCTCGTGCAGGACAGGCCTGTCCTCGGAGGAAACGCCTCCAGTGAGATCCGGATGGGAATCGTCGGAGCGAAGGGAGACCAGAACGCAGAGGCCGGACTGCTGGAGGAGATGCAGCTCAGGAACTTCCGCTTCAATCCGCTGCTCCGCTACACCCTTTGGGATGACGCGATCTACTCTACCGTGGTGATGGAGCCGAACATCAAGCTTCTCCTCAACACATCAGTGGAGGACGTGGTGATGGACGGAGACAGGATCGCCGCCATCAAGGCCTGGAACGTGAACGCCTACACTAAGTTCCTCATAAAGGGAACCATCTTCGCCGACTGCACCGGTGACGGCATTCTACGCCTTTCCGGAGCCGAATTCCGCCACGGACGCGAACTGCCGGGCGAGTTCGACGAGACATTCCTCGACGAGGGAGGCGACGCTAAGACCATGGGCAACTCCATACTCCTTCAGTTGCGCAAGACCGATGAGGATCATCCGTTCACGGCTCCGGAATGGGCTTACCATTTCACGGACGATGACTTCAACTACGACAAGCCGAAGTCCACGATTCCGGGCGTGAAATTCAATTACAAAAAGCCCTATCCGAAGGACAACAACTTCTGGTGGATCGAGTTCGGCGGCAATCTGAACACAATCTTCGACGCAAACGACATCCAGTACGAGCTCAAGCGCATCGCCTACGGTGTGTGGGAATATATGAAAAACCATCCTGACGGCCGTTGCAAGAACTACGACCTCGACTGGATCGGTTCGCTGCCTGGCAAGCGCGAGTCCACGCGCTACATCGGCCCTCACATCCTGACCCAGAACGATGTCATGTCAGGCGGACATTTCCCTGACGTGATTGCCTATGGCGGATGGACACTTGACAACCACCACCCGGACGCTTTCCACAGAAAAGGAATATTCTCGGTCGAGCACACCACTCCGGAACGTTTCGGCATCCCGTTCGACTGTCTCTATTCGGTGAATGTGCCTAACTTGATGTTCGCCGGACGTGACATCTCCGCCACCCACATGGGACTGTCTTCTACCAGAGTGATGTCCACCTGCGCCCTCCTCGGACAGGCTGCCGGAACCGGAGCGGCTCTCGCGATCAAGTATGGCACCACTCCTGCGGGAATCCGTAAGGATCACATCGTCGAACTTCAGGACATGCTTGAGGACGACGATAGCATGCTGCCTTACAGATGGAGAAAGCCTTCCGAACTCACGATGTCCGCGACCACTGCCGAAGCCAATCTGCCTCTGCGCAACGGAATCGACCGCAAATGGGACGGCGAGGACAACGGGGTCTGGGTCGCACCTGGTGACGAGAGCATCGTCTACAGCTGGAAGAAGCCTGTGACACTTAATGGAGTACGCATCATTTTCGACTCTGATTTCAAGTACAGAAGCAAGAGAATGCGCAAGCTTGAGGCCACAACGGAGCGTGTCGAGATGCCTAAGATGATGGCCAAAGGCTTCAAGGTAGAGGCAAAGGTGAAAGACGAATGGATCACCCTCTACGAAGACACCGACAACTACCTCCGCCTGAGGCACATCAAATTCAATGAGCCTGTGAAGGCCAAGGATCTGCGCATCGTGGTGACATCCACATGGGGAGCCGAGCGGGCGCACATCTTCGCCTTCGACGCGAAGTAAAAGATATCCATTGAATATAAAAACCGCCGTGAAGGATTACAACTTCGCGGCGGAATGTTTTTATGAATATTCAGAAACCTCTTCCTATTCCTCGCCGGTCTCGTACCCGTCGGTCTTCTTGTTCCAAAGGGTCAGCAGTGTGACAAGGCCAAGGATGGCGACCACGATCATGATCTTGAATACTCCTTCCCAACCGAACTTAGGATTGTCGGCGATGTGGCCGAACACGAATCCTGAGATGATCGGGCTGAGGTAAGACACGAAACCGATGATTCCGTTGGCGGAAGAAGCCCCGCGGCGGGTCACCTGATTGGAGGCGATTACTCCGATGAGCGCCTGAGGGCCATAGAGGAAGAATCCACCCACTGCAAGCACCAGCATCAGGACAACAGGATTGGTTGATGCCGGAAGGAAACAGAAAGCAGCTACCGCCACTGTCACGCCCAGCATACACAAAACGCAGGTTCTCTGAGCCCGGCTGTGGAAGATCTTGTCTGAGACCACTCCGGCCACAAGCATCCCGACCACTCCGAAAGCCTCGAAAATAGCGACAGTCCAAGCGGAAAGCGCAGGAGACAATCCTCGGCTCTCCTGAAGGAAAGAAGGTCCCCAGTCAAGCACAGCCAGACGAACGATATAGACAAAAAAGTTCGCCAGAGCCAAAACCCAGACAACAGGGTTCTTGATCACCTTGTTTATGATGAACTGCCTGAATTCCTTGTTGTCATCTCCTCCTTCGGAGTCTTCCCCTTTGGTTCCCTCAAGTTCAGGAAGGCCGACAGACTTTGGGGTGTCCCTTAGCGTGACGATAATGAAAATCACACCCAAAACGGCAATCGCGGCAGGAATCCAGAATGCCCATTGCCAAGCGCCGATGTTGTGCAGAGTGCTGTCGACGTAGGCTTGAGCGGCGGCAGGATCCATGGAAGCTGTCACATTGGCCGTGTTCTCAACGACGCGGGCGCGCATCTCGGGGTCGGCTGTCATATCCGTGCCGGTGTGCCCCATGATGTAACCGCAGAGGACAGCCGCGATAAAGGCACCGACAGAATGCGAAGTGTTCCAGATGGACATCTTGGTCGCCAGCTCGTGAGGTGGTACCCAGTGGGTGATCAGGCGGTTGCATGGAGGGAATCCGCAACCTTGGAACACATTGTTGATCACGTACAGGATGCCAAACATAATCACAAGATACTGGACGAACTTCGGACCGTTGGACATACCCGTCATGAAGGCGCAGATCATGGCGCCGGCTCCAAACAGAATGTTCACGAACGCACTGACTGACAATCCTGTGACAAGATGCCACCGTCCATTGAGGCGGTCGGCCAGAAAGCCGTTCACCAACTTGGACACACCATAAATGAAGCTCGCGATTGCGAGAATCGCACCGAATGTGGCCTTGGTGATGCCATATTCAGCGGTCAGCCCCGGAATCGCGAAGGAAAAATTCTTGCGTACAAGATAGAAAATCGAGTAGCCGATCATCGTCCCGATGATTGTGCGCCACTGCCAGTACTGGAAACGTTTTTTTTGTTCTTGTGTCATCATATTATGAAATCCCGCCTGTTGCGGAATTCTGACAAAGATAGCCTTTTTCACCCAATTATTGAATATTTACGAAAAATACCTACCTTTGTCTGATTGCCGCATCCCTTCTTCAAGGCATGCGGATTATGACATAATTAATAAAGGAATGGACAAGCAGACAGAAAAGAAGTATAACTACTGGCAGTGGCGGACCCTGATCACATTGATGATAGGCTACGCTCTGTACTATTTCGTCAGAAAGCATTTCAGCGTGGTCATGCCGGCGCTTGAGGCTGAATTGGGAATATCCAAAATCCAGTTGGGTATATTCCTGACCATGAACGGCATCGTCTATGGAATTTCGCGCTTCGTCAACGGTTTTCTGGCCGACAGGTTCAGCCGTAGGAAACTTATGACCCTTGGTCTGGTGCTGTCAGCGGTCACCAATCTGGCCATCTGCTTCAGTCCGTCGATGAACTCGTTCATGAACGTGCTTGACACCGAGGGGAAGGCCACGATGACACTGGTGTACATCATCGGCACCCTGTGGGTTCTCAACGGTTATTTCCAAGGAATGGGAGTGCCTCCGTGCATCAGCCTTATGTGTCACTGGATCAGGCCTTCCGAACTTGCCACCAAACAGTCCATCTGGAATGCCTCACACTCCATCGGAGCCGGTCTCATCAGCGTGATATGCGGATTCCTCCTGAAGCATTACGGCTACAGCGCATGGCAGCTCTGCTTTGCTGTCCCGGCCGCCATAGCCCTTGTAGGCGCCGTTGCTCTGTTCTTCACATTGAAGGACACTCCGTCATCCGTCGGGCTTCCTGAAATCGAGGACATGGACAAGGATGAGAAGTCTGAAAACAAAACCACCGAGACCTCGCTTGCCGACAACATGTCCGGAAAGTCTTTCAAGTCTTTCGTCAACAGAATGGTCTTCGCCAACCCGTTCATCTGGATTCTGGCCGTGTCCAATTTCTGCATCTATGTCGTGCGGTTCACGATCCTTGACTGGGGAGCGACATTCCTGACCCAGTACAAAGGAATGGAGATTTCCACAGCCGGCACTGTTGTGGCAGCCTCCGAGTTGGTCGGCGGCATCGCCGGAATGTTGCTGGCAGGATGGTTCACTGACAGGTTCATGAAGAGCCGGGCGCACAGGACCTGCTTCATCTGCACCGTCGGCGCCACACTGTCGTTCTTCCTGTTCTGGAAGTCCCCTGCCGGAATGCCATGGCTCTCCGCCATATTCATCTGCCTGTCAAGTTTCTTCATCTACGGTCCGCAGGCTCTTCTCGGCACATCAGCCTCACAGCAGGCCACAAAGCACGCCTGTGCCACCGCCAACGGCATCTTGGGGATATTCGGATACGCCAGCACCGCCATCTCCGGTGTGACCTTCGGCTACCTCGCCGATCGTTTCGGCTGGGATTCCGTGTTCCTCGTCTCCGTGATAATCGGTCTGGTCGGCGCCGCGGTGGTCGCCCTGATGTGGAAAGCCCCCGCCGACGGCTACGCCAAAGCCGAAAAGGTCATGGCCGAGATCTCTGAATCCGAACAATAAAATAAACCCGGTCGCCATTTGGCTTCCGGGTTTTATTTTACACAATCATATTCATTACATAGATTGGCCTTCTTCCATCGCTACCGGCTCCGCAGCGGCCGTGGCCTTGGCGGCGCGGGCGGCCTCAAGGGCGGCGTGTTCGGCTTTGGCGCGCTCGACAGAGACGGACTTCTTCAGCACGAAGCCTGAGCCGAGGTACTTGGTGCGGACATCCTCGTCGGCGGCGAGGGACTCCGGGGTGCCTTGCTGGAGGATCGTACCCTCGTAGAGCAGGTAGGCGCGGTCCGTGATCGCCAGGGTCTCGCCCACATTGTGGTCGGTGATGATGACACCGATGTCTTTATACTTCAGCTTCGCGATGATGAACTGGATGTCCTCCACGGCAATAGGGTCCACACCGGCGAACGGCTCGTCCAACAGGATGAATTTCGGGTCGATGGCAAGGGCGCGGGCAATCTCGCAACGCCGTCTCTCACCTCCGGACAATTGGATTCCAAGACTCTTGCGAACCTTCGAGAGGTTGAACTCATTGATCAGATCCTCAAGCCGTTCCTGCCTCTCGGCCTTAGACATGTCCGACATCTCCATCACGGACATGATGTTGTCCTCGACAGACATCTTGCGGAACACGGAAGCCTCCTGCGGCAGGTAGCCGACTCCCTTCTGAGCCCTTTTGTACATCGGAAGTTCGGTGATGTCCTCGTCATCGAGGAATACACGTCCTCCGTTCGGGACAATCTGTCCGGTGATCATGTAGAAACTGGTGGTCTTTCCGGCTCCGTTCGGTCCGAGGAAGCCTACGATCTCTCCCTGATTGATCTCCATAGAAACGCCTTTCACGACGGTTCTGATGCCATATTTCTTGACGAGGTTCTCGCAATGAAGTTTCATCTTGTCTATAATCTAATTGTCAATCACTATCTTGTCTCAAGGCCAAAATCCTTGACCAGGTTCTGCACCTCCCCGTTCTGGCCCATCAGGACGGTGGCCTTTTCCTGATCGGTGTAAGGCTGCACACCTTTATCCTTAACCGGCAGCACAGCCACTTCAAGACGGATTCTTGAAGAGCCTACCTTCTTCCGCAAATTTCCTTCCAAATCCATGAGACGATTCTCACGGATCCATTTCTCCTGAGCGGCATTGCTGACCTTGAACGTCAGCATTTTGTAGCCGTCCTTCGTCTCTATGCCGACCTCGGCGTTCTGAAGAGTGTTGGCGAGCCTTGGACTTGAGGCGTTCTCGGCCGGGATTGCCTTCCAGGCCGCAAGCAAGGCATCGTCCTCAGGAGTCACATCAGCAATCGGCGACGCTTCCTTGACATCTTTCTTATTTTCTTCCTCCTCGATTATCGAATTGAGCGACAAAGACGCTCCAGCCTTGACCGGTTTCCTTCTCGCCCTCGGAGCGGGACTCTCCTCCGCAACGGCCGGCGAGCCACCATTGTCTGTCGTTTCGGTCACTGAGCCTGCCGAAGTGACATTAGACAAGACACCAGCACCTATGACTTTGGCCACTTCGACAGGCTCAGTGACCGACGTAGCCGGTTCTGTGGCCGATCCGGCCGTTTCCGCCTTACGCACGGCACCCGCGGCAACCTTCGCCGCCTCAACCACCGGCCGCGAAGCATCCGGAGCCTTCATCAAGAAACTGAGTTTCATCAAGGCGAACTCAATGTGAAGCCTCGGATTCACAGCCTGTTTATAACCCGCCTCGCAAGCGGAAGTGATGGACAAAGCGTCATACAGAAACTTCAGCGAGCAACGTGAAGCCTGCTCCACGTACCTGGCCTTCAATGAGTCAGGGAGTTCAAGCAAAGCGTCAAGACCGCCGTTCTTCGTCACCATCAGATCCCTGAAATGCGAACTCAACGCAGCACAGAAATGAAGCGCGTTGAACCCTTTGGAAAGAATCTCGTCAAACTTCAGCAAGGCCGAGCCATAGTCCCCGGACAGGAAAGCGTCCACAAGATTGAAACTATAGTCATAGTCAAGCACATTGAGGTTCTTCAAAACCTCCTCGTACTTCACGTCAGTCCCGCAGAACGCCACCGTCTGGTCAAAGATCGTAAGCGCGTCACGCATCGCTCCGTCAGCCTTCTGCGCTATCACGTGCAAGGACTCATCGTCAATATTCACGCCCTCCTTCCCCGCTATCATCCTGAGGTTGCTTACAATGTCAGGAACCGAAATCCTGTTGAAGTCGTAAGTCTGGCAGCGGGAAAGGATCGTCGGCAGAATCTTATGCTTCTCGGTGGTGGCAAGAATGAATATGGCGTGTGCCGGCGGTTCCTCCAACGTCTTGAGGAAGGCGTTGAACGCGGCCGTGGACAGCATGTGCACCTC